>NZ_CM001398.1:1516912-1833825 GCF_000241055.1 Oenococcus kitaharae DSM 17330
ACCGGCTAAATCCTCTTTTTTAAGATTCGTGACATAATTCATCCCAATTATTCTAACATCGAACATGAGTTTGAGCTTGTCATACGTATAATAAAAATATGTCTAACTTCATACTTCCACTCAATAAAACTGTTGATCAACTGAAACGTGACCCAATCTTGGATTTTCAAGCCAAAATCCGTGATATCGAGGATCTAATTCAATTAACTTTTGGAGAACCCGGATTTGCTGTTGATGACCGCATCAAGGCCGTCGCAAAAGTATCAATCGGCCATGACCGCAGCCACTATGCAAATTCACAAGGAGAAACCAATCTCAGACGCGCAGCTGTGTCATATTTTAACCGTCATTTCGACATCCACCTGGACGGAATCGACCAGGTCTTAGTCACACAAGGCGTTAGTGAAGGAATTAACGTTGTTTTCATGACAATTCTGGAGCACGGCGATGGCGTGATTATTCCCGAACCAAGTTATTCACCCTATTCCACTAGCCTAGCCCTGGCTGGCGGCGTCAAAGTGGCTTTGGATACAGCTCCAGATAATTTCAAAATAACACCTGCCTCTATCGAGAGAGCTATTGATCAGGCCACCGTTCCTGTCAAAGCCATCTTGATTAATTATCCAAACAATCCCACCGGTGTCACCTACTCGGAATCTGAGTTATCTGCCATTGCGGCTACTTTGAAAAAGCACCGCATTTGGGTGATTTCAGACGAGATTTATGCAGCACTGACATATTCAGGGCAGCATAGTTCTCTTTATAGAATGCTGCCGGAGCAGACGATTTTGTTGACTGGCCTTTCAAAGTCCCACGCGATGACCGGATATCGAATCGGATTTATCTTTGGCGATGCAGCCTTGATTAAAAAAATGCTGACCGTCCACGAAGCACTAGCATTTGCCGTTTCCACATTGAGCCAGGATGCAGCCTTTGCGGCTTTGACAGTTGGTGAAGACGTGCCTGAATATGCATTAAAAGCCTACAGAAAACGACGTGACCGCCTGGTTAAACAATTAAAACTGCTTGGTTTTGAGCCAGTCAATCCGCAAGGTGCTTTTTATGTTTTTGCAAAAATTCCAGCTGCCTTTGGAAATGATGGTTACGATTTTGCAGTCCGTTTAGCCAATCAGGCAAAAGTCGCTGTATTACCGGGCGAAGCCTTCAGTAAAAACGCAAAAAACTATGTCCGAATTTCCTATGCCAGCTCGGACGCTGACTTAGACGAAGCATTGCAGAGAATGACAAATTATATTCAAGAAGGTGTTGACTATGTCTAAAGAATTGAATCCGCTCAGCAGGTTGGTAGAAAGAATCCCCCATGATCCCATGCTAGATTTTTTGGATAAAGTCGGACCGGTCGAGAATCTCATCGACCTCGGTTTTGGCGACCCTGATTTTGCGGTTGGCCAAACAACAAAAGAAGCATTCAAGCAATCAATCGATGCCGATCATTCTCACTATGCAGATGGCCAAGGCATCCTGCCTTTGCGTCAAGCAGCCTGCCATTTTTATAACGATAAATATGCTTGCGGTATCCAAGGGCCAGACGATATTTTAGTGACAGTTGGTGCGGCCGAAAGTATTAATTTAGCTTTGATGGCCATCGTTAATCCCCGTGACGGTGTGATGATCGTTGAACCGGAATATTCACAATATTCAAATTCAGTTCTGTTGGCTGGTGGCCAAAAAGTACCTGTCGACACAGCCACAAGCGATTTCAAACTGACGCCGGAATTGATTCAGCGAACTTATGATCAGGCTGCCGCTCAAGGTATCAAAGTAATTGCTATCATTGTTAATTACCCCAACAACCCGACCGGCAGCAGTTATAATTTGGACGAATTAACCGCCCTGGCAAATACATTTGAAAAACTGAATCTTTGGGTTCTCAGCGATGAAATCTATGCTGAACAGACATTTAAAGGATCACATCATTCTCTTTATGCCATCATTCCCGAACGCACAATTCTGATTACCGGCCTTTCCAAATCTCATTCAATGACCGGCTATCGCTTAGGCTTTGTCATTGCACATGGTGCTGTCATGACGGCTATGAGAAAAATACAGGATACACTGGTGACTTGTGTTGCAACGCCGATTCAAGAGGCAGCGGCCTCAGCTCTGACCTTGGACCCGGATGCAGGTATCAAAACAAGAAGCCGTTATCTAATGCGTGTCAGTAAAGTCGCTCATGCGTTAACAGATCTTGGTTTCCACGCTGATATTCCGACCGGTGCATTCTATGTATGGGCTAAGATTCCAGATAAATTCGGCGATGATGCCTTTCCATTTTGTGTTGAACTCGCACAAAAAGCCGGTGTGCAGATCTTTCCAGGTTCAATTTTCTCGGACACTGCTAAAGCTTATGTGCGTATTTCATGTGCTGGTGCCGATAAAGACCTTGATACGGCCATTAACCGCCTATCTGCCTATCTCAAAAAGCCGGCATAACATGTTAAAATTATTGTTAGGAGGTTCATTCTTATGCCTATATGGTTAATTGTTATCCTGGTACTTTTGCTGCTGGTCATCCTTTATACGATCCTGACATACAACGGTCTTGTAAAAGGAAAAAATAATGTTCTTGAATCCAGCTCAGCAATTGATGTCCAGTTAAAACGGCGAAACGACTTGATTCCCAACTTGGTTGAAACGGTCAAGGGTTACGCAGCTCACGAGAAGACTGTCCTCGAAGATGTCACCCGTGCGCGAAATTTAAGCCAGTCTACTTTAGACAAGCAAGCAAGCCTAAACGATAAACTGGCCGCCTCTGATGGCCTGACAAATGCTTTGGGCCGCTTAATGGCCGTTGCAGAAGCTTATCCCGATTTAAAAGCAAATAGCAACTTCACCCAGCTCATGAATGAATTGTCTAACACTGAAGATAAAATCTCCTATACCAGACAACTATTTAATTCTATGTCGGCCAACTTCAATACGAGCATCCAGCAGTTTCCAGCAAATCTGGTTGCACAATCCTTTAATTTCAAGCCCTTTGAACTTTTGCAAACACCTGAAAATGAAAAAGCAGTTCCTAAAGTTGATTTTAAATCATGACTAAAAAAACGATTTATAAAAAACTATTATTGTTACTGACCGTTTTTGCAACGGTTTTTTTGTCTGGCAATCTCATGGGCCACAAGGCTTCGGCAGCGGATTACGAAATTAGCCGCTATCAATCCAAGCTGGCCATCCATAAAAGCGACAATGTTGCTGATTTCACACAAGAACTGACTTATCGCTTTGATGGCGAGCATAATGGCGTTTTTATTAATCAGTTGGCCAATGCGCAAAATGAAAAAGGTTTTGCAATCGCCCTGACTTCTCTTGAAGTGTTCAACGCTTCAAATAATAGCTGGGAGGCATTGCGTCCTGCAAACGGCTATTGGACAATTGGCGGCAAGAGCAGCGGATTCGAGCAGGATCCTTTCTATGCTCAGCTGATTAGCAATCCCGATAGCGCTCAAGCAGGATCAGCAGCAGCAAAATCATTGCAGGTAAAGCTTTTTGATCATGTTCTGCCAGGACAGGAAATCCGTGTACGTTTGATTTGGCGTTTTGCAAACCTAATCGCCGCCAATTCTAAAATTGATGAGCTCAATTGGCTTCCTATCTCGAGTTGGCAAGCCGATATCCGAAACTTCTCGATGCAAGTGCAGCTGCCTGGCCAGGCAAAAACACTGAGAGCTTGGGTCCATACACCGGCCGGCGTGAACGGCAGAGTTGACGTAAAACCCGGTCAAGGCCGTGTTTCAGTGAGCTCCCCGCTAATACCAGCAAACCAGCGACTGGAAATTCATAGTTACTGGAATAAGGCTGTGACACAGTTTCCGCCACTTCATGAGAACAACAATCGTGCCTCAGAAATTCTCAAACAAGAGAGTGCCATCACCTTTCGTTCCCACGTAAGAAGCGGCATCATATTGATCCTCAGTCTCCTTTTGGCACCGATCTTATTATTTCTGGCCGCGCTAAAACTTATCCGAACCAATTTACGGTTAAAAAAAGATTATAAACGTGCCCAAGCCGCTGCCGGGGTTGACCGGCCAGTCGTACATGATTTCGACATTCCTAACGATCTTGGACCAGCTGTGATCGCTGCCCGGCTTTCACCAGACGATTTTTCTAAAAGCGATCACGATAAAGGCAAACTATTATCGGCAACCTTCATGGATTTAATTGCACGTAAAAATGTCAAAATCAATTCCGCCAGCAAGCTCAATTCCAAACATATTCTCTTCAATCTAGCTAACAAGAATGACATAAAACCATTCGAAGACACGATTCTTTCCGCCTTTTTTGATGAAGAGAATGCGGCCTTTGATGCAAATCAGCTAAAAAATGCTCAATCTAAAGTGAATAAGAAGATTCGTCGCAAACTACCAAGCTTCATTGGCCAAATCAATCGAGAAGCAGATAAATTTTCGATTGTCGATCAAGAACAGACGGATATGGCCCGGAGTCGACAGAATTCTGCACAGGCTCTTTATATTCTAGCTTCGCTTTTAGGCATCACGGCTTTGGTAGTGGCAGGTTTTCTCCTGCAAAATGCCTATTTCTTTCTCTTTGTGGCAGCCTACCTTGTGATTGCAGCAGCCATTTATCTTGTTTTCCGGCAAGCACCAAGTTTGTATTATACAAGTGATGGTTTTCAAGAAAAATATCGTTGGGACGGATTTAAATCAATGCTGCGCGATATCGGACATTTCGATGCTAGGCAGATCCAAGACGTTGCTATCTGGGACCGCATCTTAGCTTATGCGGTGGTTTTCGATGAGGCCGAGCGAGTGGCCAAATACCTTCGAAGCAATTTAGCTGCCGATGAAATCAAGTCGTCAGTGACACCGCTGTTATTTGCCTACTATTATTTCCCAATGTGGCAAGTCGATAATAATTTCGTCAGCAGCTCAGCACCAACACCAAGCAATATTTCAAACAGCGGCAACTGGACCGGTGGCGGAGGCGGTTTCTCATCTGGCGGCGGTTTTTCCGGCGGAGGCGGCGGAGGCGGAGGCGGTGCCTTTTAGCTGATCACTGAGTAGGCGTTTCTTCTAAGATTGAGAATCCCTGTGACCTAGTATTTTTTTTGAGATATAATTAAGAGCGTAGTTGTGAAAAAGCTATCAAAAAAATTTCACAATTTCTAAATTGAAAGGAATTTTATGACTCAAGCAGATTTTGGTGTTGTTGGGATGGCCGTAATGGGCCGCAACCTGGCATTAAATGTTGAAAGCCGCGGTTATACCGTAGCTATTTTTAATCGTTCCCGTGCAAAAACGGACGATGTTATGGCAAAGCATTCAGAAAAGAAATTAATCCCTTCTTACACGATTGAAGATTTCGTTAAATCAATCGCAAAACCACGTCGAATCATGTTAATGGTTAAGGCTGGTGCTGGTACTGATGCTGTGATCGATGAATTGATCCCAATTTTGGATAAGGGTGATATCTTGATCGATGGCGGAAATACTTTCTTCAAAGATACAATTGCAAGAAATGCGCGTTTAGCAAATTCAGGAATTAACTTTATTGGTACCGGTGTTTCCGGTGGTGAACTTGGCGCTCTGCAGGGACCATCCTTGATGCCCGGTGGACAAAAAGAAGCCTATGAATTAGTTCGTCCTATCTTCGAACAAATTGCTGCTAAAGCCACACAAGATGGCAAGCCATGTGTAACCTTCTGTGGTGAAAACGGTGCCGGACATTACGTCAAGATGGTACATAACGGTATTGAATACGGCGATGAGGAAATCATTGACGAAAGCTTCAACATTCTCCGTCATGTCCTTGGTCTGTCTGTTGATGAAACAGCTGATATTTTCAAAGAGTGGAATAAAGGCGAATTGAATTCATATTTGATTGAAATTACTGCTGATATTTTGACTCGTAAAGATGATCTAGGATCCGGCAAGCCAATTGTTGATATGATTTTGGATCGTGGTAACAATAAAGGAACTGGCCGCTGGTCTTCTGGTGATGCCCTAGAAGTTCAAGTACCGCAATCTGTTATCACTGAAGCTGTCTACGCTCGCTACATCTCAATGATGAAAGACGAGCGTGTCGCAGCTTCTAAAGTTCTCAATGGCCCAGACAAGAAAGTTGAACTGCCAGCTGACAAAAAAGAGTTAATCGAAGAGATCCGCAAGGCTCTGTTCTTCTCAAAGATCATGTCTTATGCACAAGGCTTTGAACAATTGCGTTTTGCTGCTAAACAGTACAACTGGGACTTTAATTATGGTAAGTTAGCACAAATCTGGCGTGCCGGCTGCATCATCCGTGCTGCATTCTTGCAGAACATCACTGATGCTTATGACAAGAAGCCTGACTTGGACAACTTGCTCTTGGATGATTACTTCAAAGATATTGCAAACAAGTATCAAGATGCCGTTCGTGACGTCGTTGCATTGGCTGTTAAAGCTGGTGTTCCCGTTCCTTCGATGTCTGCAGCGATCACTTACTTTGATTCTTATCGTTCTGAAGTTTTGCCAGCTAACCTCTTGCAGGCTCAGCGTGACTACTTTGGTGCTCATACCTATCAGCGTGTTGACAAACCTTTTGACCAGTCATTCCATTATCCTTGGTATGCTGAAGCTTGATTCGTCAACAACCATTAAGCAAAATAAAAACGACCTCCTTATGGGGCCGTTTTTTTTAGCAATTAAATATCATCGCGGATTAAAGGCATCGTCATACAACGCGGGCCGCCACGGCCGCGAGATAATTCACTAGAAACAGTTTCGATCACTTTAATTCCATGGTGCTGTAAAAGTGCGTTCGATACATAATTGCGATCATAAGTAACCACAACTCCTGGCACAATTGCTAAAGTATTTGAGCCATCCGTCCACTGTTCCCGCGGTGCCGTGATTAAATCACCAGCCCCTGTCGGAATCAAATCAAGTTCCGAAACTCCTAAGGCGTTTTTTAAAACGCTTTTTAAGTCTTGACTATAACTAATCGTTAAGCCCTGTGCGTTATCAGCTGGATGCATAGTCCAGGTGTCTATTTTGCCCCCGGCATCCAAAATACCAGGGTGAACTGTAAACTGGTCAAAATTAACCATTGTTAAAACCGTGTCTAGATGCATCATGGCGCGGTTTTCTGGAATTTTGATCGCAATTACGGTATCGAAATGCGACTGACCGCTATCAACAAACAATTTTTTGGCCACATCTTGAATTGCCGCAGCACAAGTCCTTTGAGAAATGCCGATCGCAAGGACATGATCTGACAAAATTAGTTCATCCCCACCCTCAATATGTGTTTGGTGATCACGATTTCGCCAGACAGAAAAGTCTCCTCTTGCAAAACTCGGATGATATTTGGTTACTGTTTCCATAAACATTGATTCGCGCTGGCGTGCAGCAAAAGTCATACGGTTAATAGTCAAGCCCTCGCCAATCGACGCTTGCGGATCTCGCGTGAAATACATACTCGGCAGCGGATCAATGTAAAAAGGATAATGAGGGTCATCAACAGCGCTGACTAAATCATCTGCTTTAACATCGAGCTCATTTTTCCGAACACCCTCAATCAATTTGCTGACCATACGATCAGTATCCAGACTTAACAGATATTCTTTTAAGGCGTCGTGAATTGCTCCCGAAGCTTGCCCGGCTTCTTGCAGATTTTTCTCCAGAAAGGCTGATTTAATTCGGCCAGCTGCAATGGCTTGACTAGTTAACTGCTCCAGATATAGAACCTCAGCACCGTTTTCTTGTAAAATCCGGACCAAGGCATCATGTTCTTTCTGTGCAATCGGCAGGTAAGGAATATCGTCGAACAGCAGCCTCTTCATGATTGCCGGAGTCAAATTTTCAACCTCCCGGCCTGGCCGATGCACAATAACGCGCCTCAGTTTGCCAATTTCCGAAAATACATGAATTGCCGGCATGATAATCTGTCTCTCCCCTTTAATGAACTGTTAAACATATTTAATCCTACTCTGTAAACACCCATTGCCTGAGAAAACAGGCAACTGGTTTAACGATTGGTCTAATTTTTGGCATTGCCATCTGTTCGTGTTACAATTCTATGTGAGTGAGTGGTCACTCACATTTTCAAAGAAAGTGAAAATAAATATGGTACAGAATATAAGTGTTGATGCAAGCCACGTTTATAAAACGATCAAAAAGCAGGTCTTATTAAGAGATGCTAGTATCCAGCTTCATCCTGGACAGCTAATGGGCTTAATCGGCCCTTCGGGTGCTGGCAAGACGACTTTGATCAAGGCGATTATGGGTATGACAGCCATCGATTCTGGCCAAATCAAAGTGCTGAACCAATCAATGCCAAACCGCCCTATTTTAGAGAAAATCGGTTATATGGCCCAATCGGATGCCTTATATAATAATCTGAGCGGTTTGGAGAACATGCTTTTCTTCGGCCGTTTATTGTCTTTGAAACGGCAGGAATTGTTACAGTCGATTGATTACGCCGCCGGTATTGTCAATCTCACCCATGATTTAAAAAAGCGTGTCAGCAATTATTCCGGTGGTATGAAACGCCGTTTGTCATTAGCGATTGCCTTATTAGCCGATCCGCAATTATTAATTTTAGACGAGCCGACTGTAGGCATTGATCCGGCATTAAGCCTGCAAATTTGGCAGGAATTAAATCACCTGAAAACGCAAGGCAAATCAATCATTATTACAACGCATATTATGTCTGATGCCGAACGCTGTGATTACTTGGCTTTAATCCGTGAAGGCCGCGTCATCACTGCCGGCACACCACAGGAATTAAAAGATTTATACAAAGTTGATAGCATTGAAGCTGTCTTTTTAGCAGCAGGCGAACAGAATAAGGAGATTCAAAAATGAAAGCAGTGTTGGCAATTGTTAGTCGCGTCATTTTAGAAATGCGTCATGATAAACGCACGATCGCGTTAATGTTTTTAGCGCCTTTGCTGATCTTGACGCTGATGTTTTTCCTGTTTAAAACGAACTCGGATAATCAAACTAAGGTAGGCTATGAAAATCTGGATAAGACTCTTTTAAGAGCCGTGCAGAATAAAAATCTCAAGCTGGATCACTATGCCAGCGGACGTTCGGCTAAGGATTTAATCAAACAAAATAACCTGTCTGCCTTTATTAACCAATCCGGTCGTCAGCTGACTGTGACATATTCAAATAGCGATCTTTCGCAAACTGCTATAGTCAGACAATCCCTGCAAGTAGCCAATACTAAAATTTTGGTTGCCCACCTAACCAAACTGATTCAGCAGGCCAAGGCTCAAAGCCAGCTTCTTCCTGGAAAAATGCCTGCCGCTAAACAAGCATCGCCCCAGCAATACAAAACAAAAAGCAATTATCTGTACGGAAGCCGTGATTCCACTTTCTTTCAAAGCTTTTTACCAGTTTTCATGGGATTCTTCGTTTTCTTTTTTGTTTTTCTGATCTCGGGCATTTCACTTTTAACCGAAAGAACTTCAGGAACATTGGATCGTTTGCTCGCCACACCAATTCGCCGCAGTCAAATTATTGTCGGCTATCTGATCGGCTATGGCCTATTTGCCTGTTTGCAGACGCTGCTCATTGTGTTTTATGTCATTGCAGTATTAAAAGTCGAGATTCTCGGTGCTCTCTGGCTGGTCATTATGATTGATTTGCTGCTGGCTCTGATTGCTTTGGCCATGGGTATTTTTGTTTCGACATTTGCAAGCAGCGAATTCCAGATGATTCAGTTCATTCCGCTGATCGTTGTCCCGCAAGTCTTCTTCTCCGGCCTCATTCCGGTCGACCATATGGCTGGCTGGCTCCAAGCAATTGCTCATATTATGCCGCTGTATTATGGCGCTTCAGCACTGACGAACGTCATTGAGAAAAATTGGCAGCTAGGCGATATCTGGAAATCATTGGCTATTCTCTGCCTATTTGTCATTATCTTCATTGCTCTGAATATTTTGGGCATGCGCCGTTATAGGAGGGTCTAAAATGCCGGAAAACGATTTACAAACAATTTTCGACCAAGTCTTGCTGCAGATGCAGGATTTGCCAGAGAAACAGCAGCAGATTCTTAAAGCCAGCTTGGATTTGTTTGCCGAAAAAGGTTTTGATAAAACCAGCACCGCTGAAATCGCGGCGAAGGCTCACGTTGCCCAAGGCACTGTCTACCGGCGTTTTAAAAGCAAACAAGATTTATTAGCAGCAGTACTGACACCGATTCTGACAGAAGTTTTCCCTCGAGCGGTTCAGGAATTTGCCGGCCAAAATTTAAATCGCGATTACGATGACTTGGAACAACTTCTCAATATCGTAGTCTTAGACCGTCTTGCCTTCATTCAGGCAAACCACAAAGTATTGAAAATTATATTCGCACAAGTATTGACTGATCCGCAGATGCTTTCACTGTTAAAAGAAAAATTTATCGATACGATCATTGTTCAGGCTGAAAAACCAATACGTATCCTGCAAGCAAAAAAGCAGCTCGTCGATTGGCCGGCGCCTCGTATTCTTTCATTGGTCGCAGCCAGCATTTTTACTGTTGCAATTAGGATGATGCTATTCCCCAGCAGCAAAATTGATCTTGCCAGCGAATCGCACTATTTGGTGATTTTCCTCAGCAAAGCTTTATCCAATTCATAAAATCGCCTCAAAGGCCGGCAGCCGGGTAGTATAATAAAATTTGCAAACTTGAAACGAAAGGGTTATCTGCATGAAAAAAGTTTATTTCGCCTGTTCTTGGTTCACCGACACGCAAGTCGAGAACATGAACAAAGGCATCAGCCTGATCAAGGAAAACGAGTCAATTAACTGGGCGCACTCCTACTATCCCTTGGATCACCAATACAAAGGATTGTCCGTGACAGAACACCCTGAACTGCTAAACGACAGCGAATGGCAAATGGGTACTTTCAATGGTGATGTCAACGGTATTAATACAAGCGACCTGGTTGTCGCAATGTATCTGCCCAACGAAGCTGACGAAGGTATTGCTTGGGAATTAGGTTATGCCTATGCTATCCATAAAGCAGTTGTTCTCGTGGTGCCGGATGGTGAAAATGAAGCCGTAAATTTGATGCCGGCAATGGGTGTAACGAAAGTTATCACAATTAGTCAGCTGAAAGATTTCGATTTTAATAACGTCGTTTACCAGCCATATTACGGTCCTGTTTATTAATCTTTCAAACAAGCATGCCACGACTCTCAATCGCCGGTATGCTTTTTTATAAGCTCCAAAATTTTGTATCTCTGCAGCAACTATAATATATTATTACTTGAATCAAATAACTTGTGAAAGAAGCCAATTATATGAACTTGTCAATGGTTACTGATCTTTATGAATTATCGATGGCTAACGGCTATCAGCAGACAATTCCCGATGAAGAAGGCATTTTTGATATCTTTTATCGACGAGTGCCGGACAACGGCAGTTTTGTCGTGACAGCCGGATTGGCACAGGCCATCGATGCGGTTGCCGATTTTCATTTTGAAAAAACAGATCTGGCGTATCTGGATAGCTTGCATCTCTTCACCGAGAAATTTTTGTTATTTCTGAAAGATTTCCATTTTAGCGGTGAAATGACCGCCGTTCCCGAAGGCACACCGATTTTCCCCAGGGAACCGATTCTGACGGTCAGAGGCCCGCTAATCCAGGTTCAGCTTTTTGAAACACTCTTATTAAGCATCATTAATCATGAATCGCTGATCGCTACAAAAGCGCGTCGCATTACTTATGCAGCTCAAGGCCGTCCCATCATGGAGTTTGGTGCACGCCGGGCTCAAGGACCAATGTCAGCGACTTTTGGCGCTCGAGCGGCAATCATTGGCGGATGTGCCAGTACTTCTAACCTGCTGACAGCCAAATTATTCGATGTGCCGTCAGCCGGCACAATGGCTCACAGCTGGATCGAAGCTTTCCCTAGCGAATTGGCCGCCTTTGAAAAATGGGCTGAACTCTATCCGGATAATTGTGCCTTGCTTGTAGATACCTATGACGTCATCAATTCCGGAGTACCCAATGCTATTAAAGTCTTTGGTGATCTAGTCAAGCAAGGTCACCAGCCGATTGGTATTCGCATCGATTCCGGCGACATTGCCCATTTAGCTAAAATAGCCCGGCAGCAATTAGACGCAGCCGGTTTTGAAAAAGCCAAGATCACAGCCTCCAACGCCTTAGACGAGACGACCATTCAATCCCTGCTGTTAAACGAAAAAGCACCGATAGATAACTTCGGCATTGGCGAAAAACTGATTACGAGTGCCAGCGACCCAGTCTTAAGCGGCGTTTACAAATTAGTCGCTGTTGTCCACGATGGCCATCTGGTTCCAAAGATCAAGATTAGCGATAGCCGTGAAAAAGTAACGTTACCAGGATTAAAAAAAGTTTATCGTTTATACAATAAACAAACGCATGAAGCTTTTGCGGATGTGATCACACTCGCAGATGAAGAAATATCTGCTAATAGTCAGATTTCAGTCCGTTCGGCTGATCCGCTTGATACCAGACAGCACAGTTTCTTGCGCGATTTTGATTTCAAAGCATTGCAAACAACTATCTTCGACCAAGGAAAACCTGTTTATACCTCCCCGACTGTCAAAGAAATTCAGGCTGCTTGCCGATCAGCGCTCAAAGAACTGCCCGAAGAGAGCAAGCGCTTATCTAATCCGAATAAATATCCAGTCTATATTTCAGAGGAACTCGCCCAACTGCAAGACCAGCTTATCGGCGTAGACTGATTCGACCTGAAGAGCGAAAAAGAAAAATTCACAAAGTAGTAAACTATTCTTTAGCGCAGCGTATTGAACACATTCAATCATTGACGCCATCAATCCACTGGATTGATTCAAAGGAGAATAAATGTCAATTTACGATTATGAAGTGACGTTAGAGAATGGCGAATCTTACAAGCTCGATAAGTATAAAGACAAGATCCTCGTCATTGTCAACACGGCCACAAAATGCGGCTTTGCACCACAATTCAATGATTTAGAAGCCATCTATGAAAAATATAAAGATCAAGGTGTGATGGTCTTGGGTTTCCCTTCCAACCAGTTCAAGCAAGAGGTTGATTCAAGTCAGGAAGCAGCACAGATCTGCCGGACAACTTATGGTGTCAGTTTCCCCATGCATGAAATTATTTCAGTTAACGGCAAAAATACATTGCCGCTGTTTACATTCCTGAAAGACAATGCACCAGCTCCAGCCGGCAAAATGATTAAGTGGAATTTCACGAAGTTTTTGGTCGATGCACAAGGCAACCCCGTAAAGCGCTATGCACCAGAGACAAATCCTGAGAAAATGGTACCAGATATCGAAGCTTTGCTTAAAGCTAAAGCAGTCTAAACATCTATCGCATTTCCAAATCCAAACGATTTTCGGAGATGCTTTTTTTATGCAAACAAGCTGACCCAAGCGACTAGCGGAATCGTCAGCATAGACAGCAGCGTTGAACTCACAACATATTCTGAGGCGCGTCTGCCCTGCCCCGAATATAATTCGGCTAAGGCTGTATTGATGGCACCAGCTGGCATTGCAGCTGCAATCACCATCACACCGAGAATAATTTGATTTTGGATGCCGAATTTTAAAAGCGGTACAAGTACCAGGGGCAGAATAACCAAGCGAGTCAGACAGAACTCATAGAGATCGAGTCGTTTAAATAGGTGCTGAAAATCCGTTTGCGCAAATAAGGCGCCCGTGATCAGCATAGAAAGCGGTGCCGTCATATTACCCAAATCACTCAGAGTTTCGCTGATTGGAGATACAATGCGGATACGGGCGAAAAAGAGCAGGAATCCCAAGATAGAGGCTGCAATGGCCGGTGTGAGCAAGAAAGACCGCCATTCGAACTTAGAGACAGATGAATATAGTTTGATACCAAAAGAAAACAGAAATAGATTTGAGAACGCATTATAGGTCACCAATACAATCAGTCCTACATGTCCGTACAAACTGCCGATAATCGGGATACCGATAAACAATATGTTTGAAAAAGTACAGCATCCCACCCAAATATTTTTCAGGTCAGCTTTAATCCTGAAAATTTTTGGCATTAGCAACGCTAAAAGCAGCGTCACAATCATAAACAACAGGCTAATGACAGCCGACTCTCCAATGACCTGCGCCGTTTGCCAGCTGAAGGGCATTTGACAACTCATAAGAATTGCGCATGGCAGAGACAATTTCGTCAGCAAACCTGATAACCCATTAATATGTATTTTTTTAATCCACCCGAGTTTGAGAAGTAAAAAGCCGAACAGCATAAAAATGATCAGCTCCACACTTTCTCTAAATAATATAACGATCAAAATCCAGTCCCTTGCTGCTTAATCTAAAATTCAGTCTACGCCGTTTCTTAAAAAAGCTTAATCAAAGCGACGCCGGCAACCATCAAAACGATACCAGCAATTTGTGCCAAATCAACTGGATTCTTTTTCGCGGCAAACCAGCCGAATTGATCAACAAGCATACTGCCGGCAATCTGTCCCAACAATACCACAACCACAGTCAGGCCGGTCCCGATCAAAGGCACTAGATAGGCGTTTCCCAAAACAAATAAAGCACCAATCAGGCCGCCGATCCAAATCCACCAAGGCGCCTTTTGATGGGCAGCAATTGACAAATGATAACCATGTTCAACAATCAGCACCAGCAGCCAAAGCACCACTGTACCGACCACAAAAGATACTAAGGCTGATTTGATTGGGGAATGCAAAATAATTCCCAGATGGCCGTTTATGGCTGTTTGAGTGGCACTGAACATCCCGATGACAAAGCCGCTAACCCGCCAAACCCAACTCAGCAATCGATTACTAGACGAAGGCCTAGCCTGCTGCAAGCGTGATGTTCTTATGCTGGCAAACAAATCCCGCGCCGCCACAGCCAGAAAAACGCCGGCAAGCAATAAAAGTGCACCAATAACACGCAAAAAACCTAAAGTATGTTTTGGTGAAAAAAACCAGCCAAAATTATCGATCAGCATACTCATGACGATCTGTCCGACAATCGGCATGATGACAGTCTGAACACTGCCTAATTTAGGAAACAGCAGAATGTTGCCGGTCAGAAAAATGACACCAAATATCCCGCCGGTCCAAATCCAAAAAGGCTGGTTAGCCGCTAAGGATAAATTAATGCCCGCTTTCCCTGAGACAAGCCAATTAACAATCAGCAAAAAAGCTGCCCCGATTGTAAACGAAATCATTGACGAAAGTAAGGGCGAAGCTAGTAAAGTCCTGAGTCGTGAATTAATTGCGGTCTGAATGGGCAGACCGACACCGATAGATAGTCCAATTATGATTGCAAACAAAAGTTGATCTCCATTTTCTCTGTGAAATAAAAGTTTGTGAAAAACAGTTGTAATTCTAGCACTTGCAGACCTTGTTAAGCAATTTACATTTATGTTGCAAAAAATCCACATCACTTCGGCGTATGACAAAATTGAGGCAAAATAGCAAATTTTTCACGCTTGAGTAACCTGTCTTTAACTCTTTTTCAATATAAGCTTTTTACAATGAAATTAGATTATGGGTGCAAAAATTATCAATTCAATAGGAAAAGTTGTTTACGATGCTTCTGATCCAGCTAAACAGATTGCTTATTATAATCTGATCGAACTATTTGCTAACCGATACCCGGACCAGGATTTAAAGAGCAACTACTTCCCCGATTTTTCTCAAGAGGCCTGTATGCTGAAATACGCAGATTCAATCGAAAAATATGGCGTACCGGAGCTCGTTGCAAAATTACATCGTTTGCAAAAACAAGCTAAAAATAAGACAAAATAAAGCCCTGTACATTGACAGGGCTGATTATCAAATTAAACAACTTTTCTAACGTAGGGATCAGAGGAAATACCCTGGCTCAAAATGATCTTAGACCATTCTTTTGCGCTATGCAGCGAATGATCCTTGTAATTGCCGCAGGTCTTAGCACTAACACCTTGAATATCAGAAAACTTGATCTTATCGACAATTTCCTGCAATGTCGACTTAAGCGCCTTGGCCACCTCTTCAGTCGAATAAGTGTACCAAGAAATCATATGAAATCCCGTGCGGCAGCCAAAGGGAGAAATATCAATAATACCGTCCAAGCGGTTGCGCATCAAATCAGCAAATAAATGCTCTAATGTGTGGATACCAGCTGTTTCAATAGCTGTCTCATTTGGTTGTACCAGCCGCAAATCGTAATTGGCAACTGTGCCCCCATTCGGCCCTTTTTCTTCAGTGATCAAACGCACATATGGTGCTTTAACCTTTGTATGATCCAATGTAAAACTTTCAACTTCTGCCATAAAAACCTCCAATACAGTTAATGCCATTATACAATCTTGTCTGTTAAAGAACACCCTTAGGGTTTGCGAGCGTCCGAAAACAATCTTCAGACACAAAAAAAACAGCGTTTCATCGCTGCTTTGATTTGGGATTAAAATTTATATATTTTTAAGAAAGTTTTTTCAGCTTGTTTCAGGGGGATTCAATATTTTAAAGGGAGGGTTGTCCCAAGGGTAATTAGATTGTAATCTGCCCTTGGAACACCTTTGATTATTCATGCGACAGATTAAAAGAAGATTAAGACAGCATAAACTGAAAGTTAAGCGCTGAACGCAGTGACCATGTATCCTTAAATAAGGAGGACAAAAATGTCAATCATCATTAGTTTTTTAATTCTGCTGCTGGTTCTTTTTCTCTCGGAAAAATTTGCCAAACCCTACAACATTTACATTGATACCGCAGCTGTCATCATTTTTCTGGTCATTTTGATTCTGCGCTTGTGGTGGCTATTTGTGATTATTGGCCTGACAATCTACATTTTGGCCTACTTTTCCCGCCACCAGCGGCCTTCTTCGACAGATTATGATGAGACTTTCAACTCTGGCCAAGCACCAAAAGATGTCACACCTAAAGATGAAGATGATAGCGACAAATAATTCGTCAATCAGCAAAAACGCTGATAGATACGGTACTAGCAATATTCATGCAATTATAAATAAAAAAACACCGTATTCATTAAAGTGAATACGGTGTTCGTCAATGATGCCCCGAACAGGAGTCGAACCTGCACGAGATTGCTCTCACAGCGACCTGAACGCTGCGCGTCTGCCAATTCCGCCATCGGGGCATTAATACGCGACTTCCTTATTATCGCAAAAAAAAGGACAAAAATTCAAATTTTTTGCTATGATTTTCAAGTAAATTTAAATTTTAGGAGAATTCTAGGAGAAATCGATGTTAAAAGAGTTTAAAGAGTTCATTATTCGCGGAAATGCAATTGATTTAGCAGTTGGCGTTGTAATGGGAGCTGCTTTCACTGCGATTGTCAAATCAATTGTCGATAATTTAATCGGACCGATAATTGCGATTTTCTCCGGAGCGGTTGATCTATCGGCTTTGAAGTTTTCAATCGGCTCTGCCGTATTCAGGTATGGCCAAGTGCTGAACGATATTATTAATTTTGTCATTGTCGGACTGGTGATCTTCTTGATCATCAAAGCGATCAACAAATTCTTCAAGAAAAATCCTAAAGAGGCGGTTAAAGAAGATCCTCAATTAAAGCTGCTGACTGAAATTCGCAATGAATTGAAGAAAAGCAACCAAGGCGCGAACAAAGCTTAAGCACTGTATAAAACTTGTAACATTTTTAAAGCGCTGTTATGGAGCTTTTTGTATACTACAAAATACGGTAGATGAATAAATCCACAGACTTATCCACCCTTTTATGTTCGCCTAGATGATAAATTAAATAAGAAAAAAGCTGAAAGCGGGGAGATATGGTGATAATAACAGCAGGAATGATTGGTGTTGGAAAAACGACTTTAACAAAATTGATTTCCGACCATTTGGGCACAAAGCCTTTTTATGAACCGGTGGCTGACAACCCCGTGCTGCCGCTTTATTATTCCGACCCAAAACAATACGGTTTTCTTTTACAGATTTATTTTTTGAACCGGCGCTTTAGCATGATTAAATCTGCTCTAGCGGATGACAACAATGTCTTAGACCGATCTATTTATGAGGATGCCCTCTTTACCGAACAAAATCATTTGGATGGCAATATTTCCGATCAAGAGATGTCTGTTTACAACGAATTGCTGGATAATATGATGTCCGAATTACAGGGACTAAAAAAGAAAGCACCGGATTTGATGGTTTACGCTGATACGGATTTCGACACAATTTTGTATCGTATTAAAAAACGTGCACGTCCCTACGAACAATTCGAAAACAATCCATCTTTGCGCGATTACTACCACAAAATGTGGGCTGCCTATAAGCAATGGTTTGATGATTTCGACAAGTCGCCAAAAATGCGCGTTGATCTCCAGCGCTGGAACCTTGAAGATCCTAAGAATCAAGAAGTCGTGCTTTCAATGATCGATGACAAACTAGCAGAAATTCGCGGTGGGAATCACGGCGCGAGTATAAAAATCGCCTAAACAAAAACAGCCTATCAAGGCTGTTTTTTTAATTGCTAATTAATTGCTTAAATATGATAAGTTTTCAGTCAGGGAAATGTTTTAGTGAATAACACCCAGAAAACCAAAAATAATCACCACAACGCCCAGTATGATTCGATACCAGCCAAATGCCTTAAAATCATGCGTTTGTATGAATCTCAGCAACCATTTAATCACCACATAGGCAACTAAGAAAGAAATTACCATGCCTACCAGCAAGACAACAATTTGTTCAACAGAAAACATACCATGATCATGCAGATAGGAGCCAATCTTTAAGACCGAGACACCTAACATTGTGGGAATTGAAAGAAAGAATGAAAATTCCGCCGCTGCCTCACGCGAAACGCCGATAGATAGTCCGCCTAATATCGTGGCGCCAGAACGTGAAGTACCAGGTATTATACTCAAAACTTGGAACAAACCAATTTTGATGACATCCCCTAATGTTAAGTGACTAACGGTACTAACACGCGGTTTGCGACTCTTTTGGAAATTTTCAATCAGAATAAAGGCAATACCATAAAAAATCAAAGCTACTGAGACAACCTGCCAAGTCATCAGATGCTGATCCATCCAATCATTTAGCAGAAAACCGATAATAACCGAAGGAATTACACCCACGACCACTTTGACCCAAGTTGCCCAGATATTAAAACGCTGCTTTTCCGTCTTATCATTGCCAAATGGCCATAGCCGGCGCCAATACAGCAGCACAACTGCAATAATGGCACCCAACTGAATCACATATTCAAAAGTCGTGGTGAAAGCTTTATCAGAAGAAATCTTCACAAATTCATCAACGAGAATCAAATGGCCTGTCGACGAAATCGGCAAAAACTCAGTGACGCCTTCAACGATTCCCAAAACAATCGCTTTTAAAATCTCAAATAACATGTTCTCTCCTTAATCCAGGTTGGCTAATTCATAGATGGCTTGCGCATAGATTGAATCTGCCAGTTTTAAGTCATCTATTTCAATATACTCGTTAGCTTGATGCATGGTCGATTCTCTTTGCGGGAACAGTGCACCGTAGCCGACACCACGCTTCATCAAACGGCCATAAGTACCACCACCGATTACCTGTTCGTGCCCTTTTTGACCAGTCTGTTCTTCATAAATACGCAGCAGGCTTTTGACCATCGGATCATCAGCAGGTACGTAATGCGGCGTTTGAGCAAAGCCTTTATTGACGAATTCTGCTGAAAGTCCCTCAGGCCGAGTCGAATTGAGTCCTTTCAAAATCGCCGCATTGCTGGTACTTTTTGGAAAACGAACATTGAGATTAATGAAACTATCAGCGTCTTGCTGAAAACGCATAATGCCAACGTTCATGGATAAATCGCCCATCAAATCATCATGCGAGGCGATACCTAATTTGCTGCCCTTTGGATCTTGGTGTGCAATACCACCCAGATAAGTCAAAAAAGCAGCCGCGCTTCCTTGGAAATCGTATTGGCGTAAGAAAGCTGCTAGGTAAGTGCCCGCATTTTCGCCGTCTTCCGGCCAGGCACCATGTGCTTGTTTGCCATTTACCGTCAAGCTGATCTGATTGCCCTCAACGACTGCCTGTCCGCTCAAGACATCATGTTTTGACAAGAAAGCCTGAAAATCCTGCACAATTTGGGAAAGATCCGTTAGCTGAACAATCGCAGTAGCTTTGCCAGGCACCATATTTGTCCGTTCACCTGCCTGAAACTTTAGTAAACGAATGTCTCCAGCGTTACTGCCCTGAAAATGAATTTCATATTGTGCCAGCCCTTTTTCGCCATTAATGATTGGAAATTCGGCATCAGGCGAAAAACCAAGCAAGGGCGCCGGTTCATGCTTAAAATAATAATCCATGCAAGTCCAATCATTTTCCTCGTCAGTACCCAAAATAAAGCGGACCTTATGCTTGAGCGGCAAAGCAAGGTCATGGACTGTTTTTAATGCATGATAGGCAGCCAAAGCCGGGCCCTTATCATCAGAACTGCCGCGGCCATAAAGGCGGCCGTTCTTTTCTACAGCAGTAAACGCATCCGTCGTCCAACCGTCTCCAGCAGGCATTTCATCAACATGGGCCAAAAGCGCAATATATTGATCGTCAGCGGATTCGGGTGCATATTCAACATACCCGACCAGATTAGCCAAATTATGAAATTCAAAACCGTCACGCTCGGCAAACTCACCAAACTTCAGCAATCCGTCACGCGGTCCAGGGCCTAACGGTGCACCTTCAACTGCTTGACTGTCGTCTCTGACGGAGGCAACCGCAATTAAATCTTTTAAATCAGCAATCAGCTGAGTCTGATTGGCCTGTACGGCTTCTTTCCAATTAGTCATATCAAGTTAATTCCTTTCTTTTAAAAAACGTGCCGGGATAAAACGCTGCAGCAAGTCGCCGGCAACTTTTAATTTGACCAGCAGCCAGATGCCGACTGCCCCGCCTGCCCCAACTGCCGGAATCAAGACAATAATCTGAGCAAATCTGGTAAGCGGCAGAACACTCTCTAGCCCTGTAACAACCAGCCAAGCAGTAACTAAAACCGAAATTGCAATAAGAACTGTTTTGAATAAATCATCTTGTGTGTCTGCGACATCAACCTGATAAAACCGCTTAATCGCTAAAGACAAATAACAGCAGCTGAAAACAAAGCCAATTAAAGTACTAAGCATGGCACCTGTGGCCTGGAATAAAAAGATCATCGGCAATTGGAAGACAATCTTCAAAATAAGACCATAAAGCAGTGACTTCACAGCTATTCTAGAATGATTCAGTCCTTGGATAATAAAGGCCAGTACTGTGAAAAAACCATAAAAAATCGCGACAACCGCGTTTACTCGCAAGAGGCCGACCCCTGCTTGAAGGTTCGGATCACTCGTGCCATAAAAGACTGTATACATAGGCAGTGCTACGGCATACAAACCAAAAGCACTCAGGAACATGGCCACATAAAATAAACGGTAAATGTTTTTTATTTGTTTGCGAACGCTCGGCACATCCCGATTAGCATAGGCATTAGAAAGCATCGGCAGACTTGTTTCAGCAATTGCCCCTGCGATCGGCACAATGATCAGCACTAATTTATTCGCATTAGCATTAAAACGTGCAAATTGCACAATTAATTCTTGGTCAGAAAAGGAGAAGAAACGGTTCATAGACACAAAAAAAGTATATTGATCAATTAATTGATAAAACGTGACCGCCGATGCCACGATAACAAATGGGATTGATTGTCTCAAAATATGCCAGATCAGCCTGCCGGCCTTAATGTGAATCTTCTTAAGAGATTGTCTGGCCTGCAAAATAAATTGGCCGCGCCGCAACGAAAAAGCGTATAAAAGATAAATAAGCCCCAGCAAAGCGCCTACAAAAGCTGCAAAAGTAGACTGTATAACCGCCCCTCGCCAATTATCAGCGTTGACACGCAAAACGACAAAAGTGCCGACCAGCATGTAAACAATCCGGGCAAATTGTTCGATAATCTGGCTAATAGCAGATTCCTTCATCATCTGGTTTCCCTGAAAAAACCCGCGAAACATTGACATAATCGGGAAAATAAACACAGCCGGAACCAAAGACCATAGCACCAGTGCCAAAGATTGATGGCCGGCAGCTAGTATTGGCGCCAAAAAGCCCAAAATCAAAGCTGACAGAATTCCTGTTAGTAACGCCACCTTCAATCCTTGCCAAAGCAGCCTCAAAGAAGTTTGTGCTTCTGAGATGGCATTGTAGTGTGCTACTAAATTACTGATCGCTGTCGGAATTCCGGCTGTTGAAATCATTAAAAAAAGTGCATAGATCGTATATCCCATGTTAAACAAGCCGTTAGCTTCCGTGGAATATCGGCCGATAATCATGGTCCAAGGAATAATATAGAGTGCCCCTAAGATACGCGAAAACAAATTGCCAAAACTCAGCCAAGCCGATCCTGCAACCAATTGTTTTTCTAAATTACCAGTATGAGTCACCGAAGACCCATGTGATTGTTTTTCCCTATTTTCCAAAAGAACAGCTGTTTCCATTTTACTAAAGAAGTGCAATAAAAAAGCAGTTAGTTTTTAGAAAACTCAGCTGCTTCTTCATCTGTTGACAAAACAAAATGTCCCGGATGGATCTCATGCATGGTACGAGCTTTTCCATCAGTCTCCATTGCTGGATCATAATCAATTGGCTCCCTAGCCAACTCAACCTCTGGATCTGGAATCGGAATTGCGCTTAGCAGGCTCTTTGTATAAGGATGGATCGGATGCCCATAAACTTCATCCGATGTCCCAATTTCCAATATTTTGCCCCAGTGCATGACTGCAATTCTATCGGAAATATACTTAACCATCGAAAGATCATGCGCAATGAACAAATAAGTGAGTTTTTCTTCTTTTTGAAGCTTCTTCATCAAATTCACCACTTGGGCTTGAATAGAAACATCCAAAGCAGAAATAGGCTCATCAGCAATAATGAACTTTGGCCTTACAGCTAAAGCCCTCGCAATGCCGATTCTTTGACGCTGCCCGCCGGAAAATTCATAAGGATAACGGCTGGCATGGTCTTCATTCAATCCGACCAGCTTTAACAAGCGTTCTACCTGTGCATCTCGGTCTGCTTTGTTTTTAGCTAAATGATGTATGTCGATACCTTCGGCAATGATATCCTTAACTTTCATTCGGCCATTCAAACTCGCTTGCGGATCTTGGAAGATCATTTGTGCATCTTTGCGAAACGTTTTTGCTTCAGCAGAAGATTGTTTCAAAACATCATGTCCCTCGAACTTAATTTCGCCACTTTGTGGTGTATACAATTTCAGGATAGTACGTCCGATTGTTGTCTTCCCTGATCCAGACTCGCCTACTAATCCGAAAACCTCGCCTTCATAAATGTCAAAACTGACATTATCGATCGCTTTGACTTCATTGGCCTTCCCAGGATTGAAGGATAATTTTAAATTCTTAACTTCGAGAATTTTTTTGTCCGTCATGCTTGATCCTTTCTGGCTAATTCAGCACCAGACTTTGGGCTAGCCGTTTCTTTAGCTGTCTTTTTCCTACCAGGAACGCCTGATTTAGAAATTTTAGGAAAATTATCTTTCCCAGCAATTTTCTTCCACTTGGCCCAACGCTTTAAAATGGCCGCTGGCGGTGTCACTTTGGGCGCACGCTTATCAAGCAGCCAAGTAGCGGCATAATGCGTATCACTAACTTGGAAGAACGGTGGTTCTTCCTCATAATCAATGTCCAAAGCATACTTATTACGTGCTGCAAAAGCATCACCTTTAGGCGGATCAAGCAGATCCGGAGGCGTACCAGGAATTGAAGAAAGCTCATCTGTTTCAATGTCGGTCGTCGGCATTGAATCCAAAAGTCCCCATGTATAAGGATGCTGAGGATTATAGAAAATTTCCTGTGTAGTGCCGTATTCAACGATTTTGCCTGCATACATGACAGCTACCTTATCAGCCATACCAGCAACAACACCTAAATCATGCGTAATAAAAATAATCGAAGAATCGATTTCAGATTGAATACCCTTCATCAGATGCAGAATTTGTGCCTGAATCGTAACATCAAGAGCAGTAGTTGGTTCATCAGCAATTAAAATGCCAGGATTACCAGCTAAGGCAATCGCAATCACGGCACGTTGACGCATACCGCCAGACCACTGGTGCGGATAATCATTAAAATGTTCTGATGCATTGGGAATACCAACCTGCTCCATTAATTTCAAAGCACGGTCGGCAGCTAATTTATCATCGGCATTTTCATCATGGAGCAGAATCACTTCCATAATCTGTTTGCCGATCTTCATGGTTGGATCCAAGCTGGTCATAGGATCTTGAAAGATCATCGCAATTTCGCCGCCACGCAGTTCTTCGAACTCGTCTTCGTCAAACTTCAGCAAATCTTTTCCTTTATAGAAAATATTGCCGGATGAAATGGTGGCATTACCAGCATTCAAGCCCATTAAGGTATGCGTAGTAACAGATTTTCCGGAACCGGATTCGCCAACAATCGCCAGCGTCTGCCCTTGATATAGGTCAAAGGAAACGTCACGAATTGCTCGAACTGTACCAGCATAGGTATGAAATTCTACTGACAAATTTTTAACTTGTAATATTGGTTTTTCTGGCATCATCAATCCTCACTGCTTTTAGGATCAAAAGCGTCTCTTAAACCATCACCAAATAGGTAGAAAGCTAAGGAAATTAATACTAATACGGTGCCGGGAATAAAAATAAGATAGGGATAGTACTGCAATTGATCTCGAGCATCATTAATCATGGAACCCAAAGAAGACGTTGGCGGTTGAACACCAAGACCCAAAGCGGATAGAATCGCTTCAGAAGTAATAGACTGGGGAATCGTCATCATTAACTGCACGATGATCGTTGAACTGATATTCGGAATAATATGTTTTAAAGCAATTTTGAGAGGTCTTTCACCCAAAACAGTTGCGGCCAAAACATAATCCTGCTCTTTGACTGATAGGGTCTGGGCACGGATCTGACGCGCCATATTGATCCAGCCACTTAAAATCAAAGAAATAATAACCGACCAAATGCCGGCACCCAGCAACAACGTAAACAGGGTGACAATGACAATAAAAGGCACAGAACTCAAAATTTCAATGATACGCTGCAAGACAAGGTCTATCCATCCGCCCTTCCAGGCTGAATAGACACCATAGCTGACACCAATGATCAAGTCTCCCAAAGACGAAACCAAGGCGATTGTTAGAGAAATACGCATACCGACAATAACTCTTTTTGCAATAGAGCGGCCAGTCTGGTCGGTTCCTAGAATAAAGTTACGCCCTGCGGGAACATTTTGATCCTCATAAGGGTCATCTGAACCATGTTTCCCCTGCCAGCCAGGAATCGGCAAACCAGACTTAGGCGGCAAATTTTTATAAATTGAAATTTCATTAGGGTTAAAACGATTGGCCTGATTCTGACTCAAAAACGGAATCATAATAATCGTAAAAACAGAGATCACAATCAAGAACCACATCGAGATAATGGCTGCCTTGTTCTTTTTTAAACGACGCCATGCATCCTGCCAGAAGGTCAATGATGGTTTTTCAATTTTTTCATTATCAGCACCAGCTTCGATACCGACGACTTGGAAGTTTTCCTCAGCCATTATCTATTTCCTCCAAAACGAATTCTCGGGTCGGCAATCGCAGTCGCAATATCACCAATTAAAATCATTACCTGAAGCATTACCGTATAAACGATCGTAGTGCCCATAATCACCGGATAATCCTTTGAAGAAATCGAAGCCACAAACTGATTTCCAATTCCAGGAATAGAATAAATCGTCTCAATCAAGGCGGAGCCCGTTAACAGACCGGCTGTTAATGGACCTAATAACGTTAATACCGGAATCAAAGAATTTCGGACGGCGTGCTTCAAAATTACCTGTCCCTCATTAAGTCCCTTGGCATAAGCCAATTGGATCTGATCTGAGTCCAGAGTCTCTAGCGTTTGAGATCGTGTAAAACGAGCAACAAAGGCAATCACGCCCATGCCGAGCGCGAGAGTCGGCAATACACTGGACATCCATGAATCCCAGCCGGTAATCGGGAAAATAGGAAAATCAATTGCGAAGAAGACCATCAGCAGCATAGCAAGCAGGAAATCAGGCAATGCCGTGAAAATCAGCGTTACTACACTAAGGCTATAATCTGTAGCAGTGTTTTTCCTCATGGCCTGCCATGTACCAACATACATTCCTAGCGGAACACCAACGATCAGAGCCTGAAAGCCTAACTGCATTGAAACCGGCAGCCGTTGGCCAATCATGAGAGAAACACTTTGCCCTGTATTAATGTAAGAAGTACCAAAGTCGAAATGCAGTGCATTCACTAGATACTGCCAAAACTGAACCAGAACTGGTTTATCCAATCCATATTGCCTGCTTAAAGCGGCAATTTGAGAAGCTGAGAGCTTCGGATTATTAAAGGGGGAACCTGGCATCCACCGCATCATGATAAACGTCAGAGCCGTAACCACAAACACGGTTACCACCATCATTGCTATTCTCTTTAAGATGTATCTTGCCATACCTTCGCCCTTTTTCAATTCAATATGTAGGAGAAAACCCAAAAGGGTTTTCTCAAAAACAATGTTACTTAGTCTTGCTTGCATTCCAGAAATAATATGGTGCGCCAGATGAGAAGTACTGAACACCCTTCACATTAGATTTAGAAAGCGTAGCCGCGTTCATCCAATCAACAGGGTTGACAGCTGCTTGATCATACAGAATCTTTTCTGATTTGATCTCGTTTGAAATACGACTCTTGTTGTTCAAAGCAAACTTGACAGATGCATTTTGAATCGTCTGGTCATAAGCTTTGTTAGTCCACTTGCCATCGTTATTCGGGCCATCGGTCACGAACATATTCAAGAAGGTTTGCGGTTCAGCATAATCAGCACCCCATGCTGTCAAAAGAACATCGAAGTTTTGATTAATCGCATCCTGCAGACGCTGCTTGAAAGGCACAAACTTTTCTTTAACTGTCAAACCTGGCAGTTGCTGCCATGATTGTTGAATTGTATCAACAGTCGGCTTGGTAGTCGAGGAATCAGCCGATGCTTCAACAGTCAACGTGAGTTTTGACATGCCAAGCTCTTTCATACCTTGGGCAAACAGGCGACGTGCCCTTGCAATATTGTAAGTGTATGAAGTTGACTTAGCAGCTGCCTTGGCGAAATCACTATTCGTATCAGTTAATGCCAAGCCTGCTGGTGTCATACCAGTAGCAGCTGTATCCAAACCTTCGGAAATCGCTTGAGAAATTGAACGGCGATCAGTAGCCAAGTTCAAAGCCTGACGAATCTTCAAGTTAGTCAATGCACGAACAGTACCAGTCTGGTTATATTCAATGTAATCAGTCCGGGAATCGTTCTGAATCTTAAAGTCCTTAGCATTCCGATACTTCTTAATCTGTTCAGGTGTACCAAGCGTTGTCTGATCAAGCTGGCCCTTGTTATAAAGCGCCAGTGAGGCCGTTGGATCCATGATAACTCTGAAGTCAACGCCGTCATTTTTAACTGCTTTGGCATTCCAATAATTCTTGTTTGGAACTAACTTGAAACGTTTGTTAGAACCATTCCAGCCAACGAAGGTATAAGGGCCGCTGTAGACTTGCCGAGCAGAACTCGTACCAACTTTTTTGCCTAATGGTGCAACGAACTTTTTGTCTTGGGCGAAGAACACTGGAAAGGCCATTAAGTTTTCAAACTGAGGCATTGGATGCTCCAACGTCACAACCAAGGTGGTACTATTTTCAGCTTTAATGCCTAATGAATTCAAATTCTTGTTCTTGCCGGAATTGATCGCATCGGCATTCTTGATACCGGAATAAATATATGCGTACTGGCTAGCCGTCTTAGGACTTACCGTGCGGCGCCATCCGTATACAAAGTCGGATGCTGTCAGCGGATCACCGTTGGACCACTTCAGACCCTTGCGCAGATTGAAAGTCCAAGTCAAGCCGTCTTTTGAGTGCGACCAGGTTTTTGCCAAACCTGCTGCAGGCGCGCCATTAGCTTTTCTTGAAAGCAGACCCTGCTGTACGTTACCAGCGACTTCAAACGCGTACTGATCTGTCATCTGAGACAAATCCTGCGTCGTCATATCAGTTGGCAGATACTCGTTTAAAGTATTTGTACTTGTTGCTGAATTGCCATTACGCGTAACGCCGTAAACGACGCCGCCAATGACAACAACGGCAACAACTGCAGTGACAGCAGCTTTCTTACCTGTTGACCATTTTTTCTTTTTTGCCATTAAATTTACTCTCTCCCTTTTAGAATTTTATCTCCCCTTAAAAGTGAAAATAAAATTGAATTATTATATGCGCTAATTTTCTAAAAAATCAAGTCGCGAATTGTCAAGATTTAACAATTTAATAGAACAAACGCCGATATAACAAGGATTGAGAAATTTTTTACTTTGTCCGATGAGCGTCCATGTAGTAGTAGCTGGCGCCCGAAGAGAAGAAGTGAATACCCTTAACCTTCGGGTTGTGAAGCTGAGCTGAGTTGACCCAGTAAACAGGGTTGACAGCAGCTTGATCATACAGAATCTTTTCAGACTCGACTTCGTTTGCAATCCGCTTCTTGTTATTCAAAGCATATTTAGCAGATGCATTGGTAATCGTCTGATCGAACTGCTTATTTGTCCAGCCGCCATCATTGTTTGGTCCGCCTGTAACAAACAGATTCAAGAAGGTCTGTGCTTCAGCATAGTCAGCATACCAAGCAGCCAGCATAACATCAAAGTTGTGGTTTGTCTGGTCTTGCAGACGCTGCTTAAACGGCACAAGCTTTTCTTTGACAGTCAAACCTGGCAATTGCTGCCATGACTGCTGAATGGTATCCAAGCTTGGCTTTGCGACTGCAGAATCAGAGGTAGCCTCAATTGTCAGAGTAACGCTTGTCAAACCTAATTCTTTCATGCCTTGAGCAAATAATCTCTTAGCTCTAGCAACGTTGTAGGTATAGTTAGTACCCTTAGCAGCTGTCTTAGCAAAGTCTGCACCTGTATCGGTACGTGCCAGCCCTGCTGGTGTAACACCAGTTGCAGCTGTATCCAAACCTTCAGAAATAGAATTAGCAATACCACTGCGGTCTGTCGCCAAATTCAAGGCCTGACGAATCTTCAAGTTAGTCAATGCTTTTACTCTGCCAGTCTGGTTGTATTCGATATAGTTCAAACCAGATTGCGGGATAACCTGCAGTGCCTTAGAATTCTTGTACTTTCTGATCTGTTCTGGTGTGCTCAAAGTAACCGAATCTAGCGAACCCTTGTTATAAAGAGCCAAGGAAGCTGTCGGATCGGTAATAACACGATAGTTGACACCATCATTTTTAACAGCTTTAGCATTCCAATAGTTCTTGTTTGGAACCAGCTTGAAGCTCTTGTTAGAACCATTCCAACCAACAAAACGATATGGGCCGCTATAAACCTGTCGAGCCGAACTAGTTCCGACTTTCTTGCCCAAAGGCGCTTCGAATTTCTGATCCTGAGCAAAGAACACTGGGAAGGCCATCAAGTTTTCAAACTGGGGCATTGGGTGTTCCAAAGTAACAACCAGCGTTGTAGCACCCTTAGCTGTAATACCCAAAGAATTCAAGTTCTTATCTTTACCAGAATTAATCGCATCGGCATTCTTGATACCAGAATAGATATAAGCATACTGGCTTGCCGTCTTCGGGCTAACCGTACGACGCCAAGCATAGACGAAATCACGTGCAGTCAGCGAATCCCCGTTTGACCACTTCAAGCCCGGACGCAAATGGAATGTCCAAGTCAAACCATCTTTAGAATGCGACCAAGTCTTGGCCAAGCCGGCTTTAGGACTGCCGTCAGGATTACGTGATAGTAATCCTTCTTGTGCGTTTCCAGCGACTTCAAAAGCATAACTATCAGTCATCTGCGACAAATCCTGTGTCGTCATATCGGCACCAAGATATTCGTTAATAACGTTCGTTCCTGTCGCTGACTTGCCATTGCGTGTCACCCCATAAACGACACCGCCAATGACAACAACCGCAACTACGGCTGTAATCCCGACTTTAGCACCAGTCGACATTTTCTTCTTTTTTGCCATTAATAATCTCTCCTCCGCTTCTAGTTTCACCATGACAGTGAAAATAAAATTGCGTCATTATATGCGCAGCAAAAGTCGAAAATCAAGTAATATGTCAGCTTTTCTAACAAAAAATACGTACTTTTCGTAGGCGTTTTTTGACCAAAAAAGCCCAAAAAACGCAAATGTAACCGCTTAAATATGACAATATTACAAATAAAAAAGATTCTCACTGAGAACCTTTGGATTGTCTAACTTATTTCACGACAATATTAATAATTTTTCCGGGAATCGCAATCACTTTAACAACCTGTTTGCCTGCTAATTGTTTTTTAACTTCCGCGTCTGCTCGAGCTAATTCAGCTAAATCCTGCGATGAAATTTTGACTGGGCTCGTAATTTTAGATCTAACATGCCCATTAATCTGCACAGCCATTTCAATTTGTTCCTCAGCCAAAGCCGAGGCATCATAAGTCGGCCAAGCAGCATAAGTAATCGTTTCCTGGTGACCCATCCGCTGCCACAGCTCTTCAGTTAGGTGCGGTGCGACTGGATTAAGCAGTTGTAAAAAGGCATCCATATATTTTTTAGGCAGCTGATCATCTTTAAAACATTCGTTGATAAAGACCATCATTTGCGAAATTGCGGTATTAAAATGCATAGCCGAATAATCATCAGTCACTTTTTTAACTGTTTGGTTATAGATTTTGTCCAGTTTGCCATCATTTTCATCAACAATTGCCGGATTAATACCCTCTCCGTCATTTGTGAAAATACGCCAAACACGATCCAGATATCGACGAATACCCGCCAGACTATCGGTATTCCAGGGCTTGGATTGAGTCAGCGGCCCCATGAACATCTCATAGACACGTAGTGCATCGGCACCATATTCAGCCACAATATCATCAGGATTAACCACATTGCCCTTGGATTTGGACATTTTTTCATGATTTTCGCCAAGAATCATGCCCTGATTGACTAATTTTTGGAATGGTTCTTTAGTAGGGACGACACCGATATCATATAAGAATTTATGCCAAAAACGTGCGTAAAGCAGATGCAAAACGGCATGCTCAGCACCACCGACGTAAAGATCAACATTCATCCAATACTTCAATTTCGCTGGATCCGCGAGTACCTGTGCATTATGCGGATCAATATAACGCAAGAAATACCATGAGGAACCGGCCCATTGCGGCATCGTATTGGTCTCGCGGCGTCCGACGACACCGTCTTCCCGCGTTACTTTCAGCCATTCCGTATCGTTTGCCAAGGGTGATTCGCCATTGCCGGATGGTTTCATTTGTTCTTGATTTAGATGCGGCAGACGCAAAGGCAGCTGATCTTCGGGGACTAAGGTCTGAGTGCCGTCTTCCCAATGAATCACAGGAATAGGCTCGCCCCAATAGCGCTGACGCGAAAAAATCCAATCGCGTAGTTTGTAATTCACCTGTTGATGACCGACTTTATTCTCCTGCAGCCAATCGATCGCTTTAGCAATCGCACTTTTTTTGTCCAAACCATCTAAAAAGCCAGAATTGACATGCAGGCCATCCCCTGTATAAGCTTCTTTTTCAATATCACCGCCAGCAATGACCGCTTTAATCGGCAGATGAAACTTTTTAGCAAAATCATAATCACGCGTATCGTGTGCCGGCACAGCCATGATGGCACCCGTACCATAACTAGAAAGCACATAATCAGCAATCCAAATTGGTAATTTTTCTCCGTTAATCGGGTTAATCCCATAGGCGCCCGTGAAGACACCAGTCTTTTCTTTGGATAAATCGGTTCGTTCCAAATCGGACTTAGAGGCAATCTTAGCCTGGTATGCAGCCACTGCGTCTTTTTGCCCGTCAGTCGTAATTTGTGCAACCAGCGGGTGCTCGGGAGCTAGAACCATATAAGTAGCACCGAAAAGCGTATCGGGTCGAGTCGTGTAAACTTCGACTTGTGCGTTTTTATTGCCATCAACTGCAAAAAAGACTGAAGCACCAACCGACTTGCCAATCCAATTACGCTGCTGTTCTTTAATCGCTTCGGGCCAGTCCAAATCGTCTAAATCGCTAAGAAGCCGGTCAGCATATTTGGTAATTCTTAAGACCCACTGACGCATAGGCACACGGTAGACAGGATAGCCGCCACGCTCCGTCTTGCCGTCAATGACTTCCTCGTTAGCGACAACACTGCCGCCTCCTGGAAAATCAGGCGCCCAATTGACCATGACTTTGTCTTCGTAGGCTAGGCCCTTTTTATAAAGCTGTTCAAAGATCCATTGAGTCCATTTATAGTATTCAGGATCAGTGGTATTGATTTCACGATCCCAATCATATGAAAAACCCAGAGATTTAATCTGTGTCTTGAAGTGTTTGATATTTTCATTCGTAAAATCAGCCGGATTGTGCCCAGTCTTGATCGCATATTGTTCAGCTGGCAGGCCAAAAGCGTCCCAGCCCATTGGCTGAAGCACGTTAAAGCCCAGCATCCGTTTAAAACGTGCCATAATGTCTGTTGCTGTATAAGATTCCGGATGGCCAACATGCAGCCCCTGTCCAGAAGGATACGGGAACATGTTCATAACATAATATTTTTTCTTGCCGGAACTTTCCGGAGCCGTTTTGAAGGTCTTATGCTCATCCCAATAGTTTTGCCACTTTTTTTCAATGGCTTTGTGATCGTAGCTCATAAATTCCTCTCATTTCTTGGATGCCAAACAAAAAATCCGCCTGTAAATAATCACAGGACGGATTTTCCGCGGTACCACCTGAATTCGCTGACGCGCACTCAATATTTTAATTAGTCTACCCTCAGCCGAGTTCGATTTTCGAACATGCAGACTCGCAATAACCGTCTGCTCCCTGTAATGCTTTCAAATCTAATACTGCTAATTGCTTTTCATTATAACTTACTTTTCAATCAAAGCCTTGATTTTATCAACCTGATCCAATTTTTCCCATGGCAAATCAAGATCTGAACGCCCAAAGTGGCCAAATGTTGCTGTCTGCAAATAAATCGGCCGGCGCAGATCAAGCTGGTTAATAATAGCTAGCGGCCGAAAATCAAATAACTGATCAATAATTGCGTAAATTTGATCCAATGGCACTTTTTCAGTGCCGAAGGTATCAAGATTAATCGAGACCGGTTGAGCAACACCAATTGCATAACCAACCTGAATTTCCAATTGTTCCGCCAAACCGGCTGCAACCAAGTTTTTAGCAACGTAGCGGGCATAATAAGCACCAGAACGGTCCACTTTAGTAGCATCTTTACCAGAAAAAGCACCGCCGCCATGATGTGCAGCACCACCATAAGTATCGACAATAATTTTACGTCCGGTCAAGCCAGAATCAGCTTGAGGGCCGCCCAAAGACCACAGCCCAGCCGGATTAATAAAGAATTTAGTATTTTCATCAACCAGTTCAGTGGGCAGAACCGGTGCAATCACATCTTCTGTGATCCGTGCACGTAAATCTTCAAGCTCGATTCCTTCGATATGCTGAGCCGATAAAACAACCGCAGAAATGCGTTTCGGTTTGCCATCATCCCCATATTCGACGGACACCTCTCCTTTTCCATCAGGACGCAGATAACTGGCAGAACCGCCCTTTTGACGAACAATTTTTAATTGCTTCATCAATTTATGTGATAACTGCAGGGCTAACGGAATATAATCGCTAGTCTCATTATCGGCATAACCATAAATAATCCCCTGGTCACCTGCGCCGAGCTGATCCGGGTCATCATCTGCCTGACTAACAGCTTTGGAAATTTCTTTTGATTGTTCTACGATTTGATTGGAGATGTTGACCGAATCATAGGTGAAACCAAGTTTTGGTTCGACGTAACCAATATTTTTGATCGTCTGAGTCGCAATTTCGCGGACATTGACATAAGCTGTGGTCGATAGTTCTCCAAAAATCGACACATTGCCTGTCGAAACCGTGACTTCAATCGCGCTTCTCGCCATTGGATCTTGTTTTAGAACTTCGTCTAAAATCGCATCGGCGATTTGGTCGGCAACTTTATCCGGATGCCCAACAGCAACGGACTCGCTAGTAAAAAATTTTCTCATTATTAAAATTCTCTTTCCAACAAAAACAGACCGCAGGGCCTGTCTAGACCCTATCGTTTACCACAGGGGCACCTTACCAGAGCAGGTTGCCGGCAGATTATCGGGTGGTATCCCTAGCTGCACTCAAAATAGGTTTAACTGTTAATGTTAATTAAAGTGTAGCGAATTTCATTTATAATTGCTAATGATGGATTCAAAAAATTTGAAAAAGAATTTAGCCCATACAGATGCAGCCGCAAGCAGTTCGATGATTTCAGCATCTGTGAGAAACAGCCGCTTCAAGGGCCGAATATTCCCTTTGTTAATGACTTTATTGGCTTTTAATACAGCTTGGTGGCACTATTCCGATATTAATCAGAATGTTAGTCAGCTGTTTGTAAAAAATGGTACTACCTGGCTTTTGCTCTTTTATACAGTACTGATTGCACTGGCATTTTTTGCCAGCTTTAGTCAAAACAGCTTTAGGTTCTCTGGTGTAGTGTTGACTATTTTATCGGGTCTGCCAATCCTTTTCATAGGGAATCGATTGGATTCTCATATTTCCGAACTGCTGCTTCTCATTTCAGCTTTCCTGTTGCTGCTGCAGATTCATGCTTTTAATCTGAAGTCTGTGTATGGTATGCTCGCTTTTTCCTTTATGGCCGGAGCGGCCGTCCCAACAGCTATCTTCTGTTTGCAAAATGGTCACGTTAATCGTGCATTTCTGTACTCTTTGATTCCGCTCAGTATGACTTTCGCCTTCTTCTTAACACCGATTTTCATCCCTAAAGGCTTATTTAAAAGCGTTTTGTCAATGCTGATCGGCCTAGCCTTAATTATTTATACGCTCACGGAAGCTGTCAACGTTTGGTTTTTCTTAAATCTCCTGGTGTTACTGCTCACTTGGGCTATATTTATTAATTTAAAACTGAAAGCTAAATATCATTTATCCATATATCTCACTATGATGTTTCTATCTATTTTGTTCTTGACAGCACAGATGAGCCTTTGAATCAATTAGCCAAGAGCAGTTTGTCAATCATGTCCAAAACACCATCGTGATTGTTGTCTAGATCAGTCTTCAAATTAATTTTGCGATGCATGGACGGATCCGCATTGGTCATCAAATAACCAGCAGGATAATTTTTCAGCATTTCCAAATCATTTTCATTATCGCCAAAAGCCACCACTTGGTCATCAGATACACCCCAGCGCTGCTGCAAATATCTGAGTCCGGTGGCTTTATTTGTATTGGCTGCCAAAACATCCACATTGCCAAAACCTGATCCAGTCGAATGAACCTCATCGCCAAAAACCTGTCGCAGTCGACGAACCTGTTTGACCACGTCAGCATTTTGCCATAAAAATGTGACCTCGAGGATCTTCTCACCCGCCTCCATCAATTTATCAATCTGTTTGATATCGTGGTACCATTCGGAAATCGTCTTAATCAATTCAGGGGTCGCGTGGTTGGACACATATGATCGGTATAGCCCGGTCAAAATAACAAAATTGCCTTCGGAATCCGGATTTTCAGCATTCCAAGTAATGACCTTCTGAATCTGGTCATCAGATAGAAAAGCCGCGTGCACAAGGGTATCTTGATCGTATGAAGCAGCGCCGTTGGAAGAAACATAATTAATCTGGTAACCGCGCTCTAAAATCGGTTGGAAAATCGACCGAAGATGAGAAAATTTATTTCCAGAAGCCGCAACAAATTTAATATCACGTTTCTGCATTTCATCCAATTGTTCGCAGAAACGGTCAATATCGTAATTTTTATCGTCACTTAAAAAAGTGCCATCCATGTCGCTTGCAATAATTTTTAAATTCATGCGCACCTCCAAAAATATATCGAATTATTTTAACACACGAGGTCGCGATTAATAAAAGTGTCCATGAATTAAAAAGTTTTCAGATATTGCCTTTAAGATCGAACATTTGTTCGTATTTATTCTAATATAATAGCATGGATGCAAAAATAATTAGTAATCAAGGCAGGATCATTTATGATGACCAAGATGAGAATAAGCTGATTGCCTATTATCATTTAAATGACTACTTTATGTCGCATCCAATAGGCCCAAAGACCGCGGATGCTTTCTACCCGGACTTCAGTCAGGATTCCTGGATTTTGAAATACCCAAGTATCATTGAACGATATGCCCAGCCTGCTTTGGTAGAACGCCTGCACCGGCTCCAGCACAACAACCTTTCCTAATTGACAGCAGCTACTCATGCATTGTGCTAATATAGCTTTGTAAGCGCTTGCTAATTTGTCGAACAAACACTTACAGTTTCAATTCAATTTAATGCTTGACCCGTAAGAATCAGTTCTAAAACTGTCCCTTCACTTCTTACGGGTTTTTATTTGTTCTCAATCAGGGCTCTGTCTTGGAATGCCTTTTGTGCTGATCCAAAGCCTGCTGTTCCGTCATTTGGATGACACGCGATTTATTCGTATTGCTGGGCATGGCATCCTCGCTATACCAATAGACTGGCGACCGGCCATCCCCTGTCACATAAACAATTCGCTGATGTGGATCGGCAGAGGTATTTGGGCTGGCAGCTGGTTTAGAAGAAGAGATCGCAGCGGCTTGAGAGCGGCCGTTGGGCACCGTATTGACTGCCTGCCCGCTTTGATAATCCAGTTTGGCGTTCGGGCTTTGATTGTTGAGATACACAATCCTAGCATCGCCATTGCCCTCCTGCTCTTTTGCTGCATCCAATATAATAGGCAGCGTTCTTCCCTGACTATCAATACCGACATAAGCCAAGCGAACCTGTCGAGGCACCAGTTCACTGCCCTGATAAAGCGGCGTCACTTGGTAATCTAAATAATAATCAGGATGAAGAGACAACCAATTATCCAGACCCTCTTCATAAAAAAGCATTGAGTCAGTATTTTCGACATCAGTACCAACATAATTGCCAGTATTCAGCCAGGCGGTCTCCGCCACTAAATTTCGTCCCTCATCGTTAAGACCGGAAAATTGATAGCCAACTAAATGACCGCGATTCATCAGCCAAGCCATTTTCGTCTGGCCGTCGCTACTTCTATAGAAGAAACGATAATTATGCCAGCCCGCAGGATCATAATTTAAATATGGTTCTCTTTTCACGGCCGGTTCATCACTATTGCGTAATTGAATATGCGAATCGCGTGCACGCCCTAAAGCGTCCAAACTAGCCAGTTGTAGTTGTTTCTGATGACGAAAAGGCAAGGGTTTTTGGACAAAACCTTGAAAATCATGGTTTTCATCTTTGACAACGCTAACAACCGAGCTAGTGCTGGAGGCCGCCTGTGATGACGCTTGTTTACTCGCCTGAGATGAAGAGGATGCAGTGGAGGAAACGGTCGTCTCAGATGGATCAGCTTCTTGGCGAAACGCTGTCTGTGCGTGTCTATGCACAGCTTTATCGGAATGACCACCCGAAAATGCAGAAAAACTAAACGCAAGCAGGATTAAGCTTGCAAAAACAACCAGCCCTACATGAATCCGTCGAGCCTTCAAACCTGCTCTAAAGGCAGGCAGGCAGCAAAGGCCCAATACAACAATGGCAAACAGCAACAAAAACAGCATCATTTCCCCTAATAAAAAAATTATGCACTTTTATTAGCAGCTCGAGCAACAAAAAATATCAAAATAGTCAAGCCAAAAGCAGCTGAATTAGCAGAATCGCACAAAGTGCTTGAAAAATCAAGGTCAATAGGCCATAGGCCAAATATTTCTGTCCGGAGGCTTTGATTGTCTGCCATTTCAAATTCAAACCGATACCCGCTAAATTGACAACACCGAAGAAACTTGAAACGGTTTTTGCACTGTCATTCACAAAATTCGGCAAAGACAAAAAAGAATTGATTAGGACAAAAACGATAAAAGTCATCACAAACCAAGGCACAGACACTTTTTTAACTGCGCGAACAGCTGTCTCTTCTTCGCCCTGGCCCTGATCCTTTTTTGCCGCAATTCGAGCAAACACGAACACAACCACTGACAGCAGAATCACGCGCAGCATCTTAAATAATGTCGCAAAAGTCACAACAGTCGGATTCACCAAGGCTGCAGTTCCAACAACTTGCCCGACAGACTGGACTGTCCCGCCAATCAAAGCTGAAATCAGCAAATTTTGCTGGCCGAACAGAACCGGACCCAGTACTGGCAAAGCAAATAGTAAAACGACCCCGCTCAAGGATACTGTGGCCACCGCTGTACGTCTTTGGTCATCATTGGCGCCAATGGCTGGAGCAACCGAGGCAATCGCACTTGATCCACAGACAGCGTTTCCGCTAGCCATCAGCATAGCTGATTTGCTTGGTACTTTGATTAAGCGTTGCCCGATCCACATGACAAACAAAATCGTGGCTGTCATCTGCAGCACAATAAAAATAACGCCTTGGATTCTCAAGGAAGCAATTGTCCGCAAAGTAACGGTCAATCCCATCAAAGCAATACCAATTTCAATTGGGTACTTTTCAGCCCACTTCACGCCAGCTGACCACTTTGATCCCGTAAAAATCGTGTTGCCAACGATAATGCCCAGCAGCATAGCAATCGCTTCAGCACCCAAATTCGGCAAATATTGTGCCAAAAATCTTGCCGCAACAGACAAAATTAAGGTGAGGCAGATACCGTTGATCATGTTTCTTTTAATTCTCATAAAAAGCTCCAATAGCGTTATTTAAACATGAACATATTCATTTGTAAAATAAATGTTTATAATGTTTACTATTAAATATTTTAATGGAAGTGACCATGTTCAAACTCTTAGAAAGTTTTATTGCGGTATATGAAACACGAAATTTTTCCAAAGCTGCTGCGGAACTTTTTCTATCACAACCAACTATCAGCGTACGTATCAGTCGGCTTGAGTCCCAATTAGATACAACTTTGTTTGACCGAAAAGGCCGCACAGAAATTCAAGCAACAGAAAATGCCAAACGCTTTTATCCGACAGCTCTTAAGATCTTAGCTGACTGGCGGGCAGCACAAAGCACGATAGCCGACCATCAGCAGACAAAATGGCCCTTTAAAATTGCTGCTTCTCATACAACGGCGACAACTTTGCTGCCGACAATTGTCCGCGGCTTAATACCCTATATTGCTCAGTTGCAACTGGAAATTAGTCTGCATAACTCCGACGATATTTTAGCTATGCTGGCCGAACATCAAGCAGATCTCGGGCTGATTGAAAAACCCAGCATTCAAGATGGCGTTTCCCGATACGAAATCGCCCGGGACCAATTAGTCTTGGCAGGTAACTTGAAAAGCCCCATTTGGCTGCTTCGCGAACAGGGATCCGGTGTCCTTCACTACACCCAGCAATACCTGCGTGCTAAAAATATCGTGCCGGAACAAATTGTCCGTGTCAAAAGCAATACTATGATTGCGGCTTTACTCGCAGAAGGCTTGGGGCAATCAATTATTTCAAAAGACACTTTGATTCCAGACACACCCTTTGTCGATATTGGTGAAGATTTTCATCGCTCTCTCTATTTGCTGACTCCAGAGCACGCACAAAATTCTGAAAACGCCGTCATCATTGCACAGCTTTTGCAGGCCATACAAGATCATAAGTCTCTATAAAAGTTACCTGATTCTCATTTTTATTATGAAAACTGTGTTTAAAATGGGGTTAGTTTTAGATGGGTGACTAGCGAGGAGGAACAACCATGGATGAAACAAATCGATTTTTTAAATCACTGCTTTTCTTTATCAAGCTTTTCCTAACAGTTGTCAGTTTTTGCATCACTTTTATGCTTGTTAGCCAGATTATCAGAAACTATTTATTCTTTTATTGGGTTGCAGTGTACAGCGGTACTTTTTTTGGTTTCTTCCCTTATCTGGCGGTCTTGAGCAGCTTGCTAAACATCTTCCAGCCTATTTGTCTCTTCATAGAACCGACAAAATTCACAAAAGTATTTCTGCTGGCCAGTGTTATTGTTAACTCGCTTGCTTTAATCTTGCTGGCTCTCATTTGGCATCAAGTCTTCTTCATCGCTTTTCTGAATATGATTATTAGTGCACTGGAGGCGGCGGCTTTCTATTCGCGCGCCACTTTTGCATATCAATCAAATAAATGAATTAACAGCTTCTCAATTGGAAAAATCATTATCACTTTTCTAGATACCACGGGCCTTGTTCAGCTTGTAAATAAAAAATTTCGCCCTCGTCTTTAAAAGCAGCTTTGCGGTAGACGTGATGTGCTGCTGGATTGTCGCTTTCAACGGCCAACTTAAAAGAATGATGCCGTACAGCTGCAAGTTGTTGTGTTAATTGAACAATAAACCGGCTTCCTAGTCCTCGACCGCGATAGTTCTTAGCAATGAATAGACCAAACAAATAATCATACTCACCAAAATCCACGGCACAGTAACCAATCATTTGGCCTTGATAACGGCAGACATAGCCGAAGCTGCCATCGGCTTGCAGATTTTCAGTTAAATAGTGCTTGGCCTCCTCTTTATTGCTATCTGGAAAAGCGTCGACATAGGCTGGTAAAAGAGCTGGGATATCAGCTGCCTGCATCGCCGTCACATTAAGATCAGGATCTTTTTCCTGATGGCCGTTAACTTTTAATGTCATCTGAAATTCGCTCACAGGATCGGCAACCAGCCCTGTATTGGCTAAGAAATCTGGCGCGGTCTTTAAAAACGTCTTCTCAGCCAAAAAATCGGCCTCATAATAACCATATTGTCGCAAAACAAGCCGTGCTGCCTGCCATAATTGTTTGGCCACGCCTTGTCGCCGCCAAGCTGGCACAACATTCAAAGTCACATCAACACTGCCGCTAGGATCTTCGTCAGCATAAAGTGTCAGCAGGCCAATTAGCTCTTGACCATGCAAGGCCAAAAAGAAAGCCGGCATGTCCGCAAAATAATTGAAACGATTGCTTAAATAAGGATCGCGAAATGTCTGATCGTGCTCGTGCACTTTGCTGATCAAATGTTGGGCCGCCACCGTTTGCTGGGAACTCAATTTTGTTATTGAAATAATTACGATATTTTCTGCCATGATATTTCCTGATGAACAGCTTAACAAACAAAAAACGGGCGAAAACCCGTTTTTCAAACATATTGATCAGAAATTTATTTAAGTAAACTAAATCCGCCATTCCAACTGATCTTTTCAGAAGCGGCCAGTGTCATTTGGAAGAAACCAAGTTCCTCTAGCTCTTTAGCACGCTTTAATGAACCGGCATCAACGATAGCCAAATTGCTGCCAGACAAAGCCTGCGCAATCGTTTCCTTAGCCGAATCATCATCAGAAGCCAGCAGCACCGTGGTTGTTTGTGCATCCCCAACTTTTTTGCTTAACAAAGTCGAAGCAAAATTCGTATTGAAGCCCTTAACAATTTTTGCATCAGGCAATAATTGGGCTAATTCCTGTGCCGCTGAGCTATCAGTCGGAACTGTCAAACTATCAAAAGTGTCGAAATTCACCGGATTTGTAATATCAATGACGATTTTACCGACCAGTTGTGCAACATACTTTTCGGCAATGTCTTTCAAAGCGGCATAAGGGACAGCCAAAACGACAATGTCGCCCAAGGTTTCCGGTCGATCACTGTGTCCCAGATAAGTCACTGCATTGCCGCCATCAGCAAAATTGCCGCCAATTGCTTTACCCATATTGCCTTTTCCAAAAATTGTTACTTCTGCCATTAGAATTTACTCCTGTTCTTTTTACTTACTATTTGATAGTAAATCATTCACATATAAAAGTAAATTAGATTTTGATAGAAATTTCAAAAATACGATAAAGCTTCACTTCTCATTCACAAGTGTGCTGACGATATGCTGCATAATTAAATGGTGCAGCAATTAACAGACGCAATTCTAAGAAAATACAAAAAAAATTGGGAAAAGTTTTTTGTGGTGACATTGACCGGCTCCGTATCGGTCGGCAAATCGACTATTTCCAAACAATTGGCCCAATCATTAGAGAGAAGTTTTCCAGGTTTGACTGTGTCGATTATGTCAGTCGATTCATTTATTTATCCAAATCGCGTTTTACAAGAACGTGGGATTTTCAATCAGAAAGGTTTTCCAGAAAGTTACGATTTACAGGCTCTTTCGACTAAAATTACCGACCTGCGTGCCGGACAAGACCAGATCGAAATCCCTTTGTACAGGCAGGAAATTAACGATATTGACGCTTCTCAGACTGTCATTGTAAAGCGGCCTAAGATTTTAATCGTAGAAGGCGTGACAGCCTTGCGGCTTAAGAACGCTGATTATGCCATTTATATCGATGCTGACGAAAAAGACATTTATCAGTGGTTTTTAAAACGGACTTTGGCCTTTATCCGGGAAAATCGGCAAATTCCGGGAAGTTTTTACTACACCCTTTCAAAAAAACCTGTCACAGAAATTATGTCCTTGATTCAAAAAACATGGATCCAGACAAATCTGAAAAATCTTAAAACTTATATTGAGCCTCAAAAATCCAAGACTGATGCCATAATTCATAAAAAGCAGAATCATGAAATTGATCGGATTACATTTCAAAAATAGTGCTATTTTAAGCCGCGTATAATTGAAAATAGGATCAATAAAGGAAAGCCAATGTTCCAAAATAAACATATTTTATTAATTGTCAGCGGCAGTGTCGCAGCCTATAAATCTGCCTATTTTTTGAGATTGCTGATAAAACAAGGTGCTCAAGTACACGTGTCTATGACAGCTGCAGCAGAAAAATTTGTTAGTCCGCTGACTTTTGCAACATTAAGCCGTTTTCCGGTGCTCACTGATATTTTTCAAGCAGAAGATGGCAGCGTGCCGCATATCGAATGGGCACAGTGGGCCGATTATATTTTCGTCCTCCCGGCCAGTGCTGATATTATCGCCAAAATTGCTAACGGCATCGCTGACGACACAGCCTCAACGATCATATTAGCCAGTCAAGCTAAGAAAATCGTCGCGCCGGCTATGAACGACCAGATGTGGGATAACCCTGCTACGGTCCGCAATATCCAACAACTGAAAAGAGATGGCATTCTCATCATCGATCCGGCTGATGGTTTCTTGGCTGAAGGATACGAAGCAAAAGGTCGTTTGCCCGAACCCGAGGATATCTTAGAACAAGCACAAATGCGTCTTTTGGCAGAACACGGCTCCCTGCATGGCAAAAATATCCTCATCACTGCTGGCGGCACACGAGAAGCCATCGATCCGGTCCGTTATATCAGCAACCGGTCATCAGGCAAAATGGGCTACGCGCTGGCACAAGCGGCCGCTGAAGCTGGTGCTAAAGTCACGCTGATTGCAACTCAAATCCGTCATCTGCCTTATTCAGTATCTTTGATTAAGGTAGAAAGTGCCCAAGAGATGCTGCAAGCAGTCCAAGACCAGTTCCCCCAACAAGATATTTTCATTTCGGCCGCAGCTGTTTCTGATTATCGAATTGTTCATCCTGCCAAAGAAAAAATTAAAAAAACAGGCAAAAATGACCTAACACTTGTTTTGCAGCAGAATCCCGATATCTTAGCCGATGCTGGTTCGCACAAAACAGGTCATCAATTCGTTGTCGGTTTTGCGGCGGAAACACAGAATTTGGCTGTTTATGCACAAGAAAAGCTCGTCAAAAAACATGCTGATATGATTATCGCAAATGATGTCTCAAGTACAGCGTCTGGGTTTAACAGCGATCAAAATCAAGTCACAATTTTTCAAAACAAAAAAACAGCCATTACCCTGCCCTTGCAAGACAAGCAAAAACTAGCTCGCGGCATTATGACTGAAATTTCAAATAGTATCCAATAAGCGGTTTATTCCCGCCTTTTTTTGATTTTTGTATGAACATAAATAGCAGCAAACACAGCAACCATCACTGCAACTGTTTCTAAAATGGTTTGAAATATTTGTCCGACAATTGATAATTGCCCTTTTTTATGCTGATTTGTCAACAACAAAGTTGGCGCGGTCGAGCTGACAGAGGTTGTATTACCCAAAGATAACTGCGAGCTCTGTAAAGCCGAGGATGCTGCAGCTGACCTAGATTGGCTTTTTTTAGAAGTTGAGGTAGAACTACTTTGCTTTTTAGCTGGATTCGGCTGTGAACTAGCAGCTGTGCTGCTGTTAATTTTTGCATAGACAAAGACAACCACCCGTCCCTGCTGACTCAACTGACCGCTCATCTGTCCTTTGACTTCACGTAAATAGTAGCCATCAATATTTCTTCTAACCGCCGTATAACTGTCACCAATCTGTCCCTGAATCAAACTGCTTTGAGAAATGTTTCGGCCCTTATCGTCGACATATTGAACTGTCACCGGCGCAGCTGCAGCGGCTTGACTATCGAAAGACAAATTAAATAGAAGACTAAATGGCCCACTGAAACCATCAATTTTGATCGGTAATGATACGCCTCCCTGATAACCGCTTCCCGATTCACTAAAGGCGTAGTTCCGGTCGGACAAATCTTTATAAGATACTGAATTTGGATTATTCAAAGTAAAATCAATCTGAGTGCCGTCATCTGAGGGCTTAGCTGTGTAAGATATTCTCGGGTTAGCAAATCCAGTCAGAAGGCTAGTGGAAGACCAATTTTGATCCAGACTGGGAATGCCCAAATTCGCGGTCGAAATTTGAAAATGGCGATAGTTGTTTGGGTTCAGATGTAAAGCAGCCTGCGAACGCCAAATAGTTGCTGGGGCAATCTCAACGGAATGAAATCCTTTTAGTGAGGCAAATTGTAGACCATCGGGAAAAATGAGTCGTAAATCATGGCTCAAGACTAAGGTTGTCTTGCTTTAGAAATCGTTAGCCGTACCAAACCATTTTGACCAAGAAAATGAGGCAGGCTTGTTGTTCCATAAGGTTTCATTATTTTTATCAGCTAATACTTCAATACGAATGGATCTAAAATATTCCAGCCCGGCCGTGCTCGTGATTTGCAGAAACTGATCAGTTGTAATCGTAATATCAGCCTGCAAACAATCTGCCACGGTAATTAATTCAATCGGTTTCCCAATTTTCTTGGCAACAATATCTCGCAGAACGGGATCCGGAAGGAGATTTACGATCGGCGTGTTTTGGTCAATCGATGAATCAGCCTGACCCGGAGCTGGAGTCTGCGGTGCTAATGGTGCAGAGGGCGCAGACGGCCTTATGCTGCCTGTAGATTCAGCTTGTATAGATTTTGCTGGTAAAAATAGATTGTTTAAGAAAAAAATCAGCAGGAAAAATAAAATCCATCGAAGAAGATTTTCATAGTTAAATTTCCCTTGTCTAGTTGTGCGTGCTTTTACCCAAATCATGGCCAACTCGAAATCAAGTGAGATACGATTATCATTCATTCTAGCAAAAAAGGATTTCAAACAATTTACAGCATTATTTTAGCGTGTAATAAACAACAGCAGAATTATCAGCAGCCAGGCAGCCATAACAACTGTATCCACCTGCCGCCAATGCATAACGCGAAAACGCGTACGATGCCGGCCATCTGTGTAACCTCGCATAATCATCGCGGCCGCAAGGTCTTCGGCACGTTTGACACTATTTAAAAATAGTGGTGCCATGACAGGAACATACATTTTCATACGATGCAGCAGAGATCCACGATTGAAAACTGCCCCTCTGGATTTTTGCGCATCCAAAATACTGGAGAATGTGGCAATCATTGTCGGCACGAAACGCAAAGCAATCGAGAGGGTCAGTGTGATATCATCGATTGGCAATTTGAAAACTTTCAAGGGCGACAGGAAAAAAGCCAAAGTATCGCTAATGGCAATTGGTGAGGTTGTCAATAAGAACACAGTCATCGCAACCAGCGCCGTTAAAAAACGGAGAAAGAAAATCACGCCGGTTTGAAGGCCCATCTGCGTCAGGTACAAAAATCCCCAACTAAAAATAACTTGCCCGCCAGGGCTGAAAAACAGCTGAAGAACAGCCGTTAAAAAAATCATAAAAACAAAAAAACGAATGCCGCGAAGGAAAAAGCCCAAATTTAGTTTGGCTAATCTAACCGACAACAGGCTAATAAACAAAAAAAGAAGCAGCCAAAAGCAAGATTTCGTAAGAAGGCTCGATGCAATTATTAGCAAGACAGAAATCAGCTTATTTCGCGCATCGAGATCGTGAATGAAAGATTTGCCAGGCATAAATTGGCCAAAAATAAAATCAGGCATTCGGCATTGTTTCCTTTCCTAATGGTTCTTCTGATAGTGCTTGCTGCAAAAATGAAATCAGTTCTTTTTCACTAATGGGCAATTTCTGATTCTTATATCCTGTTTTCGCGGTGAATCTGCTTGCAAATGCGGTCACTTTCGGCAGGGCTAGAATTTTTTGAAAAACAAGCCCTTTTTCCTGAAACATGTCCTTGGGAGATGCCTGCTTGACTAATTTTCCCTGCTGCATCAGCAAAATTTGATCCGCGAATTCCGCTGCTGCATCCATGTCATGCGTTGCCATTAAAATCGTTAAATGCTCATCCTGCTGCAGTTTCTTAAATAATGTCATCACACGTTTTGTTGTCGAAGGATCCAGGCCTGCAGTCGGTTCATCTAAAAGCAGGATTTGCGGTTCTGTCGCCAAGACACCAGCCAAAGCCGCTAAACGCTGCTGGCCGCCAGACAAATTGATTGGTGGTTGATTGGCCAGCGTCATATCAAAACCAAGCATGTTCAGCGTTTCTTTAGCAGTCTGCTCAGCCGACGACTTTGTCTGGCCGAAGTTTTCCGGTCCAAAAGCAACATCTTCCAGCACAGTCGGGGCAAACAATTGTGTTTCCGGAAATTGAAACAAAAAACCCACGCGTTTTCTCAGATCAGCCAGATCTTTTTCCGATGTTCTGGCATTAATAGCCTGATCGCCGACTAGTACTTGGCCGCTGCTAGGCTTTAATAAACCGTTAATATGTTTTAAAAGCGTTGTCTTACCGCTTCCTGTCTGTCCGATCAAAGCTGTAAAAGAGCCGTCCGTCAGACGAAAACTGACATTTTTCAATAGCTGAAAAGCATTCGGCGTTTTCGATTGATAGCTGTAATTCACTTCTTTGAATACAATTGCCATAATTGATCTATCAACTCCTCTTCGCTTAAATAGCCAGATGGCAACGCAATCGATAATGTCAGCAGGTCACGCTGGACAATACGGCTCAGCGGCAGTTCAATACCAAATCCAGCTAAAGCCTGATCTTGAACTAGAATTTGCGACGGCCTGCCTTGTAAAGCGATGCTGCCATGATCCATTACGAGAATTTGATCAGCCAAAAATGTCTCTTCAATATCATGTGTCACAGACAGGATGGTCATGCCAAAATGATTTTGAAGCTGTTTGACTAAAGCCAGCAAGGACTGTCTTCCTATTGGATCAATCATACTGGTTGCCTCATCTAAGATAATCAGGTCAGACTGTAAAGCCAGCACGCCGGCCAAAGCAACACGCTGTTTTTGTCCTCCGGATAAACGCGCCGGTTCCCAGTCGTAAAAATCCTGCATCCCCACATTTTCTAAAGCCTCTTTGACTCTTTGCTCCATATGGTCACGGCTTAAACCTAAATTTTCCAAACCAAAAGCAACATCATCAGCGACAGTCGGTCCGACAAACTGATTATCGGGGTTTTGAAAAACGAGGCCGATATGCGAACGTATCTCGTCAACAGTATCCTCACTCAAAACCCGGCCAAACAGCCTAATCGCATCTTGTGATTGATTTTCTAATAAGCCAGTTAACAGTTTGATTAAAGTGGACTTCCCGCTGCCGTTTCGACCAATAATTGTGGTCCAACTGCCCTTTTGAATAGACAGGCTGAGATGGTCTAAGGTCGTGTTGTCCTGCTGCTGGGCGTAGTGGAATGATAAATCTTTTATTTTGATCAGAGCGTCGGCCAATCCTGTCCTCCTACTTTTAAAACGGCTTTAATCAGCCTTGCGAATATAGTTATAAAGCGGCAATGCAATCACTGGCGTCACGATGGCAGCTAAAATAGCTTCTGGGATGCCGTTAGTGCCGATGACGGTCAGCAACAGTCCGCCAATCAATGAAGGATTAGCCACACCATATGCACTCGCGACCTCCGGCGTGCGGTAAAACAAATAAATCATGCCCAAAACAAGCACCGTGTTGGTCAAGGCCCCTGCTAATCCAGCCAGCATCATGGCAAAGGCTTTTTTAACCCGGATCTTGGTCAAGAAAATAAATAAATAAGCAGCCGCAACTGCAATCAGGATTCTTGGCAGAATTGCGATCAAGGGATTTGTGAAAATCAGCGGTTCAACCGGACTGGTCGGTGCAGTGAAAGCGCGGATTAACGAAAGCAGTCCCCAGACAGCACCTAAAATGCCGCCAGGCAAGGGCCCTAGAACGATTGCAGCAATAATGACCGTGATGTGAATGGTTGTCAAGCTTAATGGCCCGATCGGAATATAGCCGAACAAAGGAACAAAATTTTGAATCAGAATAAAGGCGATAAACAATGCCAAAATAGCTAGTTTAAAAGCTCTGGTCTTTCTAATCATCTGGATACTCCTCTAGCATGGCTTTTTTATCATGCAGCCGCCTTGCTGCCAGTCTTGATGATCAAAAAGATCTTAAAAACCGGTCAATCATTATCATACAATATCCGAGATAGGCAAAACAGGTCTAGCAGACTCACAAGCAGCTGTCAAATAAAATGATTCAGGCTGTGCACCTTAATTCATGTTTATTCAACGCTGCTCAATTTTTGATTGTCATATTTTCAGACTATACTAGTGGCGAAAGAAAAAAATGGAGGGAAATCATGACTGAAAATACAGCATCAGAAATTAAGATTCCCACAGAAATGGCTGCTTGGGAAATCATCAAAAATGGCCCGATAGCCGATCCTGCGGCACCCATTCGTTTTGTAAAACGGCCGGTACCGACCCCTGGTCCTGGCGAAGTCTTAGTCAAAGTAATCGTCTGCGGCATCTGCCGAACTGATCTGCACGTGATTGAAGGCGACCTGCCGATTCATCGTCAAAATCTGATTCCAGGTCACCAGATTATCGGCAAAGTGGTCAAAGAAGGTCCTGGTGCCAGCCGTTTTGCGATTGGAGACCGGATTGGAGTTCCTTGGCTGCGCCACACTTGCGGCGTTTGCAAATATTGCCGTTCTGGTCGAGAAAATCTGTGTGAAAAATCAGTCTACACAGGCTGGGATGCTGACGGCGGCTATGCCGAATATACGACTGTTCCTGAAGGCTATGCCTACCGTATCCCTCATCAATTTGACTCGCAGGCAGCAGCACCATTATTGTGTGCCGGAATTATTGGTTATCGCGCATTGAAACGAGCACAAATTCCTGCTGGCGGCAGTCTGGGTATTTACGGTTTTGGCAATTCAGCTCATTTAACAGCACAATTGGCCATTGCTCAAGGTACACAGGTGCACGTCTTCACTCGCGGCGAAGATGCGAAAAAATTCGCTTTAAGTCTGGGAGCAGCATCTGCGCAAGGTGATTTAGATCCATCACCAGTACCATTGGATTCAGCAATTATTTTTGCACCAGTCGGCGACTTGATTCCAGCTGCCTTAACAGCTGTCGCACCAGGAGGCACAGTTGTTTCGGCGGGTGTTCATATGAGCGATATTCACGAATTAAATTACGAAAAACATCTTTTTCATGAAAAGAGCGTGACCAGTGTTGAAAGCAATACGCGTCGAGACGGTGAAGAATTCCTGACTTTAGCTTCACGGCTGGATATTCATCCAACGATTCACCGCTACGCTCTAAAAGATGCCTTAAAAGCACTGATTAGAGTTTCAAAAGGTGATGCCGCCGGTGCCTGTGTGCTGCAAATCAGCCAAGAAGATTAAGGGCCTTAAATAATCTGACGCATCTGATTTATCGAACCGGCTTTGACCAGGCAGATTAAGACATCATTGGCTTGAATGCTTGTCTTGCCGTTTGCGGAAATTGATTGACTACCCCTTCTTATAGAAAGAATCAGACATCCTTCAGGCCAAACAACCTCTGACACGGTTTGACCGACTAGTTTTGAATCGCTAGGAATCGGAAATTCAAACAGCTCTCGATGAGCTGTTTTTGTTTTGCCGGATTGATGAGAAAGCAGCGCCAGCATGAGACTTTCGTAAATTGGTTTGCCGGAAAAAGCATCAACAATCAGATAAGCAACCAGTGTCGTAAGCCCTAATGGCATAATATGCTCCAAACTGCCAACCATTTCAGTCACAAGAATAATCGCGGTTAACGGCGCCATGGAAATACTGCCAAAATAGGCTGCCATACCAATCGTGATAAAAACGCTGGCATCCGCAGCTGGAATGACGGCCAGCTGGTGTAGCAAAGTATAAAAGAAATAACCGATTAAAGCGCCAAGAGTCAAGATCGGCAAAAAGATACCACCAGGGACACCAGAAGCAAATGTCAGCAGAGAATAGACGTAGCGCAACACAAAAATCAGGGCTATCGCAATTAAAGTCAAGTGGGCAGCTGGCAAAGCTAAAATTAGGCGATTGCCGCCGCCAACAATTTCTGGCAGGAAATAAATGACAGGAATAGATAACAATAATGGGATAAAAATATAAAAAGACGCTTTAATCGGCAATTTAGCATACAGGCGCGGCAGGCTGAGTGTATTTTTCTGATACAAAACAGCCAGCAGGCCGATCACAACAGCCATGGGCAATAGCCAGAGATAGCTGCCGAGGCTCAAGGCAGCGACCTGATCAAAATGCAGCACGGGCCGTAAGCCGAAGAATGTTAACGAGACAAAATCAGCAGTCAGTGAAGCAATAAAAGCTGAAATCCAGACCAATGGCGAAAAATTATGATGCATTTCTTCGACAACGAATAAGACTGCCGCAATCGGTGCATTAAAAGCTGCTGATAATCCTGCTGCGGCACCAGCCGATAACAAGATCCGTTTTTCTGTATTAGACGCGTGACGATTTTCAGCAAGCCCCTGCCCTAAAGCCGCTCCTAATTGAATGGACGGGCCTTCACGACCTAACATTAGGCCAGTTGACAAGGCTAAAACGGCGGCCGCAAATTTTCGCAGCAGCACAGACAGCCAATGAATATCCAGACGATTAATCAGCTGTGCTTCGACCTGAGGAATTCCCGACCCTTTGATGTTTGGATCCTGCCTGACCAATAAAGATAAAATCCAGCCGATTACTAACAATAGCGGCAGAATCAGCAGCCAGTAAAGCGCATTTTGATGTGCCTGAGCGTACAAAAACAAGCTTCCCTGCAGGCCATAAGTAATTGCTAGTCGAAAAACCGACACAATCAACCCGACAAGTAAACCGATGATGAGACTGAAAACTACCAGTACTTTTTTAGATGCTTTAAAAGGAAAGATTTCTGCTGCTATTTGATGATTGATTTTCCTGCCCCTTCGTTTAATAATCTCATGATAGAATAAAAACAGTTAATTAAATAACTTTTTGGTTGAAGCCGCTGCTTTCAAGAATTTTTCTCTGTTTGGGTTATCAGAGAATTTTGATCGTCGGCTTTTTTTATTGATGTAAGGGAGGCACAGAATGGCATTTTTAGGAATCTTGTGTTTAATCCTGCTCATGACAACACTAGCTGGACAGCTCAGTGCCAAAGCTAATTTGCCAGTCGTAATTGGCCAGTTGGTCGTGGGTGTTGTGATTGGGCCGGCTGTTTTGAATTGGGTTCAGCCAAACGATTTGACTCAGATCTTTTCTGAAATCGGCGTCGTCATTCTCATGTTTATGGCCGGTCTAGAAAGTGATCTGCATTTATTGAGGCGTTTTATGAAACCGAGCCTGCTGGTCGCTGTGACAGGCATGCTGCTGCCGCTGATTAGTTTTTTTGCAGTCGGCGAACTTTTTGGCCTGAATCGCACAGAGAGCTTATTTTTAGCCCTGATTTTTTCAGCGACTTCCGTCTCGATCACGGTCGAAGTGCTAAAGGAAATGAATCGCCTCAACAGCCGCGAAGGCATTACAATCCTCGGTGCGGCAGTAGCTGATGATATTTTGTCGGTCATTTTATTGAGCTTGATTAGCGGTGATACGGGTGCATCAAACATTTTACGAACAATCATTAGCCAAATAGCCTTCTTTGTCATTCTTATCGCAGCAGCACGCTGGCTGATTCCGCAATTAATGAAATGGAGCGGCATTTTTGATCTTCGTGTGTCCGAAGTGCTCATGGCACTGATTCTGTGTTTCGCCTTTAGTTATCTAGCCGACTTAATGGGTCTCAGCAGTGTCATCGGTGCCTTTTTCTCAGGCATTGCCATTGGGCAGACTTCCTTTAAGCAGATCATCAATGAAGGTATCCAGCCAATCGGGTATGCCCTTTTTATTCCTATTTTTTTCGTCAGTATCGGTTTGGACCTGCGATTAACTGGTCTCATCGATGATTGGCTATTCTTCACCATTCTCACAATCATCGCGGTGCTGAGTAAAACGCTGGGAGCGGGTTTGGGTGCACGCCTATTTTCTTTTTCTTATCGCAGCTCGCTGATGATTGGTTTTGGTATGGTCTCGCGTGGCGAAATGGCTTTAATTATTGCTCAAATCGGTTTTCAAGATAAATTGCTCTCTAGCGACCGTTATTCAGCCGTGATCGCTGCCATTTTTGCCGCTACATTAATTGCCCCATTTTTGTTAAGAGCGATCATCGGTTCTCATCCAAAAAACACTTAATTGCTATAATTTGTAATTAATGCGGGGGAAGTTTTGCTGAGAAACAGTATCATTGTTTTAATTTGTGCATTTGTTGCGGGTGCTTTAAGGGAATTACTGGAATTATCTTTTCAAAGCCCTTTCCATTGGATCACAATAATCATCAATTTGGCCGGTGCCTTTCTAATGGGTATGACCTATGAATACGTTAGGATTGCCAAGAAAAACGCTGCGAATTTTTCATTAATCGCTGGTACAGGCCTGATTGGCAGCTTCACCACTTTTTCGACTTTTATTTCAGAGATTTATGCCTTGGCCGCTCGTCAGCAATTTTTGTCAGCGGTGATTTACTTGGCAGTATCAACATTTTTTGGCATTCTTCTACTGGTTAGCGGCAAAAAAATTGTCCAGGTCGTGAAACATGCTGATTAAACTAACCTTAATTTCAGCTTTAGGTACTGCCCTTGGCGGCGAAGCTAGATACTTGATTTCGCGCTATCCGCGCTTTGATCGCCTGTTCGGCTTTTCACTGGCAACGATTCTGATCAATATTATCGGCTCTTTTCTGCTGGCAATTGTATTAAATAGTCCCCTTGCTCTGACTTGGCGAACTTTTTTTGGCAGTGGTATTATCGGTGGATTGACGACTTTTTCAACCTTTATTTTAGAAACAATCAATTTATCGTCTAGACAAACAGGTCAGAAATCTCTGTTGTACTTCGCCGCTTCCTTATTCTTGTCCCTAGCAGCTTTCGCCTTGGGCGTCTGGCTGATAGGACAATAAAAAATCCAGCCTTCAGCTGGATATAAATAGATTATTTGTTCAATTTTGAGACAGTTTCTTGAATTAGCTGCATTTGAAAATCAGCCGCAAATTGTTTGCCTAAGCGCTGTTGTGCTTGACGGTCAGCTGCTAAAGATGGCTGTTTGGCAATCGCTGCCTGCATCTGTGCCTGCACATATGCAGCTCCTTGTGACTTAGCTTGTGCTTGGAACTTAGCACTGCTCATTTGTTTTTGCAAGGCTTTTGCTTGAATTGTCGACAAGCGCAGCCAAGATTTCGGCAAGTAGAAGCGATTAACTCGGTGTGTTAATTCGTGGCCGTTTCCTGCAAGGCCAAACAATAAACGATTAAAAGCAGAACGATATTCCCAGCGTGTTTCACTTGTCTGCAAACGTGCATTTTCAGAAGAGACACGCGTCAGACGGTTCTTCGTCATGGCATCAGCCTGCGTGTGGCTCGGTTTTTTCTGATTGGACTTTGTCGCGTAAATATAGACATTATCTTTGCCGCTAGTACCGATTGGCTGATATAGCAACAAACCAATCGGCATTTTGCTGCCTGCCGCAGAATAAATTTTGAAACTCCGCTGTGTTGTGACTTTTTGCAATCCGAAGTGATCATGAAAATTAGCAACTATGGCAATTAAAGATAAAATCAGTACAACCCCTGAAATAAGAGTCAGCAAAGTTCGTGGAAAAAGACGGTCAACATAGATAAAACTCATGAAAAAAGCAACCGCGGAAAGAATCAGTAGAATTAAAATCATGCTTCACCTCCCTGAGCGAGCGGTTCTTTAGCGTCTTGTACGGCGTCTTCTAAGAAATTTTTCTCTTCTTTATTTTTCATAAAGAATGCGATCACAAAGCCGGCAGCACAGAAAGCAACAGCAATCCAGAAGGCAGCATGATACCCTGACATGGTTGCATTAAAGGCTTTCACTTGATATGCCAGAGGCGATGATTTTAACAAACCCTGATTCGGCATTTGATTGTTAGTGACATTAGACAAAATAGAAATCAATATCGCAGTCCCGATCGAACTGGCTACTTGACGAACTGTGTTGTTAACAGCTGTACCATGAGCAATCAGATTAGTCGGCAGTGCATTCATACCAGCTGTCGTTGCCGGCATCATGACCATCGAAATACCAAACATACGCAGTGCATACAAGATCGTGATGTAGATAACAGGCGTTGTCTGCGTGATCATCACAAAGGACAAGGTTCCGGCCGTTAATAAGAAGAGTCCGGCAATCGATAAACGTTTTGCACCAATACGGTCGAAGGCGCGGCCCGTAATCGGGCTCATGACTGCCATCATTAAAGCACCCGGCAGCAGTGTCAAACCTGAATGCAAAGCACTCATATGATGAACAATCTGCAAATAAAGCGGCACGATCATTTCAACACCAACCATTGCAATCATGACAACCGAACTTAATGCAGTCGCAATTGTGAAAGTTGAAGATGAGAAGACGCGCAGCTGCAAAAAGGGTGTTTTCATAGTCAATTGGCGCCAGACGAATAAAACAATCAAAATTAAACCAATGATCAAGCAGGACAAAACTATTCTAGATCCCCAGCCGTCATCGCCAACTGACGAAAAGCCATACAGCAGAGCACCGAATCCAGCCGTTGATAGGGCTAGAGACAACCAATCCAGTTTTGGACGCGATGTCTCGATAACCGGCTTCATAAAGAAGAAAGCAGCCAGCAGCACAAGTGCAACGATCGGGATAATCATGCCGAACAAGTCACGCCATTGCCAGGTATCAATGATCCAGCCGGACAATGTCGGTCCGATAGCCGGTGCAACGCCGATGACAATCCCGGCCATCCCCATCGCTGCTCCACGTTTGTCAGGTGGAAAGATAGACAGCATAATATTCTGCAGCAAAGGCATCGAAATGCCGACGCCGACAGCTTGGATCAGACGTCCAGATAAAAGAAAGGCAAAACTCGGAGCTGCCCAGGCCATAATCGTTCCAATCTCAAAAATGGCCATGGATGAAATGTAAAGCCATTTAGAGTTAAAACGATTGGATAACCAGGCCGAAACAGGAATCATAATCCCATTTACCAGTAGAAAACCAGTGGTTAGCCATTGGACTGTCGAAGTCGAAATATTGAAAGCCTTCATAAGAGTTGGAAAGGCCGTTGCGAGAATTGTCTGATTGAGTACAGTACAAAAAGTACCAACTAATAAGACAACAATCATCATCAAGCGGTTATAGGGCTGACCCTTAGAGTCAATTGCTTTTGACATTAAAATACCTTCTTTCTTGTGTTTGTGAATTCTGCTCGTTAAAAAACAACTAGTCAAATATAACGCTTTAGCAGGTAGTTGTAAACATTTGTCATACTATTATTATTAAAAATATATAGATTCTAGGATTCGTAGTAACTTTTGCATGATAAAATAGACACATTGGCAACAGATATGAGTGACATACAAGTAAACACACAATTCAATGATTTCATAGATTTTCGTCCTTTAATTCAATCGATTATTAAAGATGACAAAGTCTTAATCGGCATCGCTGATCTTGCATTGGCGACCGGCGTTTCCCAGACACAACTGCGTTATTGGCTAGAAAAGGGCTATATCATTAGTGGTGGCGACCCGAAAAAGAAAAAGTTTTCCTACGGAACTGTCTTTCGTGTGGCTATTATCAAGCATCTGCAGGATGAAGGTTTTACATTAGCGGCGGCCGTCGCTAAAGCCGATCATCATTCAGCCATTGTCAAAGCTTTTAAGCATCTTGTTGCAGACCGCCTTACCGGTATTCAGGAGACTGATACGGCGACATTTATTGACTTCGGCAGTTTTGACCCCCAGCCTGACAAACATTTAATCGCCAAAGTCACAGATAAGGAAACACATTTTCTCGTCCAATAGGCTGCCTGTGCCTATAATTAAGGGAAGATAATCAGACTGAGCGAGGCCCAAACCATGGCAGAGAAACACATCATTTTAGATTGCGATCCCGGCGTTGACGACGCTTTTGCAATTGCCGCTGCAATCTTAGATCCGGCAATTAAATTAGACTTGATTTCAACCGTTGCCGGTAATGTCAGCGTTGACCGAACGACGAAAAATGCACTTTATTTGGTACAGGATATGAAAGCCAAAGTCCCAGTTGCCTCCGGTGCAGCTCGCCCTTTATTGCGAGAATTAGAAAGCTACGAGCCCTGGTTTGGCGAAAGCGGTCTGGGTGATTACGCCAACGGTGATTTGGTGATTTCTGAGACTGATGAAAATGCCGTTGCCAAAATCTACGAAACACTGATTGACAGTTCCCAACCAATGACTATCGTTGGGACTGGCGCCTATACCAACCTAGCATTGCTGCTGGTCGAGCATCCGGATATCAAGCCAAAAATCAAAGAATTTATTCTCATGGGCGGTACCTTATCTCAAGGCAATATGTCCAGCGTCGCTGAATTCAATATTTATTGCGATCCAGAAGCTGCCGATTTGATTTATCGTTCAGGAATTCCAATTGTGACTGCCGGAATTGACGTTTCGCAAAAAGCATTGATCAAATTTCAGACAAATGATCAGCTGGCAGGATTTGGTTTTGTCGGAGATAAACTGGCAACGTTATTGAAAGATTACGCTGAACGCCAAGAAAATGGTTTTATCGTCTATGATCTCAACACGATTGCTTACCTGCGGCATCCAGAATTTTATAAAAGCCGTAATTACTATATGGCCATTCAAAAAGATGGTCCGGCTCGTGGTGCTAGCGTAGCTGATTTATCTGATCGCAAAGATACAAATGTCAAAGTTTTGACCGATGTTGACAGTCAGCAATTAAACGATTGGCTGATCAAAGAGCTAGCTCCCCTATCTAAAATCAGCGAATAAAAAACCTTCCTATTCGGAAGGTTTTTATTGTTAAAGCAAAACAAAAGCGATTAGAAAACCCAAAATGCTGCAGACAGCACCCCAGATAATTTCCTGTACCGTATGTCTTCCTAAATATAGTGAAGCCCAAATGACGATCACGACAGCGATCCCTAACCAGAATCCATAACCTAGCCCCAAAGAAAAAGTAGCCATTAAATACGGTCCAACCGTGCCGCAAGTATGTCCACTGGCGCGAATGTGAAGGACTTTATTAAAAATAACGAGAAAAATGGCTGAAATTAGGTAAGTCAGCAGCAGTTTAAAAGTAATGGTTTTAACAGAAAAAAGCAATGCATATAAAACAGCCAGGATGTAACCTATTGGATAAACATAGAAGGCAATTCGCCGTTTCCCCTCTGGCCCACGACGGCGGACCTGTGGGATAAAATCAGCTAACAAATAAGAAGCCAAGGGCAGGACAACTAGCAGTGCCAAAACGACAGTAATCTGATCTAAAGCAGTCAAAAGACCAGTCATGTAAAAGATAGCCATCAGGTAAACAGTGATCATTGGCGGTTCGCATAATGCTCGAATCAGTTTGGCTAAATTTGTTAAAATTTTCGGATGAACGATTGGATGAATCATAGAAATAAACCCGCTTTCTCATCAAATAAATTATTGTTCAATGATTAACATCTTAGTGCATCGAATAAGAAAATCCAACCCATTTCTCGATGCTATCTGAAAATGATGGCAAATAATGGATCATTGGAATAGTAAATAAGTATTTTGGTTGCTATACTAAAGTAAGTAAAAAGGAGATTAAAAATGAAATTAACAGTAATTGGTGCAACTGGCATGGCCGGATCAGCAATCGTCTTAGAAGCCGCTAGACGAGGCCATGACGTCACTGCGATTGCACGGTCGGCAGAAAAATTAGCTGATTTAAAGGCGAAGGTGCCAACCGCTCAAACTTTGATCAAAGACGCCTTTGCCCTGACCAAAGATGATCTATCAAACAGCGATGTCGTGATCGATGCCTTTGCCAGCAGTCCGAAAACAGCTTATCTGCACGTTGATTTAGCGGCCAAATTGGTTGCCCTTTTTCGCCAAAGCAGCCAGCCGCGTTTATTCTTTATTTTGGGCGCGGGCAGCCTGCACATTGGCGAAGACCATCATCTGGCTGTCAAAGATATGGAAAAAGATCCGCAAAACGATTCTTTTATTTCAGTACCACAAAACCAATTGAAGGAGCTGCAATTTTTGCAAAACGTCGATGATGTTAATTGGGTTGCCGTATCCCCTGCCGCCTCATTTCACACCGGTGCTGCGACAACTATATTAAAAGGCAAAGATGACCTGCTGTTTAATCAAACTGGCCAATCCGAAACTTCGTCAGGAACCATGGCCAAGGCAATTTTGGATGAAATTGAACAGGAAAATTATCATCAAACACGTTTTACAATTGCTGATGGTGATTAAAAATAAAAACCATGCAATGATAAAGTTGCATGGTTTTTATTATATGAAGAGCAAACAGCTATTACGAAAACCGTTTTACTAAATCTACAAAAGTATTGATAGCGGTTTGCAAAAATGCAGTTGTACCGGGGTTAATAATTTTAAGGTTATCATCCAAAAGATCGCGCACCTTCCCTATATATACCTCAGGCTGAGCTACTACCGGCATGTTCAAAAAGACCAGGGACTGCCGTAAATGATGGTTGGCACCAAATCCAGAAATGTTGCCAGGAGAGACGCTGATAATCAAAGCAGGTTTGCCATTCCAGATACTTTGCCCGACTGGCCGAGAGCCTACATCTAAAGCATTCTTTAGTGCAGCCGGCATGGAGCGATTATATTCTGGTGTTGCAAAAATCACTGCATCAATGTCAGCCATTTGCTTTCGAAACCGCTGCCAGCTCTCCGGAACCTGATTCTCATCGTCAAAATCTTGATTATAGAGTGCTAGATCCGAAATTTTCATATCGACGAGTTCAAAACCCTTAGGCAATAAGGCAGCTGCTTGTGTGCCAACGGCTCGTGTATAAGATTTTTTCCTTAAACTGCCAACAATTAAGGCAATTTTTTTAGTCATGATACTTTTTTGATCTACTTACTTTTTGTAAGTTAAATATAACGCTAAAAAATATGTAAATCAAGCAGCAAAAATCGCTTTTTATAAAGAATGATGATGATGGAGATAAATAATCAACGCGACCATTAAAATAACGGTGACAATTAACGAAATCAACCATGCAAGCGACCCTGCAGCCAGCGGCAAATGCATATTCATACCATAGAAACCGCTCACGATTGGCGGAATAGCGAGTAACAAAGACCAAACCGTCAAAAAACGCATAATGGCATTCAGGTCATTATTAATCAAGCGATCATAGGCATCACTTAACTGTTCAACATTTTCGGATATCAAATCGATTAATCTAGTTGACTGGCGAACTGCAAGATTGAGTTTCCTAAGTTTACGTGCGGCGGTCGTCTGAACTTCGACATGTGCATCCTTGAAAAACGCATGAATTTGAGAAAAACAATCAGCATTCTCTTTGACTGCAGACCGGAGAAAAACCACGCTCCGGTTCACTCTTGTCAGATTTTCAAAATTTCTGCTATTACGGTGGGAACTCAAATGTGTCTGAATATGTTCCGTTCGCTCGAACAAATTCGAGATGATATCCAAATATTTATTTAGTGTCAGCTGCAAAAGATCCAACAAAAAATTGACACGGTCGCCTTCTGACTGTTCTAACAAATCCATGATGGTATCATGAATAAAAATCATTTTTGAATTAAGGAATACAAACATCTGCTGTTTGTGAAAAATGACAGAAATAGGTTCGGAATGTGATCTTTCACTAATTGGTACCCAAAAAACAATCACGGTATCCTCTAGGGAGTCGTCGCTTTCAATTCGTGCTGGGCCATTTTTATCATCGACATACTCAAGCAGCAGCGGATCAATCTGGAATTGTTTTTCGAGCAGGTCCCTATCAGCCTTAGCATAATCTTCGACCAAAATGAGATCGAAACGGCGGCTGCTGTCTGATGCATATTTCTTCAACAAAGTCCGGGCTTCTCCTATTGCTGTGATTAGTCGCGCAAATATAAATTTGTTCCTGGAAGCGCTTAATATTAGTTTAACCCTTAGTTGATAAAATGAGGTCATCGGTAAAAAACCGGTATAAATATGATCATTTCCAAGGAGGAACAGCATGTCCGTTAAGGAAGATAAAGCGAATTCACTCAAGGAACACAATCACAAGCAGGCACCTGAGGCAGAAGAGAAGGAAGCTCAAGACCAATTAAAACTCGCTAAAGGAAAAAGCGATCAGCTGCTAAGCCAAGCCGAAAAAAAGCTCTATGCTTTAAAAGATGCTGCTAAAGATAAAATCAGCGAAATAAATAAATAAAAAACCTGCAATTGGGGATTCCTCAAAATACAGGTTTTTTATTTTATATAACGATTCAGCGAAGTCACGATATCAGTCGCGACCTGCTGCTGATAAGCTGGGCTCTTGATATAAGAAAAATCAAAATCGCTATCCATGAATCCCATTTCAATCAAGACAGCTGGTCGCCGATTATCCCGCAAGACTTGAAAGTTGCCGTAGGAAATTCCGCGATCATATAATGACAAGTTATGAAAACCCTGATCGAGAATAGCTGCCAGCTGGTCGGCATTATGATGATATTTAAAGACCTCATAGCCATAAGCTAAATTGCGCTGCCCTGCAGAATTAAAATGAAAGCTGATAAACAAGGTTGCCTTGACACGATTAGACATCGCCGGCCGTGCCGCCAAACTAACCGACTTATCACTGTGCCTCGTCATCAGCACGCGCGCATGCTGAGTTTTTAGCAGCCGATAGGTTTTTAGGGCTGTCGGCAGCGTATAACTTTTTTCCATTGCACCGTCAGGTGCCAAGGTGCCAGAATCAGTACCGCCGTGGCCAGGATCCAGTACAATTGTGCTTTCAGCTAAACGGCTGCTCCTGGCCGCATCGTAACTCTGATCTTTTAAAAGCCAGGCCGCCACCCAGCCTTTACTCGAAGCTGATTGGACATAATACCAGTCGGTTTGCTGATTACGCTTAAGAACAGTCACTCGTTTGCCTCTAACTATACGGCGAATAATACGCGACCGTGGTGATGGCGAAGCACACAAATTAACCGAACTTGCCTGGACAGTTAATTGCGAGGCCCGATGCAGCAGATAAAATGATCCCGCGGCTAGTAAAATCAGCAGAACAAAAATAATAATCAACCTTCGACGTCTTTTTTGGACCGACAAATGGTTGATGAATTTTTTTTGCTGCCAAATATTCAAACTGCGGCCGCCAAACAATCAGCACAGACACCAAAAAGTTCAAAATCCGTTGAATTAATTTCACAGTCAGGAATTTGTTTTTGGAAATCTGTTAAATCCGGTCGTTTTAATTCAATCACACGGCGGCATTTTTCACAGATAAAGTGGCAGTGTTTCAGATTCTTAAAATCACATTGGTATTTCACACAAAGACCATTTTTAAAATTACGTGTCTCAAGCACTGAAATCTTTTCGAGTTCCTGAACATTTCGATAAACCGTTTCATAACTCATATGCTTATAAGTCTGGCGCAGAAAAAGGTCAATCTCCTTGATTGGCAGATAATAATCCTGTCGATCCGCTAAATATTGCAGCATATCGCTTCTTTGATTTGTAATTTTCAGGCCATTTTTTTTCATGACCTCAAGTGCTTCGCCGATACCAGCTGTTTTTATCATGCTTATATACCTTCTAAAACCATCTGACTAGTCAAAATGGCCTTCTTTTAAAACAATAGCATAGCTTTCTATAGGAAACACAATTGTTCTACTTTCGTGCTTTGATGGATTTCACAAATAAACTGGCTAAATAGAAGAAAGTCTCGATCGCTGCAATGAAAAATGTGACCGGCCAATTAGTTTCATATGCCAGATACAGGCCAAGCCAAGTACCGATCAAAGAAAGGCCGATGCTGATAAAAATCATAGCTGAAACAGACCGGGCATAAAACTGTGCTGTATATGCCGGTAATGTCAGCAAAATAAAAATCAGCAAGGCCCCAACAATTTGTGAAGCAACACTTACGCTTAACGCCATCATCACAATGAAAATGATATTAATATAATTATTTTTTCTATCTGTGATTTGATAACCAATCTGATCAAAAGAATCAAATTTCAAACGTCGATAAATCAACATCGTCAGAATCATGACAATCATAGAAACCACAATGATTTGAATCACGTTGCCAAAACTGATTCCGACGATACTACCGAACAAAATACTCGTCGTATAAGAAGCGTTTTTGCTGGAAAAAGAAAGAAATAAGACACCCAAGCCCATAAATAAAGCCGAAACGGAGCTGGTCGCTGCATCTCTTCTCTGCTGATTAACACCAATGCGGCTGGCTAAAATCGAGCTCAGAAAAGTGAATAAAATCATCGACTGAAAAGGCGCCCACCCGATCCAGACACCAAAAGCTGCACCGGAAAAACCGATTTCAGAAAGCGTGTGAGCAAGAAAAGATAATTTTCTAGCAACCACGAAAACACCGACAATGCCGCATAAGATCGCGACAACAGTTCCCGCTTCATAGGCATGCTGCATAAAATCTAACGATAACATGGGTTCTCCTTTCAGTTTTCAGCCAAATCGGCTACTTTACCATATTTAAATTTGCCGGGAAACAATTCCAGATAATGTTTCCCATACTTTTTGACCAGTGGCCAATCATGAGAGATGAAAATAATTGTGGTTTGATTTTCTCGATTTAATTTAGCTACCAGATCCAAGACATCGTATTTAGACTGCTGGTCAAGGCTTGCAGTTGATTCATCTAAAATCAAAAGTTTAGGCTGGTTTAGGATCGCTTGTGCTAAATATGCACGTTGCTTTTCGCCGCCGGATGCCTTGCCCATAATTTGTTTTCGCTTCTGCCAAAGATTGGTCTTTTCAAGTGCCTGGCGTACCTGCAGGCGTTCGGAACGGCTTAGCCAAGGCCTGAGAGAATGGCTTAGCTTCAGTGCGACGAAATTTTCGATTGAGAGCGGGTAATTTTCTTCAATGTTGCGAAACTGCGGGACATAACCGATATCGTTTTTTGTCATCATCTCAGGATTAAGCCAAATTTTACCATCGCTAGGGGTTAAGAGGCCTAACAACAGGTATATGAGGGTTGTCTTGCCGGTACCGTTAGATCCTAACAGACAAAAAAAATCCCCCTTTTGAATATCCAAGTTCAGATGTTCATAAAGGACACGATTTTTAAAAGTCATTTTCAGATCAACAAAAGAAATAATTGCTTGTGCTGCTTCTGTCAAATGTTTTTCTCCTTAATTAGAAAAGGTTCTAATCATAAATTACTTAGCTTGATTTTGAATCCGACCTACTTGATTATACTGGCTGAGCATCCATTGTTTGTAAGTCTTGCCTTTTGGTTTTGTTTCGGTCACTTTCAGAACCGGTACCTGATACTTTTTTGCTAATTTAACCAGATTACCGACAGTTTTATCAGTAGCCTGCGTATTTTGAACAAAAAAGGCAATTTTCCGCTCGCGGATATCCTGCTGCATGTTGGCAACATCCTTAGGTGCAGGATCTGTGCCATCTTCAACCGACTTAGCAAATCCAGTGTTGTTTTCCTTATATCCGAGGCTTGCAAGTGCATAGTCAAACACGGGTTCACTGACATCAACTAATTTTCCGTTGCTTTTTTTACTTAAAGAAGCAATTTTACGGTTAATCGGCCGAATGTTCTTTTGAATATACTTTTTAGCATTTGCTTTGAAATAAGCTTTTTCACTTGGCTTCAAAGCTGCAAAATGTTTTGCCAGATAATTGGCAACTTTCGGCATTGTTTTGCGGTTGTACCAAAGATGCGGGTTGTCGCCGTTTTTGCGGTCCATAATATTTTCACCCACACGAATAGCTAAAGCACGCTTGTTATTCTGAGCTAATTTTGACATCCAGCTGTCATATCCGATACCATTGTAGAGAAGCACGTCAGCAGCGTCAGCCTGCTTAGCAACATTAGTTGTTGGCTGATAATCATGCGGATCAATGCTGGTCTTTTTGATCACGTTTTCAACGGTTCCTTGATTGCCTAAGACCGCTTTAGCAACCTCACCATAGAAATCCACTGATGAGAGCACTTTGATTTTGCCTTTGACCTCTTTTGCACTAGCTGCCTGCTGGTTGCCAAACGCGCAAAACAGGCTTAGCGACGCGATTAAAGCCGCGATTAACAAGCAGCCCTTTTTAAAACTCTTAACCATATTCCCTCCAATTCCTTGTTTAAATAGTAAATATTACTAATAAATCCTAACATACAAATCTATCAAAATATGTTCGAAATAGTAATTTTTTCTCTTTTCTGTCGAATTTTCGGCCAAAAACGCTCACTATTAACTTATTTCACAAAGATTTTGGCAGGCTGCACGAAAAACCGCCATAACCAGGCGGTTTAATTAATTTTTCTTTTTGGATTCAAAATACCCATGGGATCAAAAAGATTTTTCAGCTGGTGCTGAATCACATCGACGTCATCACCCAGTTCTTCGTTGGTCCATAGGTTTTTTGACATGCCAACCGCGTGCTCACCGGAAATTGTCCCGCCCAGCGCCAAGGTCTTATAAAATAAGCGGCGGATGCCTTCAATCACGGTGTCTGGCGGTGTTGGCTGACCGTCCCAAAGCAAGCTTGGATGCAGATTGCCATCCCCAGCATGTCCGGCCGTGTAAATATCTAACGATAAGTCTTTGGCCGTCTGATCAATAAAATCCGTCATCACGGCTAATTGTGATAAAGGCACAGCCATGTCTTCCATGATGTGATACTTCGTATTGGCAAAAACAGCCGGCAGCATGTCCTGACGCAGTTTGACCAATTGTGCTGCTTTAACTGGATCATCAGTGACCGTAATATTCCAAGCCTGATGTTCCTTTAAAATTTTTTCAGAAACTTGGAGTTGCGTGTTGCTGGCACCATCGAAACCGAAAATCAGCATGGCTGAACTGGCCGTTTTGGCAAAATGACTGTGTTCGTATTGGTCCAAAGCCTGAACTGTTTTTCCGTCTAAAGCTTCCAGCATTGTCGGATACAGGCCGGACATCCGTAAGGCCTGAACACCCTTGGCCAGTTTGGTCATATCATCAAAGAAAGCAATGCCGCGGATCGTCTTGCCATAAGGGATTGGAAACAATTTAACCGTCACTTCTGTAATAATGCCAAAAGTACCTTCGGAACCGACAAAAAGCTGCGTTAAGTCATAACCAAAAGCTTGTTTCAACGTCCGGCCGCCAAGTTTGATTTCATGGCCGTTTGCCAGCATCACTTTCAAACCTAGCACTGAATCTTTAGTCGCCCCGTAACGTGCCCCGCTAAGGCCGCCAGCATTCGTCGAAGCATTGCCGCCGATCGAAGATAATGGCTTAGAGGCTGGATCCGGCGCATAAAACAAGCCTTGTTTGCGGGCAGCTGTATCCAAATCCTGATTAATCACGCCAGGCTCGACGACAGCTAATCCGTCGCCTTGGCTGATCTCAATAATATGATTCAGCTTGGCAACTGAGAGAATAATTCCACCATTAACGCCGTCAGCACCAATCACAGTACTGGTATCAGCACCTTGAGCGACAATCGGTAAATGGAATTTCATGGCGGTTTTTAAAACGCCGCGGATGTCATCTTTGTCGCCGACGACCACATAAGCGAAAATTTTGCCGTCAATCTGGTCTTGCGCCCGCCCATTAGCCGTGTGTTCCTCAGCTGGCCGATCGCCGATATGAATTTCGGCATGAGGCGCAGACCGTTTCAAATAATCAAGCATTTCCTGATTGCTGTAAGCTGTAAAAACTGCCATTTTAAGATCCTTTCAAGATGAATTGCTGCATTTTTTTAGTCCGTTTGAAATGGTGTTTTTAAAAAAACATGCAACCATTTACTTACTAAAAGTAACAATAAATCAGTTTTACAGCGAATAAGCAAACATGTCAAGGATTAAAAGTATTTGTGAACCAATCATTCAAATAAAGACGGTCAAAATAAAAAACCAGCCTTAATTTGAGACCAGTTTTTAATGAAAAGTGAATTAAGTCATTTATTACTTTTTGTCGTTAACCAAGAAACAATTAAGACCACGACAACGGCGCCAATAATGGATTGGAAAATAGCAATTCCTGCAACGTGCCAACCCCAGTCTCCGAGAATGGTTTCGCCGAGCCATGAACCAACCAAGCCGGCAACAATATTGGCAATCCAGCCCATTGACTGGCCTTTACTTGTAATCGCACCAGCGATTGCACCGATGATCGCACCGATGATTAATACCCAAAGCAAATGAAACATGATAATTCCTTTCCGGAGCTATTTTATGGGCCTCACTTGGCCACAACTCCATTTTAACAAAAATCACAAAGTCATCTTTTTTCCGTATTAAACACCCGATTGATTTTGGAAACATTCGGCTTTTGTATAATTGAAGTATTGGTAAGCGCTTTCCGATTATCAAAATAATCTCTGAGGAAGAATACAAATGAGAAAACTAGTTCTGTTTTTACATGCTTCACTTGATGGTTTTGTAGAAGGGCCCAAGGGCGCCATGGATATTGGCTGGATTGCCTATGATTCTGATTTGGAAAAATATGCAGAAAAAGTTCTGAGCACTGCCGACACTGTTATTTGGGGCCGCGGAACATATCAGATGATGTATGATTATTGGCCGACAGTTCCAACTAACCCATCAGCTTCACCATATGAAAGGCGTCATGCCGATTGGATAGAAAAGGTAGACAAGGTTGTGTTTTCCAAAACACTCACGGAAGTCGAATGGCATCACACACGGCTTGTCAAAGATCATATCGAAAAAGAAATCAATCGCCTAAAACAGCGGCCAGGTCAAGACCTGGTGATACTCGGAAGCCCTAGACTAGCCCACTCTTTGATGGCACTGGATTTAATTGATGAGTATAAGATCACCATTTCACCTGTCCTGCTTGGCCAGGGGCTGCCTTTATTTCAGGGCCTTAAGCAGAAAGTTAACTTAAAACTGCTTGAAAATCAAAGCTTTGATTCCGGCGCCCTAGGCCTGACTTATCAAGCGATACGGTAGAGCTATCGCAAACATTTTTTGTCTGTCATTTGCTACAATCAACTACAAAACAAGTTGATCTTGCCAGCTGGTGGAGCGGAAAAATAATCGGATAGATGCTGCAGATAAGATTCCTAAATGAAAATGATTTTGACCAATATCGACAAGTACGATTAGCTGCTTTATTGTCGGATCCTAACGCATTTGGCTCAACTTATGGAGAAGAAAGCCATTATCCGGCCCAGCATTTTGAAGACCGCCTCCAAAACAATAATGGTCGCTTTATCGTAGGGGCTTTTATGGGATCTGATTTGATTTGTATTGCGGCTCTTAGAAGGCTAAGCAATCAAAAAGAGCAGCATAAAGCAGAATTAGTCTCAGTCTATTGTTTACCGGAATATCGCCATCAGGGTATCGCACGGAAAACAATTCAATTCTGCATTGACCGGGCTCGGCAAGCCGAGGGTCTGAGACAAATTCTACTGGCCGTTTCAGCCCATAATCAACAAGCAATCAGTTTATACAGATCGCTAGGCTTTACCAAATACGGCACCGAACCCGATTCCTTATTCGATGGCAAACGATATTTCGATGAAGACTTAATGATTCTCATGTTAAAAAAAGACTAATATTTCACTCGGCCACTGTTACTTCGACTTTGATACGGTCGGGATCCTCAAAATATAAGGCATAATAACCCTCGCCGCCAGCATAAGGATAACGGTCGGCATAGAGTTCTTTATAAGCTTTGTCGGCTAGCTCTTTTCTTAAATGATCAATTTCCTGCCTGCTGGACATATAAAAAGCCAAATGATTCAGGCCAATATGCGTGCGATTGTAATTAAAAGCCAGTTTGTCCTGATCCGTTTGGGTAAACACCAAATATGTGTCATTCAAAATGAAACTGATGCCCTTATCCCACTGCTGGTAGATTTTGTAATTCAGATGCGAGACCAACAACCATGACCAGAATTTTGTCGTAGCTGCGAGATCGGAAACATAGATTTCAACGTGGCTGATACCGCCTTTTTTAATCATAAAAACTCCTAGTTATTTTCGTCGGCCAACAGGACTTTTTTCAAAGCCGCGGCAAGCGCGCTTTTCATATTAGATAATTCAGCTGGTGACGGCCGATTATCATTTGAAAACATCTTCTCTTTTGGCAGCCACCAAACCGGACCCGCAATTGGCATATCATTTTCTCGCCGAGGAAACAAATGCCAATGCAGATGGGCATCCCCGTTTCCCAACAGCTCGCAATTCATTTTTTCAGCCATAAAAGCGTCAGAGACTGCCTGGCTCACAAGACTCATTTCGTGAAGAAACAAATCTTCATAAGCCCTTGGCAAAAAGTGCAGTTCTGTCTCGTGCTCTTTGCATAAAAATAAGGTGTAGCCCTTGAAAAATTGATGATCACCGAGGACAACATACCCGGTTTGTAATTCAGCGACAAAATAAGGATTGGTGCCCTTTTTAATCATGTCGATTCGGCGGCAAATTTCACAATTATCTGTCATGGATGCTCCTTTGAATACAACAGTATCATAAGCAGGTCCAGACCTAATCTAATTGCGCTCTGTCATGAAAACGCAGAAACGGAGAAATTATTATTCGAGCAGCTTTGATAGTTTGTCAGGCCTAAATCCAGACCAGCTTTCACCAGCAGCAACCACATATGGCGTTTGTTTGATGCCACGAGCTCGTAACCATGCCAACTGTTTAGCATTCGACGGATCGCTGATATTAATTGAATCAAAAGGTATATCGCGTTCCCGCAGCCAGCGCATCGTGGCATGGCACTGCGGGCAATTGTCTTTAATATAAATCGTCAGCATGGTTTTATCCACTACTAACAATATACAAATACTGCCGACAAATTGACTTATTTTAAACGAATTTTCAGATTTGACTCTTTGAAAAAGGGACAGTGCGCATGACAAGAGTACAAAAAAAGCGCTATATCCCGCATTGACAAGAAATGCAGATAATAAACGCTGGTCAGGTGGTAACGGGAATCGGACCCGTGATAACGGTTTTGCAGACCGTCGCCTTACCGCTTGGCTATACCACCAAAAAGTCACCTTTAAAATCATAGCAAAAAGGACAGGTAAATGTTTTTAAACTTTATAATTTAAGTATGGACACGATTAAGCTATTCGCAAGCGATCTCGACGGTACCTTTGTAACCGACAAAAAGACTTTTGATACGAAATATTTCAAAAACACGATCGAACAATTAGCAGCAAATCAGCAATTTTTTGTCGCTTCCTCTGGACGTTCATTTAACGGAATCGCGATGATTTTCAAAAGCTACATTAAAAAGTATAACATCAGCTTGGTCTCGCAGAACGGTGCTTCTGTTTTTGCGGACGGCCGCAACATTTTTCGCTCCGATATTGACCCGAATATTTTGGAAAAAATTTATACAGTCATTCCTGAACTCAGTGTCAAACCAGATCGAATCATTTTCGAGGGGGATGACACGACTTACGCGCCAGATTATCAAAAGCAGGCTAATCTGGAAAAAATCAGTTTCTATAATCCAAAAATGAAAACCATTCACCGTTTTTCAGAAATTAACGAACCTATCGAAAAGATTGCGATTTTCTGGCATGACAGCGATCAAAAACTCATGGCCGAAGAATTAATCGCCAAAACTAAAATTCAAGGAGTCCGGGCTACTTCTTCAGGTTATGGTGCGATTGACATCATTAACCGCGGCATTTCTAAAGCAATCGGTTTGCAAAAATTAGGCTCGTATCTGGGCTTGCACCATGACCAGATGGCCGCCTTCGGGGATGGCGAAAATGACCTGGAAATGCTCTACTACGTGGCTCATCCCTACGTTATGCCTAATGCACCGGACTTCATCAAAAAAGAGTTTGCAGGCGACCAAATTGCCCTGGCTGACAATAACCACGATGGTGTCTTAAAGACAATCAACCAAATCATTGCAAAATAAAAACCACGATCGGTTATCTGAGCCTCATCGTGGTTTTTATTTTTAAGCCAAACGCAAGCTTATTTGGCTAGCTGTATTTGGAACAGTCACGGTAACAAGCCCTTCTGATTGTGCCGCCTCACAGGTTTGGCCATCAATTTTCAAATCCATCACCTGTTTGGCATGAATGACGAATTGGAAATGATCATATTGCTGAGTGTATTGAGCTGTCGGCTCACTAATTTGGATCGTTAATTGATCGCCCTTTCTGATCTGACGAAAATCATAGAGATTATAGACACCATCACGATAGTCGAAACTTTCACCATCATCACGATAATGTTCATAAAGACTTTGCCCATCATCAGTCAGAGGATAAACATCTAGGGTCAGTTCTGTAATTTGCTTCTCGCCAACATAATTTTGCACCGGATACAAAGGTATTGTGCTTCCCTCCTTGACATAAATCGGGCAGGTATCCAAAGGTGTTTGCTTGACAATATACTGACCGCCCTGAAAAATTTCCTGGGTCCAATAATCAATCCAGCGATTGCCCTTTGGCAGATAAACGGTCCGCGCCTTTTGACCTTGTGCCACAACTGGCGCGACAAGCAGATTAGAGCCGCTCATGAATTCATCATTAATTTCGTAAACAGCTTCATCATCTTGATAATCCAACAGCAAAGGCCGAATCATGGCCAGGCCGCTGCTTTCTTCAGCGTGCATGATGTCGTAAAAATAAGGGAGCAGACGGTACCGCAGTCTGATGTATTTGCGATTAATCGCCTCAGTCTGCTGATCAAAGGCCCAAGGTTCCTGATCGCGCGTGAAGACACTGGAATGATTTCGGAAAAGTGCCGTAAAAGTACCAACCTGCACCCAGCGTGACAAAAGTTCAGCTGTTGCATCAAAGCCAAATCCACCAACATCAGTTCCACTAAAGGCAAATCCGCTCAGACCCAAATTCATCAGCATCGGCAACGACATGCGCAAATGTTCCCATAAACTTTGATTATCGCCAGTCCAGATCGTTGAATATTTCTGCGTGCCGGCATAGGCTGCCCGCGTAATCACAAATGGACGTTTGTTCGTGGCTGCCTTAATCCCTTTGTAGGTCGCTTTGGACATATAGAGCCCATAGACATTGTGAATTTCGCGATGATCAGTCAGACGCCCATCGTTGTTGAATTGCACATCATCCGGCAAAGGTCCGTTAAAACTAGCCGGTTCATTCATATCGTTCCAAACACCAGCGACACCATGATTGACGAGGATTTTCTGATTCTCAGCCCACCATTTCCGAACCGGTTGATTTGCGAAATCAGGATATAAAGCGTCTCCAGGCCAGACACGATTCACATAGGGCAGCCCGTCTTTATCAGTCGCAAAATAGTGATTTTCGACACCTTGATCGTAAATGGCATAACCTTGATCCTTTTTAACACCAGGATCGATGATTGTAACCACTTTAAATCCTTTATCCTGCAGTTTTTTCAGCATCTTCTCATGATCGGGAAACTTTTTGTCGTCCCAAGTGAAGACACGATAACCATCCATGTAATCAATATCAAGATACAAAACATCACACGGAATGCCCTTTGCTCGAAAATCGTCAGCAATCTCTTCTAAACGTTTTTCCGGCGCATAAGACCATCTTGACTGCTGGTAACCAAGTGTCCATAACTGCGGCAGTGGTGTCCGGCCAGTCAAAAAAGTATAACCGCTGACTACTTCTTTAGACGAGGGACCATAAATAAAGTAGTAATCAAGATTGCCATCAACCGCGCTGAATGAGTAGTAGCGACTGTTTTCCTTGCCAAAGTCAAAGAACGTTTTGTAACTATTATCAAAGAAAATACCATAAGCGATCTTGTTTGTCAGAGCGATGAAAAAAGGAATCGATTTGTAAAGACTCTCAAAGCTTTCAACATGTGGATTTGGATCGTCTGTATTCCACATCTTATAGTGATAGCCGCGCTTATTTAAATGGCCTGTTTTATCTCCCAAGCCATAGAAATAGCTATCTGGCTGCAATTGCTTTAGAACACGGATTTTCTGAGCCGCCTGCTCGGCTTCGAATTTGTGCCCTTCCTCAGCTGCCATATCCAAGTCGCTTCCGGTGCCGTGGCGGACAAAGGGCCGATCCTCACCACGATAATCAGCACAAAGCAGATTACCAGCCAAATCGTAAATATCGACGATAAAATTATCAGCAATTACGGCTTTTAATCGGCTTGTATAGATGAGCACTTGGCCATCTATAAAATCTGTCTTGACCTCACCCGGAGCCGGCTGTAAATCTTCGATTGCTTTAGACAGATGCCGCTCTGAAGAGATCGGCGAGAAAAAATTGATAATCGATGGCGTGATAACCGTAACGTCGGCTTTGCCATGTTCAAATTCAATTGAAACAACATTGTCCTTCACTCCGTAATACTTAATTTTTCCAAACATAAATCTGAGATAATCCTTTCAATTGAATTTTTGTGAAACTATTTTGCCTGTTGCGTATCATTGGCCCGTTTGCTGATTTCTTTATCCAGACTTTTTTTGAAATAATGCATGACTAAAAGCACACAGATACCAGGAAACAGAATTGGCAATAAAGGCGGGAAAGTCGCCCACAATAGAAAAGCGATTCCCGCCACGTCAATCATCATGAGAAAGCTGTTAACGGGATGGGCAACCAGCATAAAAAAGCTATTAGCAGCATAAGCCCGATAAGACAACTGTTGATCTACAAGAAAACTGTAGAGAACTAAGAAGAAAAAAGGCAGCAGAACAAGTAGAACAATGAATACAGCGGCTAGAAAAGTGAATATCCGTGCATAATACCTCGCAGAGACGTAGAAGATAATCAGTAGGAACAAATTAACAAGGCCAAAAATGAGACTTTTTAAATAATCACGGCGGTAATAGAATAGTCCCGTTTTCCAAGATGGGAAATGATGGCCATCTTTAAAATATCTCCTAGCTAAAGCGAGCGTTGTGACAGTTGCAGGGATTGCAGATATAGGCATGAAAAGCAGCCCGCTGGCAACGGCCGTTTGCACCATAGCACTATTCTTAGCCGTGAAAATCATGACCGCCAACAAAGCATAGGGAAAGTTCAATACCCACCATATAGCCGATAAAAACAAAACTGGCGAAACAACATTAACAATCGTTCTACTTAACTTAATCCAATTCATTTAATCCCTCTTCACGAAATCAGCCTTTAACCGATCCGATGACCAGCCCGGTTGTAAAGTACTTCTGCAAGAATGGGTACACTGCCAGCACCGGCAGAATTGAGACGACAATTTTAGCTGCATTCAAAGTTTTATTGGAAACAGACGCCAAAGCTTTTAATTGTGACGGATCGGTAATCTTAGTCATGTCAACATTCAACTGCTGGATGTAAGTCTGCAAAGGATAATTCGCTGGATTATTCATATAAAGCAATCCGCTGAAATAATCGTTCCAGTGACCCACGATTGCAAAAAGGCCAATCGTCGCTAAAGCCGGTACAGAAATGGGCAGATATATTTTGAATAAAATTGTGAGTTTGGAAGCACCATCCATCATAGCAGCCTCCTCTAAAGATTCCGGCACACTTTTAAAGAAATTCATCAGTAAAATCACATCAAAAATCGGTACTGCACCTGGTAGGATTAATGCCCAAATTGTATTCATCAGTCCTAAGCCTTTAACAACCAAGAATAGTGGGATCATGCCGCCAGAAAAGAGCATTGTAAAAATCAAGATATTCATATAGATATTGCGGGCGGCAAACTGCTTGGTCGTTTTCGATAAGGGATAGGCCATCAAGACACTAAGGAGCAAATTCAGTGAAGTACCAATAACCACTCGTTCAATCGAAATGAGAAATGAGCGCCAAAACTGCCCATCTTCAAGCAGAAGACTATAAGAATTCAAATTAAAGTGAACTGGCAGCAAGCCGACTTGATTCGCCGATGCTGCCGAACTGTTACTGAACGAAATGGAGACCATGTTCATCATCGGGACAAAACATAATGCGGTCAGCGCAAGCAGAACTATCCAAATAATGACGTAAGATAAACGACTACCGAATGATTTTGATCTAATCATATTTTATACGCCCCCTTTAGAAAATCCGCATGTTGGCAAATCTGATTGATAATTTATTCGCTGAGATCAATAATACAAAGGACACGACTGATTTCAGTAAACCAATGGCCGTCGCAAAACTATATTGTTGTCCTAATAGGCCGACACGATAAACATAAGTATCGATCACATCACCAGTCTCATAAACAATCGGATTGTACAAAGCATAAATCTGATCAAAACCAGCATTGAGAATATTGCCTAAATTCAAAGCTGAAATAAGCATGATCGTTGGCAAAATACCTGGAAGTGTGACGTGCAGCAGCTGTTTGAAACGGTTAGCACCATCCATCGCTGAGGCCTCGTACAGACCAGGGTCGATACCGGTTAATGCCGCCAAATAGACAATGGCACCGTAACCAAAATTCTTCCAAACATCTGTCCCAATCATGATTTTTCTAAACCAATGATTACTGGCCAAAAACATAATCGGGTGCATACCCAAACCAGTTAAAAAGTTATTAATTGGTCCTGTGTAATCAAAGACATTAATGACAATCGCAGCCACTACGGCCCAAGAAAGAAAATTTGGTAAATAAACAATTGTTTGCATCGTTTTCTTGGCCCACTTCAGCCTAACTTCGTTCAGCAGCAATGCGAATATAATTGGCACAATTGTACCGAAAATAATTTTTCCTAAAGCAATAATGACCGTGTTCCGCAAAATATTCCAACTGTCCGGAATTTGCAGCATATACTGAAAGTTTTCCAGTCCAACCCACTTGGAACCAAAAATTCCTTGAGCCGGCACATAATTTTCGAAGGCCATGATAATTCCCAGCATTGGAACGAAGCTGAAAACAATGAGAAAAATCATTCCCGGCGCCATCATGAAGTGATAAGCTAATTGGCCAGTGCGGCCTTTATTTTTATGCATTCAAATTCCCTCTTCAATCAACTTTTTAAAATATGGATGCAGTGTTTACCGCATCCATATCAAGATCTAGAATGTTTGATTCTATTTCACCGCTTGTGAAACTTCTTTTGTGATCTGAGTTCCACCTTGCTGGTGCCATTGCCGAACAAATGTGTTGAAATAACTAACAGGTTTTTGTCCAGTCACAATTTGCAAGAAGGCTTCATCTTCAAGTTTTTGAAGATTAGACCACTTGAGCTGCATGCTCTTAGTCTGCCCAAAATACAAGGAGTTCACATTCTTGACTTTGGTTGTGGCCATTAACTTAGCGCCTAGCATCCTAGACCAATAACTGCTTTTCGCATTCACAGGTGCATTTTTCGGATCCTTCAAATAAGTCTTGATGGCGTTGTACGAGGTTGTATCGTCCAAAGTCAGTGTTTTAGGATCTTTCTTGCCATCAACCGTTGCTTGCAAATGCTTATACATTTGTGCGGTAGCATTGTCGAAATTTACCAAAACATTAATTGGTTTTCCGCCATCATAACCACCCTGGACAAAGTCAACAATCGGCTTGTAGTTCTTGTCCTTACGAACAAGTCTGTCACTGAGAGCGCTTACAATTTTGGGAAGAATTTCTGGGTGCGCATAACCTTTTTTAACAACATAAAACTCTGAATCTGGATCTTGTGTATAGGCACTGATACTGCCATTACCAGTTTTGGAAATAATATATGGTTTCCAATCTGCTTTAGGATCTTTCTGTAAGGCACTATTGATTGGATAATCGCCAGACCACCAAGGGCCAAAGAATGCGCCGGCTTTGCCGCTGATAATCAGAGATTCAATACTGTCTCGTACAGCCATTTGTGGATCAATCAAACCCTTTTTGTACCAGCTGGCCAATTTTGCAAGTCCCTGCTTTGTTTGATTAGTTGTTGATCCATAAACAACTTTGCCATTCTGTTTAATCCATTGACGCGGATAAGAATTGTAAGTGGAGAAAAGACTATCAGCTACAAAAAGTCCACCATATTCACCACCGACTGATTTTGAAAGTGCTAGGCCAATCGTGTTGCCCTTGCCATTGTTACCAGGGTCTCTATCAACAAAGGCCTGCAAAACTTTCTGCAATTGCCCAATGGTTTTTGGTGCCTGAAGACCAAGCTTATCCAACCAGTCCTGGCGAATCCAAAGCATTGTTGGGACGTTAGCATTTTGTGTTGACGGCATCGCCATTAGTTTCCCATTAAAGGTCGCTTCTTTTAGTGCACGGCCATGATAGGAGTTATACATCGCTTTAATGTATGGAGTCGTACTACTCTTATAGACACTCGACAAATCCTGAATTTCATTGTTGGCAACCAATTCTCTTAAAGTGTTCAGGTCAACTGACATAATATCAGGTAAATCGCTGGAAGCAACGGCCATAGAAACTTTTTGATTATATGAATCACCGGTCTCGGCCTCAAACGTATCTTTATTTCGAATATTCAAAAGCTGTTTCAGATATTTTGTATAAGCATTATTTTCATAAGTTGACCCCTTTGGGAGTTTTGGAATTCCTGGAGTTGACTTGCCGATCGTATATGTAATCGTTTTTTTGTATTTACCAAACGGCTTCAATTCTTGTTTTGTCGCAGCTGCTGCGTTCAAATTGCCAATAGAAGGTCCTGGCAATTCTGCTAGGCCCACAGCACTGCTGGCCAGCATAATGCTCGCTGCAATACCCGCAATTAATTTTTTCTTCATAAATTGTTCCTCCTCACTTTTCTCTATCTGGGAAAAATGATCTTACCAATCTAAATCGATTCCTAAATCTGACTTTCATCCCTGGTGTTGACAGTAGGACCAATGATTTAGCCTCCAGCCAAATAACACTGGTCCAACAACCTTTCCCATCACCCTCTCTCATAACTTTGAGTTAGGTGTTACGTGACACCTAAACAACAAATATATCCTATCATAAAAGTAAAGCGCTTACAATATAAAAAAGATAATAAAAAAGCACCCTCAGGTGCATATAAGGCCACCTCTGCCATCACTTTGTAAAATTCGTCAGACGGTTTCAGGTATCTTCGCTGTGCTTCCCTGCACAATTAATTCTGTTTCCAATAAAATGTTAATTTTTTGACCAGCATGTTTGCTCTGAATTCTTTCCACTAGATAATCCACCGCAAGTACTGCCTTCTGATTCACATTTTGACCGATTGTCGTCAATTTTGGACGAATTTGTTCCGAAAAAATATTGTGATCAAAACCCGTGATCGAGAAATCTCTAGGGATCTGAATGCCATTATCATAAAAAACATTTATTGCATCTGCTGCTAGAAAATCCGAAGTGAAAACTAAAGCTGTATAATTCTTTAACTGATCTTGACTAATTTCTTTCAAAAAAGCATGCCGTTTTTCCGCGCGATAATCTAAGGCAAAAAAATCTTTCTGCTGAAAATTAATGCCTGCTTCAGATAAAGCCTGCTTATAGCCTAAGAAACGTTTTTCATCCACGCCAATTAAGTGGTCACCATCCGCAAAGAAAGCAATTTTGCGATGCCCCAGACTGATCAGGTATTTCGTGATATCATAGCCGCCTTGGAAATCCTGCAGTCCGACATTGATAAAGCCATCCTTCATAAAGGATTCGTCAACATAAGTGTCAATAAAAGCTAGAGGCCTTTGCTGCTGTTGGATGAATTTTTTGGCATCCTCTGGAAGCGACCCGAGAATAATCAACCCTTCAATGTCCCAAGCAGCCGCCAAACGGAGACTTTCTACAACACTTCCGGAAGTATAGAGCATCATAAAATAGCCTTGCTTGCGAATTTCTTCCTCAAGAAAACCAATAATTTGATCATAAAACGGATCAGAGACGATATTGACTTCAGCACGGCGATCGAAATTTAAAATGACAGCAATAATTTTTGAACCATGATGTCCTAACAAGCGACCACCCATATTAGAAATATAATTCGTGTCTTTTAGGGCTAAATTGATTTTTTTGTAATTTTCAGCTGAAACTTTCCCTTTGTGACCATGGATGACATTTGAAACCGTAGTGGGGCTTAAGTTAACAAGTTTAGCTATTTCCTTTATTGTTACCATCTATTTCATCGCTCCTGTTTCATTCAAAAATTCGTTTTCGAATATACAAAAAACAATAATGGATATTATCATTTTAGAAGAACAATGTTACAGAGTCGATACTAAAAAACCAAACAAAAACCTCGAAGATAACCAGTACCTTCAAGGTTCAAACTTACTTATTAGTTGCCCTTATGACGGCCCACTTTTTCACGCTCGTTAGTCTGCAGAATAATCTTGCGCAGACGCGTATGCTCAGGTGTCACTTCGACCAATTCATCGTCATTCAAGAATTCGATTGATTCTTCCAATGTCAGATGTGTTGGCGTCTTAATAATGGCTGTCTGATCCTTCGTCGAAGAACGAACGTTACTTTGTGCTTTCATTCGTGTGATATTAACTGAAATATCATTTTCACGTGAATTAGAGCCAACAATCATGCCTTCATAAACTTCTGTACCAGGATCAACAAAAACAGTTCCACGATCTTCAATCTGCATGATCGCATAAGTTGTCACAGTTCCTTGGCTGATAGCAACCAATGTACCGTTACGACGGCCTGGATTCCATCCTGTGATCACTGGTCGATAATCCAAGAAAGTATGGTTATAAATACCATAGCCGCGTGTTGAACTCAAAAATTCGTTAGAATAACCAATCAAGCCGCGAGATGGCGCAACGAAGTGTAGACGTGTCTGGCCATTACCTTGTGGTTCCATGTTCAGCATCTCGCCTTTTCTTTCAGATAAGGCTTGAATGATAGCACCGGAATACTCTTCTGGTGTGTCGATTTGAACATCTTCAAATGGCTCGCAGCGCTGACCATTAATTTCACGATAGATAACCTTTGGACGACCAGCTTGTAATTCATAGCCTTCACGACGCAGCGTTTCAATTAAAATCGACAAATGCAGTTCGCCTCGGCCAGAAACTGTCCAAATACCTGGCATGTCAGTATCGTCAACACGCAGTGAGACATCGGTATGAAGTTCCTGCTTAAGACGGTCTTCTAGCTGGCGGGCAGTGACAAACTTACCCTCTTTGCCTGCAAAAGGCGAATCGTTCGTACGGAATGTCATCTGCAGCGTTGGCGGGTCAATTCTCAATGGCGGCAAGGCTTCAGGATGATCAGCGGCTGAAACCGTCTCACCAACATTAATTTCTTCCATACCGGAAACAGCGATCAAATCCCCCGCTTCGGCTTGGTTGATATCAATACGCTTCAGTCCCAAAAAGCCCATCAAACGTGTGACACGGAAATTCTTCTGAGACCCGTCCAGCTTCATAACTGTGACGTTGTCGCCAACTTTGATCTTGCCACGAACAACACGGCCAATTCCAATACGGCCGACAAATTCGTTATAGTCCAGCATAGCCACTTGGAACTGCAAAGGTTCATCAGAATTATCAATCGGTGCCGGAATCGTCTTGAATACCGTATCAAAAATCGGCTTCATCGTATGTTCCTGCTTGCTGACAACTGGTGAAAAGCTGCTCGTGCCATTCATAGCTGATGCGTAAATAACTGGGAATTCCAGCATTGAATCATCTGCACCAAGTTCAATAAAGAGATCCAAAACCTCGTCAACAACTTCCAAAGGACGAGCACCAGGACGGTCAACTTTATTAATAATGACAATCGGGGTCAAATGTTGTTCAAATGCTTTTTTCAGCACAAAACGTGTCTGCGGCATCGTGCCTTCAAACGCATCCACGACCAAAAGCACCCCATCAACCATGGTCATGATTCGCTCAACTTCACCACCAAAGTCCGCATGTCCAGGTGTATCAACGATGTTAATCTGTTTATCGCCGACTTTGATTGCTGTCGTCTTTGACAAAATCGTAATGCCGCGTTCCTTTTCAATTGGATTTGTATCCATTGCACGGTCAGCAATCTGAGTATGAGAGTCAAAAGTATCCGACTGCTTCAGCATCTCGTTAACTAAGGTCGTCTTACCATGATCGACATGGGCAATAATCGCAATATTTCTAATATTTTCTCGTGTTTTTACCATTCGCAATCCTTTACAAACAAAAAGCCGCTTATGCAGCCACTGACATACTATGATACACGATAATTGGACGATTGGCTAGTCTGGTATACAATTGAAAATATGATATTAATGGAAGATATTGTACGTGATGGAAACCCAATATTACGCGCTCAGGCAGCGCCCGTGACATTTCCGCTAGATCCTCAAGTCAAGGAACTGGGGCACCGGATGCTCGAGTTTTTAGAGGTTTCCCAAGATAAAGAAGAAAATGAAAAATACCACCTCAGGCCAGGTGTCGGACTCGCCGGCCCGCAAGTCGATAAGTCCTTGCAAATGACCGCTCTGCTGATCCCGGCCTTAAATCCAGAAGAAGACCCGGCTCCTTACTTCAAAGGAATCGTCTTCAACCCGCAAATTACGCGAGAATCAGTGAAAAGAGCCGCTCTGGAAGCCGGAGAAGGTTGCCTATCCAAAGATGAGGATACACCTGGAATTGTGCTGAGAGCCGATAAAATTACCGTAGAATACGATGATGAAAGCGGCCAGCACCACTCCATCCGATTGAAAGATTATCCAGCAATTGTGTTCCAGCACGAGATCGATCATTTGCGCGGCATCATGTATTACGACCACATTAACAACTTGGATCCTTGGACAGTTGCCGAAGATGTTGTCTTGATAAAATAAAAAAGACCTGATGGTCTTTTTTTTAATACTTATTTGATAACCGTACCTGCAAAACTCGGCATGAAGTACCTTGAAATTGTCTGAACTTCGACGTTTCGGCCAGGAACCGGTGCAGCCACATATTGGTTATTCCCGATATAAATGGCGACATGGTAAGTAGCACCAGCATTTCCCCAGAATAATAAATCGCCAGGTTTAGCCGCTGACACAGCATGTTTAGACACATAGCCTTCTTGTGAAACAGTATATGGGGTCATCGAAATGCCGGCAGCATGCTGGAAAACATAAGAAACCAGACCGGAACAGTCAAAGCCTGCTGTTGTATGTCCACCCCAAACGTAAGGAATCCCTTGCCTTGACAGCTGCAAAGCCAGATTAATAATCGCTGTAACGCTGCCGCTTTGTGCAGAAACACCTAGTTTTGCAGGTGCAGCAGGCTTAACCGGCGCTGCACTTGCTGGTTTGCTGGCTGCAGCACTTGCTGCGGCTGCTGAAGAAGCATCGTAAGCACTTGCTGCGGCTGTCGCAGCTGCCTGACTAGCAGCAACTGATGAATTATAGGCACTTTGTGCAGATGATGCAGCAGCAGAACTAGCTGCCGCCGGTGCACTGCTGGCAGGTGCGGCCTGACTGTCTGCAGGCAGCTTAATCTGGAGCACTTGCCCTATTGTGATCAGGCTCTTGCCGCCATTTGACTGAAGCAGATCATTTACCTGAGCACCTGTATTCTGTGCAATCTGCCATAGAGAATCACCGGCTTTAACTGTATAACTGATGGTCTTGACAGATCCGCTGTTAGCTGCTGGTGCCGTTGCAACAGCGGCAGTGGATGATGATGCTGCCTGCTGAGCTGGTGTGGCAGCAGCCGAAGACGCCTGATCAGGAATGTCGAGCGTTTGGCCGGCAACAATCAAATTTGGATTGACAATATTATTGTGGCTGGCCAGTTCACTGACGCTTAAACCACTTTTTTGCGAGAGAGACCAGAGTGAATCACCGGCTTTAACCGTATACATTTTAGCCTGGGCAGCAACAACTGCTGTACCAGTGACGCTCAATGCCGAAATAGCTGTGAGCAATGCTTTGGATTTTAAAGAAGCTTTTTTCATTTTCTACCTCGTATGCTTCAAATTCTAGTCGCTTACGAGCGGTTTTGGGTTTCAGAGGTATTACAAAAAATTTCGTTTCCTTTTCAAACAAGTGTTTGGATTCAGTGGAAATTAATCGCGTTTTTTACGAACGTATGGTTGAAAAAAACTTTCTTGTAGCATGCAATTTTGATTTTTATTTAAAAAAAGTGCCTATCCGGCACGAACAAACACTTTTTGAATGTTACAGAATTGTTACATCTCCGATTTAAGAACACCGCCGACTGCGATATGGTCTTTACGGGATTCGCGTACGACAATGTTGACTGCATCAGCTGATGCATTGGCATCGTTGACCATCACTTCTGTAATGTCTTTAACAACCTTCTTAATCTGCTCAGCAGAGCGCCCTTCCAGCATATCAATTTGAATGTATGGCATCTTTGTCCACCTTTCTGTTTTTAATATCTGCCTGTCTGTCCGCATCCAGCCAAAGGCCGCTGACAGATATTGTACTAAGAATATCAATAAAAGCATGCGGATCGATGTCACGGACGATATTCTCCATATCATATAGCTCTACGCGGTTAATTACCATCATCAGTGTCGATGACTGATGATGCGAAAAAGCACCAACCGACGGCAGTATCGTAATACCGCGTACCAGCTCTTTTTGCAGCGTTTTCGTTAGTAAATCAGCTTTTTCAGTGACAATCAAGGCTGTGAGCTTGCGCTGGCCGGTATAAATAGCATCAATCACCTGCCCGCTGGCAAAAATTCCGATTAAGGTATACAAAGCGTTCGGCCAGCCGATAAACATCCCGGCAATCAGCACAATTGCCGCGTTAATCGTATTGCTGATCACACCGACTGAACGCCCCGTCTTCTTCTGGACAATCATAGCAATAATGTCCATGCCGCCAGTAGAAAAGCCAAAACGCATCGATAATCCCGTTGCCATACCGACTAAGACACCGGAAAATAATGACGCCAGCAAACTGTTTTTGGCAACGTCAATGACAGGCACATACAAAATCAGCAAAGACGTGAAAATAGAGTTGGCCGTGCTAAGAATCGTAAAACGCGATCCGACTAGTTTCCAGCCAACGACACCGATAACCAAACTGCTGACCAGCAAGAAAATTCCTGTATTAATCTGATAGGCAAATAAGTGGCGGCTGGCTAAAGACAGCAGCTGCGAAATACCATTAAAGCCGCCTGTAAAAATATGACTGGGCGTCAAAAACATATTCATCGCAATAACTTCTAAAAAAGCTGTAAACACGAGAATCAGCAGCTGCAAAAGCAGCTGAGGAATTTTATTTTGAATTCTTCTAATCTTTGTCATTAATTTTCCCGATAAAAAAAGAGCTCTTTTAAGCCCTTTCCAATATTACTTTGATGCAGTCTTCTTGGCGGTGCCCTTAAAATTAAGGTTTTCCTTAATACGAGCTGCCTTACCGCGAAGTGCCCGCAAATAATACAACTTAGCACGACGGACGTGACCGCGGCGAGTAACCTCGATCTTATCAACACGTGGTGAGTTTAGCGGGAAGGTACGTTCCACGCCAACACCGGAAGATACTTTTCTAACGGTATAGCTGGCTGTGATACCAAATCCCTTGCGCTTAACGACAACGCCTTCAAACAATTGGACACGTTCACGTTCGCCTTCGACAATACGGGCATAAACCTTAACATTGTCTCCAGGACGAAAGTCTGGAATGTCGGTACGCAACTGTGACTGCGTCAGCTTTTCTAATACTTGGTTCTGTTTCATTTTATACTCCCAACGAAAACATTGATATTCAATACCTTGGTACAACAGCGCAATGTTAGTAATTGGCAAAAAATAGCCAAGTTGTATTGTATCAGTTTTCACTGTTTAGAATCAAGGGATTCTTCATATTTAATATCATCAAGAAAATCGCGTTCTTCTTTAGTCAGCTGCCTATGTGCTAAGAGGTCTGGCCGCCGCAGATAAGTCCGCCGCAAAGATTCTTTTAGACGCCAACGCCGGATTTTCTCATGATCGCCGCTGATTAACACATCCGGTACTTTCATGCCCTGAAAATCGGCCGGTCGTGTATACTGTGGTTCCTCTAGTAAACCGTTTTGGAAACTATCATCTTCGGCCGAATCGGCATTGCCTAATACATCATCCAAAAAACGTACCGTGGCATCAATAATAACCATGGTTGGCAGTTCGCCGCCCGTCAGCACGTAGTCGCCGAGGCTGATTTCTTCGTCGACAAGCTGGCGGATACGATTGTCATAGCCTTCATAATGGCCGGAAATAAAGGTCAGATGCTCGTATTTGGATAAGCGTTGAGCTGTCTGATGATCGAAGCGTTTACCTGCTGGATCGACTAAAATCACATGTCCGCGGTCACCTTGATTATCAGCTTCAATGGCCGACATGGCTGAAAAAATCGGTTGCGGCGTCAACAGCATCCCCGCACCGCCGCCATAGACCAGATCATCAACGTGTTTCTGCTTATTTAACGTATAGTCACGAAAATTTGTGACTTTAAAATCGATAATCCCCTTTTCCAAGGCCTTGCCGATCATCGATTGGCGCAGCGGGTCGAACATTTCCGGAAACAAGCTCAGCACATCAATCTTCATCAAGGCCCTCCAGCAAGTCGATTGTAACCTGCCTGCCAGCCAGATCAACTTTTTTCACGACCTGATCAATGTAAGGAATAAGAATTTCCTTGCCGTTAGTCTTTTTAATCGTCCAAACATCGTTGGCACCAGTATGAAAACTGTCAACAATTTGGCCAATAACGCGGCCGTTTTCATCCACTGCCTGCAGGCCGAGAATCTGAGACACAAAAAATTCACCCGGCAGCGTCTTTGGCTGAGAGACTGATTCATCCACAAAAATATCCTGCCCTTTATACTGTTCGACTAAATTAATATCTTCGTAGCCGGCAAATGTCACAAGCCAAAATTGGTGGAATGGCCGGCTGGTCAAAATAGTTAATTCTTTATCAGACACAAATAATTTGGCCTTTTTAGCAAAACGCTGATCCGGAAAATCTGTGACCACGTCGATCTTCAATTCACCTTTGATGCCATGTGTGTTAATAATTTTTCCGACTCGCAGTTTGGCCAACTTGTCCCTCCAATTCCAATAACGCCCGTTTGATGATAACACCATCTCGGTACTGACCCAATTCACCGGATTGGCGGACAATCCGGTGGCAGGCAATCACGACTTCAACAGGATTTTTGCCAACCGCGCTCGCCACTGCCCGTACCGCTTTTGCTTTTCCAACCCTATCTGCTAGTTCACTATAGCTGATTCTGTGTGTAACCGTCTGCAAAACTTTCAGCACTTGTCGGCTGAAATCGCTCAAAGACAAAAAATGCCAATCAATCGATAAATCTATCTTGGTTTGGCGGCCAGCAAAGTAAGCTGAAAACTGCTGATCAGCTGCAGTATTTGATTGCAGTAATGGAACTCCGGCTTTATCAAAGCGTTTGTCAAAAGCGTCCAGAGCGTCGGCTTGAAAAGTCGTGAAAACCAACCCTTTATCAGTGTAAAAATAACTGAATGACCAGTCTTGAAAAGGCAGTGACGCGTAATAAATTTGTGGCTGGCCTTGCGTTTCCATCTCTATTAGATCATACAAAAAATCCCGCCGGAATGGCGGAATTTCTTACTTAGCGGCTTTTTTAGCCGCTAATTTGGCTTCGTGAACCTTCTTCATAAGACCAGCATTAGACAAGAAACTGCGAACAGTATCAGTCGGCTGCGCGCCTTTCATAAGCCAAGCGAAGATTTCATCTTCATTCAGCTTAATTTCAGCAGGTGTAACGATTGGGTTATAGTAGCCGACTTCTTCGATGAAACGGCCATCACGGCGAGCACGGGAATCAGCGACAACAACACGGTAGAAGGGACGCTTCTTGGTTCCCATTAAATGCAAACGGATTTTAACAGACATATTTTCTCCTAGTAATTGATTACTGAAATATCATAAACCATCCGAATAACCGTGTCAAGGTATATTACTTGACATGCAAATTCAGTTTTCATTAACACTGTGCATGAATTCCTTTGCCAGACGTGCACTTCTGGCTTTAATCGACGACCGCATTAAACGACCCCGTGAAAATTCCGTTAAACACGGTGCATGATACTCTTTCAAAAGTGCTAAACGAAACTCCGGATCGTAGTGCGACACAGGTTCGATATCTAAATTAAAATGCTGGCTATGCCAATGGTTCCAAGCAGTCGTTTGATTAGCATGATAATCATTGCCGTCAGCAAAATTAAAAGAAGCACCATTGACAATCTCTGCCGATTCTGAGGACAAAACAGTTAGGAAACAGTCATCTTCTGACAAAATGAATTCTACATGAAAGCCGATGAGGATTTTATAGTTGACCTTTTTTAGATAAAAACGCGTATGCCCGGCTAAATCTGTTCGCAATTCTTTTTCGTGCAAACGGGGGCTGCCAATAGACCAGCGCCCCTTAGCGGCTGGGGCGATCCTCAGATAATCGATGAGCTTTTGACGATCACTGGTTTGCCCTGGCAGACTGCGAACATAGCTGACTAACCAACTGTCGATCAAATACCTGAATTGATGCACGCGTTTGGCCAAATCTTTTTCTGCTGGGCTTAAATGCTGATCAAAAAGCCCCAAGGGAAATGCCTGCTGGACAAGCTGAGCAAACTGCTGCCAAAAAGGATCAGTTGGTGATAAACGTCTATCGAACAGTGCACTCAAAGAAGTCTGGCGGATGTCGCTCTCCTTTTGAAAAACACTAGCATCCAGCATTCGTCGTAAAACGATCTGAGCGTCCTGGCTTTTTTCAAATTGCCAATCTTGGATAAATTTTGGATCGCCGATTTTTATGAAATTCGATGTTTGTTTTGTCATAAATAAATGCTGAAAATCCGTAATAAGAAAGGTGCTGATACTTGTTTTTATTTTAGGTGCCTGTATGGCTTCTTTTATTATGTGCTTAGCGGATCGGCTTAATCGGCAGATCAGCCTAGGAGGTTTTTCTTTTTGCAATAACTGTCAGCATCGCTTAAGCTGGCTGATTTCAGCAGGACACTGTCGATATTGCCGCTGCAGTGTTCCGATACATTACCCTGCTTTCGAAGCTTGTTTTGGCATGTTATTCATCATATTTTCTGACCAGTTTGATTGGCTGGTTTTAATCTGCCTGCTCTTATTGTTAAGCTGCGAAGATTTATACGACCGTCGGGCTCATGCTGCTATTCTATATCCAGTCATTATTTTCGAATTAGTCTGCCATTGGCAATTAGAAACAGTAGCCTCGCTGCTAGCCATCACACTATTCTGCAGTTTTTTTATTTGTTATCGGCAGTCTATGGGCAGCGGTGATCTCCCGGTTCTGTTAATCCTTTACCTAATGGTAGAGCCGATTACTTTTGCGACCACAATTATGTTAGCCAGTCTATCGGCGATCGTCGGCTGCTGTGTGAAAAAAGTCCAAATACTGCCCTTGATTCCGTTTTTAAGTGCTGCTGTCATTGTTGTCAAACTATTTGTATATAACAATTAGTTAATGATACGGCAATTCCAGATATCTTCAAAAGCAATCACCTGTCCAGCAATCACAATACCATCGTCACCATATCCTTGAACAAATCCCACAATCGTCTGAGCCACATAGTGATCCTTGTTTTCCTCGGCCAGCTGCACGCTGACCTCTTTTTCGTTAGCAAAAGCGTTAAATAAATTAGCTGAAATCTTCTGGAAATCCATTTGTTTTTGTAAACGGCGTTTCTCGTTTGCTCGCCGGCTTTTATCTTTTTTTTCGATCACGCGCGTATGGTCGGATAAATAAAAACCACCCCATTTCATCATGCCGCGATCGCGATAATTGCGGATAAATTGGTCACGAACCCGAGGATCATAATTAGGATAAGCATCACTCATAACTGTTGCCGCCATTATGCCCGCCAACTAGTCCAGCCCGCTGAATAGCCGTAGCGCCTGGTAATGTCGATGATGCTTTGACTAGTTTCGTAAATCCGAATTTTAAACGCAGGGAGTCGACGGTTTTGTCTAAAATTCTCTCCTGCATTTGACGTTCCGGTGTTCTGAAAAAATCCAGCTGCTCGAAGTTATCTGGCAGCAGGTCGCCAAAATAAACCGAGATATTGCGGATTTGGTCGCCTTTCCAATTCGCTCGGAATAAATCAATCACAGCCTGATTAAGAACACGGCTTTCATTGGTCGGAATAATGCGCGTCTGTTTGGAAAAACCGCCATCTGTATATTCATTGCCGACCCAGACATGTACCAGCCTGGTCTGCATATGATGTTTGCGAATTCTTGCAGCTACCTGTTCGGAAATCTCTCTAAGCACGACTTCGATTTCCGAAGCTTTTGTATAATTTTTCGGCAAGACTTGCGAATTACCATACGATTTTTCTTTGGGACGTGTCTTATCAGAAATCACGGCTCGGTCAATGCCCCAAGATAATAAATACAGCTGGCCGCCAATCACGCCAAATTTGTTCGTCAGATCATAAGGATCGTGATGTGCTAAATCTGCCAAAGATTGAATACCGATTCTTTCCAACTTTTTAGCTGTCCGATCACCAATGCTCCAGACCTTATTTAATTGATTGATCGGCCATAGTTTATCCGGCACGGTCTCATAATGAATCTCCCCCACAAAAGTCGTGCTATGTTTGCCGTAAATATCCATCGCAATTTTGGCCTGAGTTAAATTATCGCCAATGCCGACTGTTGTATAAATGCCCGTCTTATCATGCACTTCTTTTTGAATGCGGCGGGCAACATGCATTGGCGTATCGCCGAACAAACGCCAGGACTGCGTCATATCCAAAAAACTTTCATCAATCGAGTAGATATGTAGGTCCCGATTATCGACATACTCTCGATAAATATCGTTAATTTGCGAATTAACATGGATATACAGATTCATACGTGGCGGCACCATCAACAGATTTCTAGCGTCTTTGGGCAGATCTCGCAAACGGCTGACATTAGACTTCAAGCCATATAACTTTTTAGCCATTGGACTCGTGGCTAAAATTAGGCCGCCTCCACCGACATTCGGCCCGGTCGACACGACGATAATAGCGGCGCGTAATGGATTTAAATGATGTTCTTTAGCCTCAACACTGGCGTAAAAAGATTTACTGTCAATCGCAAAAATAACGCGGCGTTCTTCATTGTTAAAATAATTAGACATCTCCTACTTAAAATGATACGAACATGTGTTCGTATGTCAAGGGATTAAAAAAAATCTCAATCATTTGTTCGTGGAAACAAACAATCAAGATTTTGATGACACGTTTTGCAGCATACGGCCCAATTTCGGGCTTGGCATAATTTCATAAAGACGCTGGGCGGCCATGATTGAGGTCGTTTTTTCTTTGTCCAACATCCGCTCTCCAGCAATTTCAGCATCAATGATCAATAACTCCCCTAAGTGCCAACTGGAATTTTCTGCCTTCAGTATTTTAAAGGCTCGTCTTAAATATTTTTGTGCAGTCTCAGGGTTCTGATTCATTAAAGCATGCTCTGCTAAAGCTTGATACATGCGCACATAACCATGTATGGCATTGCTGGGCAAATCATTATTTTTGTCATTGTGTGATAACAAAAATTCTTCAACATTTTGAAAGCAGACACTGGCTTTATAGAGATCATTTTTTTGCTGCCAAACCTGTGCCTTAATCGTATGAACTAAAGCATGGTATAAAGGGTCCTTATCTTTATCAGGAATTTGCATCAACTGGTCACACCAAAAAGAGGCATCTTCGATGCGGCCGCTGTGGAAGTAAGCTGAAGCTCTCAGATAAAGCAGGCGCTGCTTATCTTTGGGAAATACGATATCATTCTTATTAACATTTTCCAGGCCATCAAACACACGGCGATAGTGCTCATTGTCCAATTCTTTTTGCAAATTATTCAAAACCGAAGATGCTGGATTGATCGACATAACATCTTCAAGCGATAGATGGAGGCGGTTCATAATCTCCTCTAAAATCCTCATACAAGGCAGTGCACCAAAACATTCCAAAGAACTAATCGTCCCTTGGGATGCGATCCCGTCCGCAAGCTGCATCTGGCTGAGGTGCAGCTCTTTTCTCCTCTGCCTAAATATTTCTCCATTAACACTGACCATAAATTATTTTTTCCTAACGACAAACTTAATTTATATGATCGTAACAAGGATTAAAAATATAGTCAAGCGTTGAACAATAATTGAATAAGTTAATAAAAAAATCGCTTTGCATAAGCAAAACGATTTTCAAATTACTTAGTCATCAATTTCAGAAACAGTGCCGGCACCAACAGTGTGGCCACCTTCACGGATAGTGAACTTCAAACCTTTTTCAATTGCGACAGGCTTCATCAATTCAACAGTAAATGTTACATGATCGCCAGGCATAACCATTTCAACACCTTCAGGCAACTCAACGACACCAGTAACATCAGTCGTATGGAAGTAGAACTGAGGACGATAGTTAGTGAAGAATGGCGTATGACGGCCACCTTCTTCCTTGGTCAAGATATAAACTTCACCCTTGAACTTCTTGTGAGTCTGAATCGAACCAGGCTTTGCCAAAACTTGGCCACGTTCGATATCATCGCGGTTGATACCACGAAGCAAAGCACCGATGTTATCACCAGCTTCACCAAGATCCAAAGTCTTACGGAACATTTCAACACCCGTAACAACAGTGTTCTTAACTTGGTCTCTTAATCCAACGATTTCAACAGTATCGTTGATCTTAACAGTACCACGGTCGATACGGCCAGAAGCAACAGTACCACGACCAGTGATTGTGAAGACATCTTCGACAGGCATCAAGAATGGCTTATCGATATCACGAACTGGTGTTGGGATATATTCATCGATAACATCCATCAAGTGCAGAATAACTTTTTCCTGTTCAGGATCGCCTTGAAGAGCCTTCAAAGCAGAGCCACGGATAACAGGAATATCGTCACCAGGGAAATCATATTCAGACAAAAGTTCACGAACTTCCATCTCAACAAGATCGATTAATTCTGGGTCATCAACAAGGTCAGTCTTGTTCAAGAAGACAACGATGTAGTTAACACCAACTTGACGGGCAAGCAGAATGTGCTCACGAGTCTGTGGCATAGGACCATCAGTAGCAGCAACAACAAGGATAGCTCCATCCATTTGTGCAGCACCAGTGATCATATTTTTAACATAGTCAGCGTGGCCAGGCGCATCGATATGTGCATAGTGACGCTTTTCAGTTTCGTATTCAACGTGGGCAGTATTGATCGTGATTCCACGTTCACGCTCTTCAGGAGCGGCATCAATTGAGGCATAGTCTTGGGCTTGCGCAAGGCCCTTTTCAGACAATACCTTAGTGATAGCTGCAGTTAAAGTGGTTTTACCGTGATCGACATGACCGATAGTACCAATGTTAACATGCGGCTTAGTTCTTTCGTAATGTTCCTTTTCAGCCAATTTGGTTTCCTCCATTTTTTGTAGTTCATCTGATAAACGATGTAGGCTTAAAATTTTAAGCTTATACTTTATGGCAAATTGCACTAAAAGTAAAAAGCCTTAACTATTATACAAAAGTCAGCCTAAAAAACAAAATATCTTGTTTTTTTAAACTTTTGTTAACTATAGATTGCAATGACATCGCCAGCTGCAAAGCTAATTTTAACATCTTGGCCCTCAATAAACTCATTGGATGCAAAAACACAAGCTTTGTCTGACGAAAAATCATGCAGTTCATATTTGGCATCCGCAATTGAAAAGTGCTGAATGCCGTTCAACGCTGCAAAACCCAGATATTTCTTTCGGTAAAGATCAGAAATGACATAATCGCCAGCATGATAAAAAGCAACAATATTTCCGGCATCAAAGAGCCTAATCTTAGGCAGCAGCGATACATAACGCTCTTGAAAAATATTCAGCAGATTGTCCAATTCATGATCCAAGCGGCCGCCGGTCATTCCGAACAAATTAATTGTTTGATACTCACTGATATCAAAATGGCTTAGAACACGCTGCAAGGCCAATTCTGTATCAGTGAAATCTTTCTCCGGCTTTGCCTGCTGAAAATGATCAGTATCAACATGAGCCTTCACAAAAGCCAGCTGGTCAGCCGTTAGCGAGTCAAAATCGCCGATCGCAGTTAGAGAGGTCACCCCCTTTGTCAAAAGATAATAAGAACCAGCATCGACACCAATCCAATCTGCATCAGCAGTTAAGAAATCGGAAAAATCTGCCGGTAAAACCGCTGTGGGGCCGCCGGCCAATATGTTAATCGACTTCAAAATCGGTAGCCTCAATCAGCTTTTTCACTTTGGCTGCTGGATCTACTTTGTCATAAACATAGGAACCGGCAACAGCCACTGTCGTGCCGGCTTTGTATGCTTCAACAATCGTCTTGTCATTAACACCGCCATCAATCTCAATATCGAAATTCAAGCCGTGACTTTTCTTGTAATCACGCAACTGAGCCACTTTTTCAATTTCTTCAGGCAAGAATTTTTGTCCGCCAAAACCAGGATTGACGGTCATTACCAAAACCTGATCAACCATATATAAGACTGGTTCGATCAATGCGACTGGCGTACCCGGATTAATCACAACTTCAGCACGAGCACCAGCATTTTTGATCATTTGCAGTGCACGGTGAATATGCGGTGTCGCCTCAACATGAACACCGATAATATCAGCACCAGCCTCAGCAAAAGTATCAACGATCTTTTCTGGATGGTTCACCATTAGATGAACATCTAAAGTTAATTTGCTGCCGCTGGCCTTGATCTGTTTGACCCAATCAGGGCCATAAGAAATGCTTGGAACAAAGTCCCCGTCCATAATATCGATATGCAGGTATTTCGCGCCTGCATTTTCGACCAATTTGATCTGTTCTCCCAAATTTAAATAATCAGCTGCCAAGATTGATGGCGCAACAATAACACTCATTTTTTCTCCTTTTTAAAAACAAATAACAAATCCACTGAGCTGCCTTAATTTGACGAGCTGCTGGATGAACTGCTGGATGAACTGCTATCCGGTGTGCCGCTGGAATAGATTAGGTTAATCGTATCAGTTCCAGGAATCACTTGTGACCCTTGAGCGAATGACTGGCTAATTAATTTACCATTTTCAATCGTAGATGAACTTTGATAGTTGATCGAAATGGCGACCTTGTTGCGGCTTCCCCAGCTTTCAGCTTGATCACGCGTCATAGATGTGAAATCCGGTACGGTAATCTTGCTGATGCTACGGGCAACTTGCAGAACAACCACGGTCGTTGCAGAAATTTCAGTTCCTGCACTTGGATTTTGGCTGATCACATCGCCATTATTATAATCACTCGTCTGACTGTAGTTAATCTGAAGTTTGATACCATTTTGGGTCGCCCATGCTTGAGCACTGGACAAATTACTAAAGGTCGGTACTGTGATCTTGCGAGTTCCTCTAGAAACCGTGAAGCGGACAGTTGTACGATAGGGATCCACTTTTTTATCTGCCGCAATCGACTGCTTGATAATCTGGCCGTTAGGTACTGAATTTGAATAACTTTGCGTCCGGCGAACTTTGTAGCCCTGGTTTCTCAAAACGTTAGCAACAGTCGAATAGTCAGAACCTACATAATCACCAAAAGTTAATTTGCGAGCACCGTTTGACACAATCAAATCAATTTTGGTTCTTTTGGCAACATGTGTCCCGATATTCGGGTCGGTTTTAATAATCAATCCTTTTCTGATTGATCGGGAAGTTGTTCGGCTAATATTGCCTACTTCCAAATTATTGGATCTAATCAGGCGTTCAGCTGTATTCAGCGGCTGATTACGCGTATTGGGTACCTGAACCTCGCCCGGCCAAAACATCATAACAAGAATGACACCAAAACCAATGACCAAAAGACCAGCAAGAATCCATGGCCAAATACGATGCTTTTTCTTCTTCTTGCCGTTTAATTGTGACTGGTCTTCGCTTGCAGTTTCCTCGACGGATTGAGAAGGAGCCGTATTTGGTGAGGTTCTTTGGATACCGCTAGCCACTTGAGATTTCAGGTCTTCCAAGGGAATGACACGCGTCTGTGCCTGGTCATCAATAAATGGCGGGAGTTTAGCTTCTTTTGCACGACGGGGAGACAAACTGGTTCGCAGATCATTTGCCATATCCTCAGCTGTCAGGTAACGATTATCAGGGTTCTTAGCAGTTGCCCGCATAATGACATTCTCTAGAGCCTGCGGAATATTCGGGTCAAGCGCTTTGGCCGATGGCATCTGTTCAGAAGAATGCTTCATCGCAATCGAGACGGCCGTGTCCCCTTTATATGGAACCTGGCCAGTCAGCATCTCAAATAAAATCACGCCCAACGCATAAATATCGGATTTATTGGTCGCCATGCCGCCGCGAGTCTGTTCAGGACTTAGATAATGAACAGAGCCTAAAACAGCATTCGTCTGTGTCATGCCGAATTCACTGCGTGCTATTGCAATACCAAAATCGACAATTTTAATCGAACCGTCTTTGCCGATGAGAATGTTCTGCGGCTTGAGGTCTCGATGAACGATGCCATGGTTATGTGCCATCGACACAGCTGAAAGGACCTGCTCCATAATATTAATTACCTGAGCATAAGGAATAGGAAAATACTGGGCAATATAGGTCTTTAAGTCCATGCCGTCTACATATTCCATGGCCAGGTACTGCATGCCGTCATAAGAACCGGCTGCCAGCACTTTAACAATATTAGGGTGAACCAATCGTGCTGCCGCCTGTGCTTCTCTTTGAAAACGCCGCACAAAATCTGGATTGTCCTGTAAATCCAAACGCAGAACTTTAATCGCAACTTGCTGATTACTCTGTGTGTCGGTAGCAAGATAAACATTGGCCATGCCGCCTTCGCCAAGAGGACGGACAATCTGATATCTGTTTGCAAAAATTGAACCAGGGTTCATCACTTCTCCTCCGTAAATTGCGACATTAGCAGGACCGTAACGTTATCAAATCCGCTTTGCTCATTTGCCATACTGATTAATTGTGCCACCATTTCACTCAATGATTTATGCCTGGATTTGATGACATGCAGGATGTCCGCTTCTTCAACCTGCTTGGTCAGGCCATCCGTAGCGAGCATGATAATATCATTATTTTCAACATGGTGCTCGGCAAATGACATCTCGGTCTGGGCATTTAATCCGAAGTAACGGGTAATGCTTTGATGGTGAGGTATTTTGTCCACCTCTTCTTGCGAGACTTGGCCACGTTTTAGCAGCTCATTGCCAAAAGAATGGTCAAAAGAAAGCTGTTTTAGATTTTTGCCATCAAATACATAAGCCCGGGAGTCACCCAGATTGCCGACTAAGACCTCGGACTTAATTGCAATTGCCAACACCATGGTTGTGGCCATTTTTGACAAATCGTCAAAACGTTTGCCTGCTTCCAAAATCCGATGGTTCTCTTCCTTAGCTTTGCCGGAAATCCAATCCTGAGCTGTCTGAATGGACGAAATATCCGTCTGCTGCCAGCCGAAGCCAAAATTATTAACTACCATTTCTGCGGCAACGTCACCGCCTTTTTCACTGGTGACACCATCTGCGACGACAGCCAGCTTGTATTGGCTCTTATTCGTGAAAATCCCGACAAAGTCCTGGTTTTCTTTTTTTCGTGTTCCAATATCACTTAAATAGGCGATTTGCATAAGTTATCCGTAATGTTATCGTAACATTATATCTCATTTGTCTTGCTACCAACATTAAATGTTCTTCCCTGGCCATTTAAAAACGCAGCCACGGTCATCATTTTCTTGCCGGCCGGCTGCAAGTCTTCCAGCAAAACAGTCCTGCCATCAGCTGCTGTAATGCCGAACTGTTCCTTCGTTTTGATAGAAAGTTGTCCAACCTGTCCGATTTTATCGCCAACACGAGCCGACAGTAGCTTGATTCTCTGATTTTCCAGCTGAAAAAAAGCACCCGGGTGTGGTGAAAGCCCGCGAACCAGATTAACGACTTGGTCAGCGGATTGCTGATAAAAATTAATTCGCATCAGCTGCTGATCGATTTTAGGCGCCAAAGTGGCCAGTGAATCGTCTTGAGGCTGCCCTTTTGCTTCGCCTGTCGCTAATTTAGGCATGGTTTTTAATAATAAATTACGTCCCACAACAGCCATCTTGGCAAACAGGCTCCCAGCATCATCAGACGCTTCAATCGTGATCCGGTCAGTTGCGATCACATCCCCAGCATCCATTGCTTTAACCATATACATAATCGACACACCAGTCTCTTTATCGCCATTGATTAATGCCCAATTGATCGGAGCCGCACCACGATAACGTGGAAGCAAGCTGGCATGAACATTGATAGCAGCGATTTTGGCTGATTTCAATAATTTCGTCGGGATAAACTGCCCAAAGGCGGCCGTAACGAGAAAATCGGCCTGTAACGCAATCAGCTCGGCCATCTCTGGAGAACCTGACAACTTTTCCGGCTGAAAGACCGGTAATTCATGAGCCAAAGCCAGTTGTTTGGTCTGTGTCTGCAATTTGACCTTTTTTCGGCCTACAGGCCGATCAGGCTGGCTGACAACGGCAACAACATCAAATGCTGGATCGTCGATTAAACCTGCCAACACGCTCTTACTAAAATCTGAAGTTCCAAAAAAAATTACTGAATTAGCCATTAGATAAATGATACCGGATCTCGATCAATACTTAAATAAATATCATGCGGCAAACGCTCGGAAAATACTGATTGCAGGTCTCTCAAAGTCCCTTCTAAATTATCGTCCTTCTTGTATTTTAGGATAATTTGGAAATAGTAGCGATTACGTAATTTCGCAATGGCTTTTGGTGTCGGCCCCAGCATAATTGTCTGTTGTGCCAACCTACCCTTAATAAAATCGGCTACGGCATCGATTGCCTGGCTGGCCATAAATTGATCCGGCCCGTCCACGGCAATTTGCAGCGTATAGAAATAAGGAGAATAATCAGCCAAATGGCGTAAGGACATCTCCTTTCTATAGAAACCTTCATAATCCTGTTTGGCAGCATATTGTATTGCATAGTTATCAGGATTAAAAGTCTGGATGATAACATCACCTTTTTTCCCAGAGCGGCCAGACCGGCCGGCAACCTGAGTTAGCAGATCAAATGTCTTTTCGCCCGAACGATAATCAGGAAGATTCAAGCCGGTATCAGCATTGAGTACGCCGACTAAAGTCACTTCAGGAAAATCCAGTCCCTTGGCTACCATTTGCGTACCCAACAGCACATCGTATTTCTGCTGGCCAAAATCACGCAGAATCTTTTCCAGGCTGCCTTTTTTCCGAGTCGTATCCTGGTCCAGACGAGCGATCCGAACATTGGGAATCAAAGCCTGAAGTTTGGCTTCAATCTTTTCTGTCCCGCTGCCTACATAACGAATTTGAGAACTGCCGCAGACCGGACACTTTGTCGGAATTGCAGTCTCATAGCCGCAATAATGGCATTTTAAAGCATGGCTGTCCATGTGAAGCGTCAACGAGAGATTGCAGTTCGGGCAATGCGGTACGTAACCACAATTGCGGCACATCACAAAGGAGGAATAGCCACGGCGGTTTAACAGCAGAATTGTCTGTTCTTGGGCAGCAATCCGCTGTTTGACAGCATCAAGTAAATCTGGACTGAAGTCACTGTCCGCGTGTTCTTTTTGCCATACCTCGCGCATATCGACAATCGACACTGTTGGCAGCATCGCACCGCTGACAGCACGATGATCCATGCGTAATAGTGTAAACAGCCCCCGTTGGGCACGTGCTCGCGACTCCAAACTGGGCGTAGCCGAACCAAGCAAAGTCACAGCACCATGAAAACGAGCCCGCCACAAAGCGACATCACGTGCGTGATAACGAGGATTATCTTCTTGTTTGTAATTGCTTTCGTGCTCTTCATCAATAATAATCAAGCCGATATTATCTAATGGCGCAAAAATAGCAGAACGCGTCCCAATCACAATTTTAATTTGGCCCTGCCGTATCTCCTCCCATTGATCCAGGCGCTGCCCATCAGAAAGGCCTGAGTGAATCAAAGCCACTGCATCAGAAAAACGCGCTTTTACTCGGCGAATCATTTGCGGCGTCAAAGCAATTTCCGGTACCAAAAGAATGGCATTGCGTCCCTGAGCAATAGTCCGTTCAATTAACTGCAAATAGACTTCAGTCTTGCCTGAACCGGTAATCCCTTCTAGAAGAAAAGTCTCCTGCTTTTGGTTATCAATCGCTTGAGCCACTTGCTGGAAAACTTTTTCCTGATCCGGATTAAGAGCAATCGCCTGGCTTTTGGCGACTGAAATCGCGTGAACAGGGTTGCGCGTCACTGGCATCTGTTTGGCTGTCAGCCAGCCTTTTTTCTCAGCGGTCGTCAGACTAGCCGGTGAAATATCAAGGATTTCGGCCAGCTCTTTGGTCTGAAAATGATCGTCTGTATGCTGCTGCAAAAAAGCCAATATCTTTTTTTGCGCCTCGCGATGCCCTTTTTCATTGAGCAAATCGGTCAATTGCTGTTCACTTAGTGCATTTGACAGGACTTTGACTGTCTTGGCTCTATTTTTTTTAGCGATGGTCGTTGTCTGCACGACTTTGCCTTGGCTAATTAATTGATTTAATAGCTGCAACTGCCTGCTGTCATATTGTTCAGGCAGAAAATTAATTTCATCCTTATCTAAGAAGAACTGTTTTTTTATATCATCCGATAACTGGCCGACTATTTTCAATCCCTTTAGATATTTGGCTTTAAAAGCGTTAGGCAGCATAGCTTGGATGACTTGGATACGATAAGAGAAAACATAACGGGCCAGCCAATCCGAAAGTGCCAGCATTTCTTTGTTCAATAACGGTTTCTCATCGATAATTGACTGAACTTCCTTCAATTCAAAGTCGCTGTGGGATATATCCTGAACCGCAACCACAAAGCCCATCAAATCACGTTTGCCAAAAGGAACCCGAACACGATGCCCGAGCAGATCAAAATCAATTAAATCTTGCGGAATTAAATATGTAAAAGGCTGATTTGTCTGTTTTGTCGGCAAATCGACGATCACAGAAACAGTTTTCAATATATCTCCTTGAACGCATAATGAGCCCAGTAATAGTCGGCCATCAATTCGCGCAAAATACCATGAAAATCAAAGGATACCTCGGCTGATTGCAAGGAATGAAACCAAGGCAGAAAATAATAATGGTCCAAACTGGCAATTTCATAATGTGCATCAGGATCGACATCTGCTTTTTGAATGCCGAAAAATAGCATCTCGCCAAAGGTATCGCCGCGAAAGCCCGATCCATTTATATGCAGATTAAAAAGATGATCGCGCTGAGACTGGACCTCATCAAACAATTTTAACAGGACGCTGCCGTCAATGTCGATTTTCATCGGGTTGATCGTATGCGGCATATCGGTTAAGAGCGAAAAGGCATTCAAAGGCCCTTCAGCAAGATCCTCAAGGAACATACCAGTTGACAGCATCGCAATTTGAGTATGAAAATTAACCATTAAAGCCTCAGCGCAGTCATTTACCTGCTGCTTGCGGCTGCGTTCGGCCGGCAAAAATGCCATGGCTTGATCCGTCAATAACTCCCGCCCAGTGCGCTGCCAATTACTAATAAAGCTGCCTTCTGAAGCAACTTCCGGCAAATCTTCGAATTTAATCGTGTGTGCATCTTGTGCAACAATGGCGTGATTATCAATTTCCAGCGTGACCTCGCCAACATTTTCACCATATTTCCCCGCAGCGGCGAGTATAGACTGATTAACACGCTGGCCATGCGGCAACAAATGATGCGTATGGGCACCCAAAATGACAGAAAGCTCATTAAAATGATCAGCTAATGCCTGATCAGTTGGGAGCCCCAAATGCGAAAGCAGGATACGAATGTCTGATTGAGCAATCACCCGCTGCATCAGTGAAGGCAGCACATCAAGCGGCTGAACAGGCAGCCAATCGTTTAACGGATAAGTAGATTCATAGGCAGCTGTCAAGCCGAAGGCCGAAATACGTGTACCGGCCGGCGTGACAAAAATCCGATAAGCTTCTGCCCAGTCCGGTAATTGGCGATTATTCTCCAAAATATTATCCAGTAAAACGGCAAACTTGCGCTGTGAATACAGATCTTCCATACGATCATGCGGTAAGGCCAACCCTTCGTTATTGCCAATCGTCACAGCATCATAACCCGCATCATTTAATAAGTCAGTATTGGCCTTGCCCCAGCTAGCCTGAGTATTGGCATCGGACCGGTCGATAAAATCACCGATATCGAATGTCAACACAAAGTGGCCCTGCGCCTGCAAAAAAGCCCGTCGCGTTTTTAGCCAGTTGGCAATCCTAGGCCAATGTTCAATATGGCTATGCAAATCGTTTGTGTGCAGAATTGTAATGAATTCATGAGCCAAAATTATCGCCTTTTTGCAAAATCATCGGATTTCGCCTTGATCAAATATTCAATCTTCTCCATAGAAAGAGGCGCACCGAAGATTGGTTTCATTTCTTTGGGAAAATAATCAAAATCTGCCGAGTCGATGCCGACATTGATGTTTTCTTTAATATCAATCGAACTGTGATGAATGTGCCCGTGAAGATTGATACTATTTTTCGTGATACCGAAAATCAGAGGATAATGTGTCAAAAAGTATTGTCGATGGTCATATTTGAAGTAGGCGCCGACATCCTCGAAGGCAAATTTATCTGCACCATTTTCGGATTTAAAATTATGGCTATTCAGATACTTGAAGAAATCATGGCTGTCGTGGTTGCCTTTGACAAAAATCAGATTGCCATGCAGGTTTGTCAATAGATCCAGCATCTCCTCTTTGCTGCCTTGCCGATAGAAAACGCCGATATCGCCGCAATGATAAACCGTATCTTCCGGCTGAACAGTCTGATTCCAAGCGTCGACAATGGCATCATTCATTTCATTGACCGAAAGAAAGTGCTGCCGTTCAGGAGCAAAGTGGGGATGTCCCAATAGAGCAGTGTCAAAAAAATGTGTATCCGAGGTCACAAAGATCATAAACTAATCTTATCAATTTTCAGAAATATTCGAAATTTTCCTTCTTGAATGTGAATAAATTAATTTAAATGTTCGTGTTTTCATGATTAATAATCTCCTCGTGGAGGAAAAATGGATCAATATTTCGAACTAAAAAAGAACAATACGACAATTGGTCGGGAATTCGTTGCCGGACTGACCACTTTCGTATCGATGGCCTATATTCTTTTTGTGAATCCGAGTGTGCTCGGTGCTGCTGGAATGAATAAAGGCGCCGTCTTTGTTGCGACTGGCCTGATTACTGCCATCGCAACTATTTTTATGGGGGTTGTGGCCAAGTATCCCTTCGCCATTGCACCAGGTTTGGGCATCAACGCTTTCTTTGCCTATTCAGTTGTTATTGGTATGAAGGTGCCATGGCAGACAGCTTTGGCCGCTGTGTTTATCGCTGGTATTTTGTTTTTTATTCTCACGATTTTCAAAATTCGTGAAATCGTCATCAATTCAATTCCAAAAGATTTAAAAGCCGCAATTGCAGCCGGAATCGGATTGTTTATTACTTTTATCGGATTTGAGGATGGCGGTATTGTCGCTGCATCCAAAGATACGATGGTCACTTTGGGAAACTTCGGTACCCCAACGACTCTGTTAACCATTTTTGGAATCATCTTGACTTTTATCTTGTATGCACGCCACGTACCGGCTGCCATCTTCCTTGGCATGATCGGTACAACGATTGTCGGCATGCTGACAGGCTTGATTGGGCTGCCAACGGGGGTTATTTCCGCAGCACCATCACTTGCACCGACCTTTGGAAGAGCACTTGTTCATTTGGGAGATATTAATACACCTCAATTGTGGGTCGCTGTGTTTACCTTCCTATTGGTTACTTTCTTTGATACAGCCGGAACTTTGGTTGGCTTGGCCAAAAATGCCGGTTTTCTAAATGAAAAAGGTGAAATCCCGCGTGTCGGCGAAGCTCTGATGTCTGATTCTGTCGGCATGCTGATTGCGCCTGTCCTTGGAACATCACCAACATCAGCCTACATTGAGTCATCTGCTGGTATTGCCGTTGGCGGCCGTACAGGTCTAACAGCTATTTTTACCGGCATTTTGTTCCTGTTTTCACTGATTTTCAGTCCTTTGCTTTCGATCGTAACTTCTCAGGTAACCGCACCAGCCTTGATTTTGGTTGGTGTCTTGATGGCTTCCAACCTGGCTGATATCGACTGGAAAGATTTCCCAGTTGCTGCTTCAGCTTTGCTTGTCGCAATCGGAATGCCTTTGACTTACAGTATCTCTGACGGTATCGCATTCGGTTTTGTGACATACCCGATTTTGATGCTCCTGACTGGCCAAGGCAAAAAAGTAACGCCTGTTATGTACGCTCTTGGAATTATCTTCATTGCCTTTTTGATTCTTGTCAGATAAAAATCTGATAACGTTAAATTGTTAAAAGTTCGTCAATAGATGGACTTTTTTTGTTTTTCCAATCATCGGGTCCATGTCATTGTTGATTTCCGAACTAACTTGCGAAAGTTTCAGAAAATTATTAACATAAATGCATGAGCCAAAACGAAGCGCAATACCTCAATCTCGCTAAAAAAATTCTCACAGAAGGCCATGAAAAAATGGACCGGACCAAGACAGGCACGCGGTCTTTATTCGGCGCTCAGATGCGTTTTGACTTGAATGAAGGTTTTCCTTTATTGACAACTAAAAAAGTCTTTTTCGGCTTGATTAAATCAGAACTATTATGGTTTTTACGCGGAGATAATAATATCCGCTTTCTGCTGCAGCACCATAACCACATCTGGGACGAATGGCCCTTTAAAAAATGGGTCCAAAGCAGCGACTACACGGGTCCGGACATGACAGATTTTGGTCTTAGGGCTCAAAATGACCCTATTTTTGCCGCACAATATAACGAACAAAAACAAATTTTCACAGATCGCATTCTCAATGACGATGCTTTCAACCAAAAATTCGGAAACATCGGTGATGTATACGGCAAACTCTGGCGCAGCTGGCCTGATAACCAAGATGACGGCGTTGTTGACCAAATTAGCCGTTTGATGAGTGAGATCAAAAACAACCCCAATTCTCGACGCCTGATCCTGACAGCCTGGAACCCCGAAACAACACCATTTGCAGCTCTGCCATCCTGTCACGTTCTTAGCCAATTTTATGTCGCAGATGGCAAACTAAGCCTGCAGATGTATCAACGGTCCGGTGATTTCTTCCTCGGCGTTCCCTTTAACATTGCCAGCTATTCCCTGCTGCTTTCTATGGTCGCAGCACAAACCGGCCTGCAAGTGGGCGAATTTATCCACACAATCGGTGATGCGCATATTTACAGCAATCACATTGAACAAATCAGCGAGCAGCTTACCCGGCCAATGCATGAGCTGCCAACCTTGAAATTAAATCCGCAGGTCAAATCAATTTTTGATTATCACATGGCCGACATTAAAATCGAAAATTATATTCATGAAGATCCAATCAAAGCTCCGGTAGCAGTTTGATATAATAGTCAGCGGAGCTTTTTTGCGAACATAGTTCAGTGGTAGAACGCCACCTTCCCAAGGTGGAGGTCACGGGTCCGATCCCCGCTGTTCGCTTTATCGGTTAGGCTTATTTATACTGGATACATGACCTCATCTTTGAAACAAATTAAGGCGCTGAACCTGCTCGCCTATACAGTCGGTTGTGCTTTTTATGCGCTCTCGCTGATTTATGTCAACATTCCCAATCGTTTGGCTGAAGGCGGCGTCACCGGTGTGACATTAATATTTCGAGCGCTTTTCTCGATTGATCCAGCGATTACGAACATTCTCTTTAATTTACCAATTCTGGTTATTGGCTATCTGAAATTAGGCAAACGGCAGATTATCTCAACCCTTTACTGCATTTTGATGTTGTCCTTTTGGCTCTGGCTGTTTCAGCGATACCCGATCACGATTAATTTAAACCACGATCCGCTCATTTCGGCTCTGCTCGCTGGACTCCTGATCGGCTTAGGTTTGGGCCTTGTTTTTCGTTTTGGTGCTACGACTGGCGGATCCGATGTAATTGCTCGTATTATTGAGCAGAAATTCGGCGTGACAATGGGAAAATCCTTATTTGCCATTGATGCCATCGTTCTGGCAATGTCGTTGATTTACCTGGATTTAACGCAAATGATGTACACGCTGATCATGTCATTCGTTTCGGCTAATGTGATTAACTTTATTCAGGACGGCGGTTATTCAGCTCGAGAATTCTTGATCTTTTCAAAATACCCAACCGAAATCGCTGAACGAATTATGTCAGAATTAGAGCGCGGCAGCACCTATATCAGTATCGAAGGCGGATATAAAAAAACAGCCACTAAGGCTGTTTACGTGGTTGTGGATCCCTCAGAAGTGCGTCAGGTCAAGGAAATTATTAATGAAATTGATGCAAAAGCCTTCGTATCGATTCGTGTGGTCACTGAACAAGTTGGTGAAGGATTTACCTTCCTAAGAAAAAAGCGCTCAATTTTCGGGCGCTAAAACTTGTTGAACTCTGACGTCCAGCTTATCAGTCGGGATAGCTGCTAGTAACTGATCATTTAAAGCCAAAGAAAGCGTTTTTCCGCTATAGTCCGACAAGTAACGGTCATAGTAACCGGCCCCAAATCCCAAGCGTTTACCAGTCTTTGTGAAGGCCAAACCCGGTACGATCATGAGATCAATATCATTCTTTGGAAAAGCTGCGGCCCCCTCTGGTTCGGAAATTGACATTTTGCCCTTGATGATTTTTGTTGTTTCTGTAAATTCAACAAAGATCATTTTTTTGTCAACGATTTTTGGTACAAAAACATGTTTATCCAATTCCCAAGCCTGCTGAATGATCGGACGCGTGGATAATTCGAGCGGAAGACTCAAGGTAATCGCGACACGATCGCTCGACTGCCAATCAAGATTTTCAAAAAGCTGGCGATATAAAGACAGAGATTGTTCTTTTTTTTCCGCGGGATCAATTGCTGCTAAACGTGTTTTTTGCTGATCGCGCAATGCTTGTTTGTCATCTATTATTGTCATGGCATTCAGAAAGGATCCGAATCGAAAGGAAATTTGTCCATGAAGTCGAAAACTTCCTGCTTGATTTGAGCCAAAGCTGCTGTATCACCGGCATGATGAATGGCACGCATAATAAACTGCTCGATTTGCAGCATATCCGCTTCCTTCATACCCTTGGTAGTCATTGCTGGCGTACCAATCCGGACACCAGAAGTAACAAATGGCGACAGCTTCTCATTAGGCAGTGCTTCTCGATTCAACGTAATCGAAACTGAATCTAATAATTCCTGCGCTTTTTTACCAGTCAGGCCAGTCTTAGTCAGATCCAAAGTGAACATATGATTATCCGTACCGCCTGAAACAACACGTATATCATCTTCCTTAGAAAACGCATCAGCCATTGCCTTGGCATTCTTAATAATCTGGGCCGAATAAGTCTTGAATTCCGGCTGCAAATCTTCATAAAAAGCAGCTGCCTTAGCTGCGACAACGTGATCCAGGGGGCCGCCTTGAGAACCAGGGAAGACAGCTGAATTAATTTTCCTTGCATACTTCTCATCAGCCAAAATCATGCCGCCTCGAGGACCGCGTAATGTCTTATGCGTCGTGGTAGTAATGACATCTGCCAAACCGACAGGGCTAGGATGCAGGCCAGCTGCGATCAGGCCAGCAATATGGGCAATATCAACCATCAAATAGGCACCGACTTCATCGGCAATATCGCGAAAAGCCTGAAAATCAATCGTCCGCGAATAAGCTGAAGCACCAGCAATAATCAATTTCGGCTGGAATTCTTTAGCTTGTTTTAAGATAGTATCGTAATCCAGCAATTCAGTTTCTGGATTGACTTTATATGATTCGGCTTGATAAAGTTTGCCTGAAAAACTCACACTGGCACCGTGTGTCAAGTGGCCGCCAGAATCCAAATTCATGCCGAGAATCTTATCTCCCGGATGCAGAAAGGCCATGTAGGCCTCAAAATTAGCAGTCGAACCTGAATGCGGCTGAACATTAGCATAAGAAATACCAAAGAGTTCCTTAGCACGTTCGATTGCCAGGTTCTCAGCAATATCGATGTACTCATTGCCGCCATAATAGCGTTTGCCAGGATACCCTTCGGAATACTTATTCGTCAGAACGCTCCCTTGCGCCTGACGGACTGCTTTAGAAACAAAATTTTCAGAAGCAACCAACTCGATATTGTGCTTCTGCCTCTCTTCTTCGCCTAATACGGCTTTTGATAACTCAGGATCTAAAAAATTTTTTGCCATCTGTACTCCTCAAAACTTTTTTCAGTCTAACATGCTTAAAATTATCGTGTCACTAATTGGTTAAGAAAACTAACAAGGGCTTTTAGCCAAATATTTTTGCAATCGTGCCAAAGCTTCTTTTAAATTGTTTTCTGAAGCCGCATAGCTCAAACGCAGGTAGCCTTCGCCGCCAGGACCGAAACAAGAACCGGGAATCAAGCCAACCAAAGCTTTATGCGCTAATTCACGCGCAAAAGCCACATCATCTTGATTTTGGTCAGCTGGAATTTTAAGAAAAAGATAAAAAGCACCATCTGGGGCTGCAACATCAAAGCCTAATTTTTTAAATTCAGGAATTAAATAGTCACGCCGCTGCTGATATTCGGCGCGCATCTGTTCGGTGACAGCATCACCTTCGTTCAATGCTGCTGTCGCACCTGCCATAGCAGGATTAGAAACGGCCGTAATCGCAAATTGATGAATCTTCACGATTTCTGAAATCAGTTCTTTGGGAGCTGCAACAAAGCCGATTCGGTCACCGGTCATCGCATGCGATTTAGAAACACCATTTAATACAACCGTCTGTTCAGGCAGAATGGTGCCAATTGAAATATGCGGGCTGACATAATTCAATGTCGAGTAGATTTCATCTGAAACAACCAGCAAATTCGTTTTCGCGATTACATCGGCAAGCTGCTGCAGCTGCTCACGGGAATAGTCGACACCAGTCGGGTTGTTGGGATAAGTCAGCACAATCGCACGGGCATTAGGATGCTGAGCGATTGTTTCCTGCAAACGTTGTGGTGTCAGGACAAAATCAGTATCGTTTGTCGGGATATAAACCATTTTTGTATGGTTGACATGTGCCAGCTGCTCATAAAGCGGATAGGCTGGTGACGGTACCAGCAGCTCATCCCCTTCTTTTAAAATCGTCGATAAAGTAGCAAAAATCGCTTCAGTTGATCCAACGGTTGTCAAAATCTCCGTATCCGGATCAAAATCCAACTGATAGTTCCGCTTCAAGAAGTTGGCGGCTGCCTGACGGAATTCTTCCGAGCCTCGTGCAGTCGAATAATGCGAATGGTTTTTCTCGATAGAATCCACCATTGCCTTTTTAACCAATTCCGGCGCATTAAAATCCGGTTCTCCCAAAGTCAAACGCAGCAGGCCGTCAATCTGACGAAATTCCGTGTCGATAGCACGAATCTGGTTCACTTTGATGTTTCTAATATCTGGACGGACGTTTTCAATCAATCCTTTTTTTAATTCTGGCATCAGTTCTCCTTAAATAATTCATATGAAGCTTTAGGATCATCCACATGAAGCAAATCTCTTTTAACTAACTCTTCGGCAATCTGTACAGCGTTCCAAGCAGCGCCCTTCAGCAGGTTATCAGACACGACCCACATCCAGTAACTGCCAGGATTTTCATTGTCGGCACGAACTCGGCCAACAAAAGTCTCTCGTTTGCCGGCGGCATTAATCGGCTGGGGATAAAGCTGTTGTGACGGATCATCTTGTAAAACAAGGCCAGCACCATCTGCAATTGCTTTTTGAATCTCTGAAACAGAAGCTTCAGCTCCATCAGCTACCTGAAAGTAAACTGATTCGCCATGGCTGACCGGTACCGGAACACGCACACTGGTTGCGGTCACCTTAATTTTATCGGAATTCATATCGTCAAAGAAAATTTTCTTTGTTTCATGAATCATTTTCCACTCTTCATGCGTATAACCGTCATCCTCAAAAACATCAATCTGTGGAAGCAAGTTAAAGGCTAGCGGGTAATGTTTGGCTGCTGACTTGACTGGCAGAATATTCGCCTGCATCTCTTTTTTGTCCAGATAGTCGGCGGCCTCTTTCTCCAATTCATTCCATCCGGATTGGCCAGCGCCGGATGCTGCCTGATAAGTGGAAACAATTACCTTATCAACTCCAAACTTATCAAAGACAGGCTTTAAAGCCACCACCATTTGAATTGTTGAACAATTCGGATCCGAAACAATCCCTTTGTGGTAACTCAGTGCTTGTGGATTTACCTCAGGGACAACCAATGGCACAGATGGATTCATGCGAAAATAGGACGTATTGTCAACACAGACCGCTCCGCGTTTAACAGCTTCTGGCAAAAAATGCTTGGAAACTGAACCACCAGCAGAAGACAGAACTAAATCAATGCCTTCAAAAGATTCAGGCTTGGCTTCTTCAACTATGTATGTCTGTCCTCGAAAAGTCTGCTTTTGGCCAGCTGACCGTGAAGTTGCCAACAGCTTCAACGATTTAACTGGAATATTCGATAATGCCAGCTGTTCTCTCATACGGTTGCCGACAGCGCCCGTAGCGCCTAAAATTGCAACATTATATTCTTTTGCCATTTATTTTAACCCCATCATTTTATCCAAACCGACTAGCAAAGTTGTTTGCTGATCGGCGTTTTTAATTGCTAATTGTACGCCTGACATAAAGGATTTGCGATCCAAGCTATTTTGTGCAATCGACAAAGTTTCATAGTCATTAGCGAAATTAACTGATTGGTAGGCAACGTAACCTGCCTGACGTTTGGAAATAATTTGAATGCCGTCAACCAAATTGCTTTGTGATTGACCATCTAGGCGGCGATCGTCAGGCTTGGCTGTCGCTGCGCCTGCTTGAGCGAGTATCGCAGCTGTCATTTTAGCCGTGCCGCTGGGGGCATCGACTTTGTCCGGATGATGAATTTCTTCAATGCTGGCATTGGACATAAATTTCGCTGCCAAGCCGGAAAAATACATCATCAAGACAGCTGAAATACTGAAATTCGGCGCAATAATACCGCCGGTCTTTGCCTTTAATGCTGCCTGCTGGAGCGTTTGGATTTGATCATCAGTCAATCCGCTCGTACCAATAATCGGATGGATGTGATGTTCAATTGCCCAAGCAGCGTTTTGAAACACGGTTTCCGGCCGTGTCACATCCAGCCACACATCATAATCGCCTTGGATTTCATCTAATTTGTAAAAGATTTTTGTCTCGGCAGGAAAGGCTGATTGCGCCGACGGATGGTGCAGTAAAACGGCCGACAGCTGCCAATCATCGTGTTTTGCGATTACCTGTTGAATGGCCTGACCCATTTTTCCTGCCGCACCGGCTAATAGAATGGTTTTCATGCCTGCAGTACCTGCATAATTTCATCAGTCTGCGCTGTAGTTAAAGGTACAATCGGTAAACGCGGCTTACCCACATGGATACCCATCCGCTCATAGACGGCTTTGACTGGCGATGGCGACGGATGACTGAATAAAGCTTTGACTCTTGGATTGATATAACGGAAATCAGCTGCTGCTTGTTTCATATCACCGCGGTCAACCGCTGCAAACATATCAACGAACTGCTTTGCATAAAAATGCGAGACAACTGAAATTGTCCCAGCACCGCCCAGCACGTAATTTAACAGTGCCTGACCGTCCTCGCCCGTAAAAATCAGAAAATCTTTCGGTGCGTGTTCGATTAATTCCGACATATCATAGTCAGAATTGCACTGTTTGACTGCGATAATATTCGGATTCTTGGCTAGTGTCAGCAAAGAGTCGACAGTTAGGCCGGAAATGCTGCGGCCGGGAATATTGTAAATAATCACAGGCAGAAGACTGGCATCAGCAACGGCTGTAAAATGAGCAATCATACCATCCTGATCAGGTTTGTTGTAATAAGGCGTCACGACCAAAGCGGCATCGATTCCCTTAATCTGCCCGACTTCCTGCGTAAACTTGATTGTCTCGGCCGTATTATTTGATCCCGTCCCGACAATTACCTTGGCTCGTCCGGCGACAAAGTCGACAGTTTTTTTAAATAACGCAATCTTTTCATCATGTGTCAGTGTTGGTGCTTCGCCAGTCGTCCCTGAAACGACAAAGCCTTGCACGCCATCGGCCAATTGCGAATCAATCAATTTCTTATAAACTGAAAAATCAATTTCATTCTCCTTATTAAAAGGCGTGATAATCGCGGTCAATAATTTTGTATCTGCTAAAATATTCGTCATTTTTCCATTCTTGCTGTCAGAAAACCAGTGATAGCTGTAATCCCCTTTTCAATAGCTGATTCATCCGGTGTTAAATGATCGGAATGCAGTGTATGCTTTGGATCGTTCACACCTAGCCAGCACATCGTCCCTTTGAACTGGTTGGACAAAAAACCAAAATCTTCTGCGATCATTGCTGGCTCGACAATTTTAAAGTCAACGTCATCAGCGTGTTCCATATAATTAATAAAAAAACTGCTGCTTGCTTCATCGTTGACGACAGGCATATAGCCGCCCTGTCGAAAATTGATTTTCAATTCCTGGCCAAAAGCGTCAGCAACCCCTTGTGCGATCATGCGAATATGTTTTGTCATAACCTCCATGCCCTGCTGCGTGAAGCTGCGGATAGTTCCTTCGATGTCAGTCTGTCCAGCAATAATATTCATCGCTTGGCCGGCATTGAATTTGCCAATCGTGACCACGCCGCCTTCAATTGGATCGATATTACGGGAAACGACCGTCTGGACACTGGTAACGAAATTAGCCGCTGCCACAATTGAATCATTGGCTTTTTGCGGATAAGCTGCATGACCGGACTTGCCGATAAAACTGATCCGTAATTCATTAGATCCGGCAAACAGTGTCCCTTGACGGCTGCCGATTTGACCGGCTGGCAATTGTGGATTCACATGTAAAGCATAAAATTCATCCGGCTTATAATCACCCTGAAAACCGCCGGCATCAAAGAAACGTTTACCGCCGAATTCATTTTCTTCAGCCGGTTGGAAGAAAATCAAGAGATTATCAAGCGGCTGATGTTCAGCAAAATAAGACAGAATCCCAAGAGCAACCGTCATGTGAAAATCATGGCCGCAAGCATGCATCACGCCATCGTTTTGACTGGCAAAGGGCAGCCCCGTCGCCTCTTTAATCGGCAAAGCGTCAATGTCAGTCCGCCAGCCCAGAGTCCGCTTGGGATTAGATCCTGCGATACGGACAAGTATTGCAGTCGGCACTTCCGGAATCGTCTTGATTGAGAGATGGTCCTGAGGCAAACGGGCAATTTGTTTTAATAAGAAATCATGCGTATGAAATTCCTGCATGCCGATTTCCGGATTCTGATGCAAATGACGGCGAATCTGAATTAACTCCTCTTCACTTAACATCAAAGCCGCCTCAAAGCATCGACCAGTGCAGTCTTTTGCTCAGTCTTGGCATCAATCTCTTTAATCACACGCGCAGGCACGCCTGCGACGACTGTATGAGCGGCAACATCTTTAATCACAACTGCGCCAGCACCGACAACGGCCCCTTCGCCAATTTGCACACCTTCGATGACAACGGCATTGGCTCCGATCAGGACATTATCAGCAACACGGACAGGCTGAGCTGATGCTGGTTCAACAACACCGGCCAAGACGGTGCCAGCTCCGATATGGCAATGTTTGCCGACAATAGCACGGCCGCCAAGCACTGCACCCATATCAATCATGCTGCCCTCACCGATTTCAGCACCGATATTAATCACGGCACCCATCATAATCACAGCATGATCACCAATTTTCACCTGGTCGCGAATAAAGGTGCCAGGTTCGATACGGGCATTGATATTTTTCTTGTCCAGCATTGGAACGCCTGTATTGCGGCCATCGTTTTCTACAACATAATTCTGAGGATCCAAGGCAGACAGCAGCGGTTTGATATCCTGCCAATCACCAAACAGCAAACCAAATCCATCGCCGGCAAATTGCTTGACATCCTTAGGCAGTTTGCCAGTCAGCTCACCTTTATAAGTCACTTTAACCGGTGTCTTTTTCGGTGCGTTCGCTATAAAACTAATAATTTTTTCTGCATCTAATTCAGTCATTTCCTACCTCGTAATCTAAATCCAAATGAGTAATGTCAGCCATGCTTTCGCGCTTGACCACCAGCTTTGCCTGGCCATTTTCGGCAAAAACAACGGCCGGGCGCGGGTTGCGGTTATAGTTGGATGCCATGGAATAGCCATAGGCACCAGTTGCCAGAATTGCCAGCAAATCACCAGGCTTGGTCTTAGGCAGCTTCTGCTGCCAAACGAGAACATCACCGGACTCGCAATATTTACCCGCAATCCGTACAACTTGTTCGCTGGGCAGGTCTGCCTGATCAGCTAATAAAGCTTCATATTCAGCTTGATAAAGAGCCGGGCGGATATTGTCACCCATGCCGCCATCAACTGATAAATAAGAACGAATGCCGGGAATATCTTTGCGGCCGCCGATTGTGTATAAAGAATAACCGGCTGGGCCAACAATTGAACGGCCAGGCTCGATCCAAATCTCCGGCAGCTGGATGTTATAGGCCTTTGCCGCCTGCTTGACTGACTGACAGATCAGATGAATAAAGTCAGAATTGGGAATTGGGTCATCTTTTTCGTTATATTTAATGCCAAAACCGCCGCCTAAATCGATGATATCAGGCTGAAAATGCCAATCACTGGCTGTTTTGACCAATAAATCAGCCAATTTCGAATAACCATTTGTCTCAAATATCTGTGAACCAATATGGGCGTGCAGACCGCGAAGATGCAGGTGCGGCGAAGCCATAATCAGATCAAAAGCCTGCTTAGCCTGACCGGAAATCAAATCAAAACCAAACTTGCTATCCTGCTGGCCCGTCGAAATAAATTCATGTGTGTGTGCTGAAATACCAGGGCTGATTCGCATGAGGACATCTTGCATCTGATTTTTAGCACTGAGAATTTCTTCTAATAATTCGATCTCATGGAAATTATCGACAATCACAGTTCCGATATGATGATCAATGGCAGTCGACAGCTCATCGAAAGACTTGTTATTGCCATTAAAAGCCACCTTTTGCAAGGGGAAACCGGCTTTCATGACAGTGGCTAACTCACCGCCAGAAACCACGTCACAGTGGATTTTTTCAGCCGCCAGCACATCATACATGGCGACGACCGAAAAAGCTTTACTAGCGTAGCTGATTTCATAGGCAACATTTTCGGCTTGAAAGGCTTCTTTCATTTCGCGAATGGTTTTTCGGATCTGACCGACATCATAGACATACAAGGGTGTTTGAAAACGTTTGGCGATCTCGCTTGCGGGTAAACCGCCGATATAAAGTTGATTATTTTGAATTTGCATAATAAAAACCTCCGTTTGCTAAACTAAACAAACGAAGGCTTACGCTGAGTCGTTTGTCCGTCCTAGCACTCCACATTACTGTGACAATCCGTGGCCTATTGAGCCGCGTCTCAATCATGCAGTGCCCGCTAACGCTGATGACTTCGGCAAAGTCCCTTTTCATTATCCGATCCCTAGCGGGGAATTTCCCGGAAAACTACTCGTGTCCTCTGCAACCTCTATTACGGATGATAGGTTAAGTGTATCATAAGAATAAAAGCGCGGAAAGTTATTCCTGAGATTGATTAGAGCTTGACTTTCGTGTGTTTTTTTGGGAAACTAAGATAGTTATTCAGTAAAGGAGCACTTCATGGCTGTTATCTCAAATAAAAATTCTAAGTCACATAAGCGCAACCGCCGCGGCCACATCGCTTTGGAAATTCCTAATATCGTTTTAGATAAGACGACTGGCGAATACACAGTAGCACACCGTGTATCACCAAAGGGACTTTACAAGGGCCGCCAAGTGATTGCTGCAGCAAAACAAAAGTGATTTTATAACAACCCTATCGGGTTGTTTTTTGTACAAAAAAGAGCTTGCCTTTTTGAGACAAGCTCTTTTTTAATTAACTTAGGCCTGTAATTTGGCCATTTTCATCAACATCGATTTTTTCAGCCGCTGGTACTTTGCCCAGACCCGGCATCATCAGGACTTTCCCGGCCATGGCCACAACGAATCCTGCACCAATTTTCGGAATAAAACGGCGAATATGAATCGTAAATCCGCTTGGTGCACCATGAATTTTACTGTCATCAGTCAAACTGTTAGGTGTCTTAGCAATCACGACTGGCAATTTGTCCCAGCCGTTAGCCTTCAATTCAGCTAAATCAGAGACAGCACGGTCAGACAATTCATAATTCTTGCCGCCATAAATCTTTTCGATAATCGTCGTCATCTTGTCTTCAATGGTGTCGTCAGCGTGATATAAAGGCATAAAGAAATGATGATTATCAGCCGCAGCTATGACGGTTTTGGCTAATTCCAGCGAGCCTTCAAAACCATCGACAAAGCTTGTGGCAATTTCCATTTTCAAACCTTTTTCATTCTCGACAAAATTCTTAACAGCTCGGATCTCTTCCATGTCGTCGCTGGCAAATTTATTTAATGCCACCACAACCGGCTTGCCATAACGTGTCATTGCATTCAAATGACGATCCAAATTAGCCATTCCCTTTTTAACTGCTGCGACATCTTTTTGCCCAAGGTCTGCCAAAGCGACCCCGGCATGGAACTTCAAAGCTTTAATCGTCGCAACTAGTACAACAGCATCGGGTTCTTTGCCCAACACAGGTACTTTTACATCCATGAACTTTTCGCCGCCCAGATCAGAACCGAAACCAGCCTCGGTCACAGCGTAATCAGCTAGTTTCAAAGCCGTATCCGTGGCAATCACGGAATTGGTTCCTTGAGCAATGTTAGCAAATGGTCCGCCATGAATGATAAAGGGCGAATGTTCCAAAGACTGGACTAAATTCGGATTAATCGCGTCTTTTAAGACAGCTGTCAGTGCACCAGCAACTTTCAAATCAGCCACAGTCACAGGTTCTCCTTTAACATTTAAAGCAACAACAATCCGGCCCAGGCGCTTCTTCAAATCAGAAAGATTCTTGGACAGCGTCAAAATCGCCATTATCTCAGAACTAGCCGTAATATCAAAACCGGAATCTCGCTCAGGGCCGTTAATTCTACCTTTGCCCAAGGTGACTTGGCGTAAAGCACGGTCGTTCATATCCAACACTCGGCGCCAAAAAATATTATCCGGATCAATCTGCAAAGCATTGCCTTGATGCAAATGATTATCCAAAACTGCCGCCAGCAAATTGTGGGCTGCAGAGACAGCGTGAATATCTCCGGTAAAGTGTAAATTAATATCATCCATTGGAATAACTTGGGCAAAACCACCGCCGGTTGCACCACCCTTTAAACCAAAAACAGGTCCCATTGAAGGTTCACGCAATGCTCCGATTGCGGATTTTCCTAAACGATTAATCGCATCAACAAGGCCAATCGTGACAGTGGTTTTTCCTTCCCCAGCAGGTGTCGGGTTGATTGACGTAACGAGGATCAATTTGCCTTGGCGGGGTGCATTTGCAAGGCTGGCAGCATCGATTTTCGCTTTGTCGTGACCGTAAGGGATCAGCTGTTTTTCAGATAAACCAATTTGCTGAGCAATTTCTGTGATCGGCAATTCCGTGGTATCATGAGCTATTTCAATATCTGACTTCATGAGTCCTATTTTAGCAAATTGTTAAAAGAGAACATAGGCGAACAAAAAAAATACCTGCTTATGCAAGTATTTTTTAGTCTTTAATCAGCTGTTGTATAGACAGCCAGCACATCATCATTATCTTCTAATTCATCGACAAGTTTTTCGAACTTTTCCTGGTCTGCTTCCGGTACATCCATTGGATTCTGCGGGATCATCGTAATTTCAGCTTCAGCCAAATCGTAGCCTTTTTTGACTAACGAATCTTCGACTGCAGCAAAATCAGTCGGATCTGAATAAATTTCAAAAGCCTCATCGGAAGTCTGAACATCTTCAGCACCGGCATCGATGGCATCTTCCATGACTTGATCTTCCGTAATTTCCGGATGTTCCTCACGATCAATCACAAAGTGCCCGCGACGATCGAATTGAAAGCTGACAGATCCCGTTGTTCCAAGCGCGCCGCCGTGATGACTGAATGAATTTCTCACAGTCGAGACAGTACGATTAATATTATCTGTCGAAGTCTCTACCAAGACTGCAATACCGCCTGGGGCATACCCTTCATAAGTAGCTTCTTCGAATTTGATATCCCCTGCACCAGTGGCTTTGTCTAAAGCACGCTGGACGTTATCTTTTGGCATATTGGCCGCTTTAGCCTTGTCCATGACAAGACGCAGACTAGCATTAGCAGATGGATCAGCACCGCCAGCCTTGGCTGCAACATACAAATCGTGACTTATTTTCTGGAAAATTTTTCCACGTTTAGCATCCTGAGCATTTTTACGGCCTTGGATGTTGTGCCATTTACTATGACCTGACATATGAACTCCTTTTTATCAACGTAACGATTTTATTATTTTTCGCGTTAAAAGGCAAGTTTAGCGCACTGATTGTATTATACAGCTATTTGAAACGGACGCTTAACCATAAATACCTGTAATCCCGCCGTGGACTTCGGTGATATTGCTGCTGGTAATAAAGGCATTTGGATCGATCCGTTTGACCTCGCGGATAAAAGTCCGATAGTCAGCATTCTTGACAACCACAATCAACATTTCTTTATCATCTTTGCTTTTCCCGCCAACTACCTGCAGGATCGTAAAACCATGATCAAATTCGTGCTCAATTAATTGCTTGATTTCCAATAGATGTGTCTCGCTCATAATCGAGAACATTTTTTTATGGTCAAAACCGCTTTCGATATAACGCATAACAATCGTCGTAATCACTTGAGAAAAAATCGCGAGAAAAAAAGCATTTGATCCGCTGACAAAAATATTGCAGATAATAATCAAACCATCAATAATTAACAGGCCGACTGACGTATTTAGATTAAAAAACTTTTTTAGAATCATCGGCGGTACGGTCGACCCGCCTGAAGAGGCACCGACGTGATAAAGCAGCGCAATACCAAGGCCAAAAACACTGCCCGCAATCACCATGGCCAGCAACGGATCGTCAACTAGTTTAGCGGTCGGTGTCAGCCACATAAGCAAAGGAATCGCAAATGACCCAAATGCAATTTTAGCGATCACCTGCCGTTTCAAAAATATAAAAGCCAAGCCGATCATCAGAAGATTAATCACTAAAACCGACAAGGCCCGGTTAAAATGAAAAGCCTCATCCAGCAGAATTGAAATACCTGTCGAACCACCGGCTGCAATCCCTGCCGGCACGTAGAAAAAATTCAGGCTGAGGACGATAATCTCTAAAGCTGCCAGCATCACGAGCCACTGCAGCCATTTGTGCTTTTCGAGCAAATTCACTCCTTAAGCATAACAAGAAAAACATTTTCAGGCAGAGAGCCTGATTTGCTAGTTGGCCGGGCTGATTTTACCAGCTGACAATTGCAGATGCTGAACGTGATTAGCCTGAATTTGATCTGTATCATAATGATGCGCAATTTCGATAATTGTCTGTGGCAAACGATAAATGAGATCGCGCAATTTTTCAGAATTTTTTTCATCCAAAGCGGCTGTAACTTCATCTAACAGTAATAAAGGCCGTTTTCTTAGAAGCGCCCGCGCAATCGCAATCCGCTGTTTTTGGCCGCCAGAAAGATTCTTGCCGCCTTCCCCACACTGATAATTCAAAGGATCATCACCCAATTCGTTAGCCAAATTCACTTCCTTAAGGCTAGCCAGTAAGGCCGCATTGGAAAAATTCTGTCCCAAAGTAAGATTTTCTTTGACAGTATCATTGAAAACCCAATTCGTCTGGGTAATATAAGCAAAGTCGTTTTCATGAATCTGCTGGCCGCCCAAGGTAATTGAGCCGGTTTGGACGTCCAATTTGTTCGTTAGCAGATTCAAAAAAGTTGATTTGCCGCTGCCGGAATCACCGCTCAAAAGCAGTTTGCCGCCATAAGGCAGCGATAAGGAAACATCTTTTAAAATGGGATGGTTTTTATAGGAAAAAGAAACATCAGCAACCGACAAAAGTGGTTTATCGGGCAGGTTCGCCGCTGAATTCTCTTCCGGCGTAGGATCAGGAATAACACTCTGGCGCAAAGCGCGCGTCGTTTTCATGCCGGCATAATACTGAATCCCCGTGCGGACTTGTGTGGCAACATTGCCGCCAGACAAGGCCAGAGTTACGATCGCACTGATTGTCACACCAAAGAGCTGGTATTGGCGGAAAAGCAGGCCGATCAAAACAGGCCCGAGAAAAGAAATAATAATCATGAGCCAGGAAAAATACTGCGTGAAAAATTGACGATTGTTTAAAGCTAAGTAACGGTTTTCACTCTCATTCAGTTTGGCGTCGTTTGCCGCCAGCATCGTCTTTTCGGCCCGAAAATTTTTGATGATATCAATGCCGGCAAATATTTCTTTGACTTGGCCCAGATAATGCTGATTAGCCATTGACCAATCAGACGAATACTGATCGAGTTTCTTATTATCAAATAAAGTCGGAATCATAATCGAAAAGCTCAAGATCACATCAATCAGGCCTAGCATAGGATTGATCGCAATAACAAAGACTGAGGAAGTAATGATCGCAATGACGGAAAGGAGCAGATTTACCAAATTACTAAAGTAGCGCTGTTCGATCTGTTTGGCGTCAGCTGTGACCTGATTTAACAGCTTGTCAGCATCTTGGTGAACATAATCAGTCTGAAAAGCGTTTTTCATGAAAGCCTGTTTCAGCGCCACATTCAGGTATTTAATCGCGCGGTTCTGCAGGAGAATGAAAATATATAAGCCCGTGTAGACCGCGAAATAAATCAAGACAAAACGCAGAACGAAGAGCGCTGGGCTGGCAACATGTGTCGTCGCAATTGCTGTAATCTGCCCGATCGCATAGCCGGAAATAACGCCTTCCAAAGAAGCGATAATCGCAAAGATGATAATCAAGATCAGCAGTGAAACAGGCAGCTGAGCAAGTACCCACTTCAAACCAAGATTTTTATTAGGATTCCCTTTATTTTCCATAATTGCTTTAATTATATGCTTCAGTCGTGTGTATCGATCAACAAAAGCAAAAATTAGTTGAGAATCGCCAGCAGAAGCAGTCACAACCAGTTATGTTTTTTAGCAATCTGAATGGCTGCGATCCGGTTAGCCGCTTGCAGTTTATCTAAAATGTGTTCCTAGTACCCTTTGTCAGCAATCAACATGACATTTGTCACAAAAAAGCTCCCAATCACGGGAGCCTTTCGTATTTATTCATATAGGAAAACTTTACTTTCGTAGGGGCGAAACAGTGCTGAGTCCTGACCACTATCAGCGTAATTGCCAATCAGCATTTTTTTCGCGACTTGCTGATTGTAATCACGCCGAATATTTTGCTTGGTGAAATTGCTGACCACAAGCAGCCGTTGTCCTTGTAACTGACGGAAATAAGCAAAAGCCTTGTCATCATGCGGATCCAATTCCTGAAAACTGCCTAGTGAAATCACATCAAAGTCATGTCTTAAAGCAATTAATTTCTGATAGTAGTAGAAAACAGAATCCGGATCAGTCAAGGCTGATTGCACATTGATCTCAGGGTAATTCGCATTCAAGGCGTACCAAGGATGCCCATTGGTAAAGCCGGCATTATCAGAATTGTCCCACTGCATGGGTGTTCTGGCATTGTCACGCGACATGTTTGCCAAATAAGCCAGCATCGTTTTACCGTCGACCAATCCCTCTTTATCGACGAATTCATGATAGGCATTAAGAGATTCCAGATCCTCGTACTGTGATAATGCCGTTAAGTGCGCGTTAGTCATGCCTAATTCTTCGCCTTCGTAAACATAAGGCGTGCCCTGCATCATGTGCAAAGTCGTTGCCAGCATTTTAGCAGCCCTGACGCGATACTTAGGATCATCTGTTGCAAAACGCGAAACCGCACGCGGCTGATCATGATTATTCCAATAAAGACTGTTCCAGCCTTTGCCGTCCAAATCCGTCTGCCAGTGCGAGAGAGTCTTCTTTAAATCAAGCAGTTTAACTGGCTGATCATTCCATTTGCCTAAACGCCGGTCAGGATTGGCTGATAAACCAACATGTTCAAATTGAAACACCATATTCAGTTTCTTAGCATCCAATCCAGCATACTTAATTGCCGATGCTGGCGTCGCGCCGGGCATTTCGCCGACAGTCATGATGTCATAATGCGAGAGAACCTGATCATTCATTTCCTGCAGAAATTCCTGCAGCCGCAGGCCGTTAGCAACCAAGGCACCTGCAGACCCGAAAGCTGCCCCATCTGCCTGAGGCGCATCCGGCAGGCCTTGCGGCTTGGAAATCAGATTAATCACATCCATGCGAAAACCGTCAATCCCTTTGTCCAGCCAAAAACGCATGACTTCCCAGACACTTTGGCGCACGGCTGGATTTTCCCAATTCAAATCCGGCTGGCCGGATGCAAATAAATGCAGATAATACTGCTTCGTCTGAGCATCAAAGGACCAAGCTGATCCGCTGAAAAAAGATCCCCAATTATTTGGTTCGCCACCATTCTTAGGATCCCGCCAAATGTAATAGTCGCGATAAGGATTATCCTTGGACTTCCGACTCTCTTGAAACCAGCGATGCTGATCAGAAGTATGATTCACGACCAGATCCATTAAAATTTTCAATCCAAGTTCATGAGCCCGATCCAATAATGTTTGAAAATCCGCCATCGTCCCATAGACTGGCTGGATTTTGCGATAATCGCTGATATCATAACCATTATCTTGATCTGGCGACTCGTATATCGGATTCAGCCAAATCACATCGGCCCCTAATTGTTTGATATAAGGCAGCCTGCTCGTCAAACCTGGTAAATCACCAACACCGTCACCATTACTATCCTGATAGCTGCGCGGATAGACCTGGTAAACAACCGATTTTTGCCACCATTTTGTCTCTGCCATCGCATCCTCTTTTCTGATTCTGGCCTCAGCCAGTGTCCTCGGTAACCGTAATCGCTTACATTTTCAAGTATAAAATAGCCTAAAAACCATTGCAAGAAAGACTGACAGCTATTTCAGATTCCCTCTGTCTACCATTCTTTTCTTGCACCTGTTGGACTATTTCTTGTTATGATATCCGCATGACAGAAGAAATGACAGAAAAACCAGCTTTGAGATTGATGAACAGTCCAGAATTTGATCATTTTGTTTCCCACGCAATTAAAGACTACGCCGCTGACAAAGTCCAAGCAGGCAGCTGGCTGGCTGATGAAGCAATGAAAAAATCTGAAGAAAGCTTTAATTCGCTTCTGCCGCAAGGCATTAACAGCCCAGACAATTATCTATACAGCATCATTTACCAAAAACAAAAGATTGGCATTCTTTGGATGGCCAAGCTCAAAGACCAGCCGGACACGATTTTTATTTACGACTTTGCAATTGATGAAGCTTTTCAAAATCAAGGATTCGGAAGCCGGGCACTCGTCTTGGCTGATGAAGAAGCCAGAAAATTATCTTTCAAACACATCGCCTTACACGTTTTCGGCCGAAATGCACGTGCTTTGCACGTTTATCGAAAAAGTGGTTACGGCATTACGGATATCAACATGCAAAAGGACCTGTAACCGCATAGGCTTGCCTAAAAGGCTTATATCATGCATGATTAAATCATATTGTCTCAAAGTTCCAAAAATAAAAATCACCAGCTGCCCTTAATGTTGAGCCCCGCCGTTTCGCAATTGGGTTCGGCGCTCTATATTTTAGGACAGAACTGGCTTGTCGTGCGATCTACAGGAACCACGAGCCTGCTTGGTATTATCGAAGCCGTCGGCGGTGTCGGCTTCTTTTTGGGTGACCTTTTTATCGGTGAACTCGTTGATCACCACAATCGAAAAAAAGTTCTCCTGTGGACGGATCTCTTGTCTGCTGTCATTTGTTTTTTTGGAAGTTTCCTTATTAATAATGAAAATCCGCAGGCATGGCTGTTAATTCTAATCACCTTTACTTTGAATTTTCTCTTCACGATTAACTACCCTGCTGCCAAATCAATGGCACCGGAAATTATGGCCGGCAGCAAATTACAGCGTTTTAATGCCTTGGCAAACATGGTTTTTAACTTTGCCAATATTATCTCACCACTAATTGGCGGTTTGTTATTGTCAATTAAAAGCATTAATTTTAGCGAGTTCGTTTTGATAAACGCAGCTTCTTTTCTTGTGGCTGCTTTTTTAAATTTTTTGATCCGTTATTCTTGGCCGCAGGATAACACCGACCGCAGCAGCACAAGCTTTGTTCAGGACATTGCCAACGGATTCAGATATGTCTTTAAAAATAAAAATCTGTTTCAATTTATTCTTTCTATGGCGATCTTCAATTTCTGCAGTGCCGGGTGCCTGTTGATCGCACCTTATATCGGTAATCATTTTTTTGGCGGCCATGCTGCCAATTACAGTATCTTTTTGGCCGTTAGCGCCATTGGCGGATTGATCGGCGGCAGTCTTTTAGCCATCCAAAAACAAGCTGTTTCTAGTCAAACATTGTACCGGGAAATTATATTTGAAGGATTTTCTCTTCTGATTGCAGGCATTTTCCTGCCGGACAGTTTTATCGTTTGGTTCATTTTAGCTTTCATCATTGGTTTAATTCAGTCGAGATTCTTCAGTATCTCAATTACGCTGATTCAAAAAGAGACGGAAATCGCTTATTTAGGGCGCATTTTCGGTTTGACTTTTCTATTTTTTGATGGTATCCAACCTTTAGGAAGCTTGATTTTCGGCTATTTGATCAACAGCTGGCGGCAATATACGTATAGTTTCATCGGTGTGATGCTGCTCCTGTTTTTCGGGCCTTTTCTGCTGCACAACAAAAACAAGCAAAATAAAAACGCAGCCATTTGACTGCGTTTAGGCAACTTATTATTACCAGCCGCCAGTGGTTGGAACATTCTGCCAGCCGCCGTAACGGTTGTTAGCATACCAGTTAGCAACTGCATCTTGATGAGCTGGGCTGAAATCAGAAACAGACCCGCCAACTGCAGCAACGCCGGCTGCCCATGTGCCGCGAGCAAATTGATAGGCACCAAGGTAACCATTACCGGTAAAGGTATTGTAATTGTTACCTGATTCTACCTGACGACGGCGCAATGCATTTGAACCAGTCACTGCAGGCTGATAACTCCGAACAGGTGCAGCCGGTACATAAGCTTCTTGAGCTGGCGCCTGATAACGAGGAGCAGGTGCAGCCGTTTTAGCTGCCGGAGCCGCTGGTGCCTGATACGTTGCAGGAGCTGCCGGAGCGGCAGGTGCGCCGATAGAAAGGCGGTTGCCAGTATATATTAAGTTAACGTTTGCAATGTTATTTGCTTGAGCGATTGTCGAAACGCTTGTATTAAATTCCCTGGCAATCTTAGATAAAGTATCGCCAGATTTAATTGTGTAGATCGTGTCAGCATTGGCACTAATCACTGAAAATGAAAGCGCAGCTGCTGATGTAAGAATAATTGTTGTGAGTTTTGCTTTAAGATTTGGCATATATTCAATGTAACTGAGTCAGTTTGCGAGAGCTTTTTGCTGGTATTAAATTAATTACTCTTTTTTTACATCACTAAAGCCACAGTAATTAGTGAGACTTTGTTGCAACATAGTCATTGATATTTAACGTAATTGCAATCTAATAAGGAATCATTGTTGAAAACTGTTTCGCGATCCAAACACGCCAATTCTATTTGTTATCGTTTACATACATAAATGATAATCGTTTGTATGCTAATATTATTACAAACAAACGCTTAAGAGGTACTAGCATGAACGAAACACAGCAGCTTCCAAAGAAAATCCAAATCACTTGGTTCGTGCACGCCTGCGCTAATTTAATCCTTTCTCTTATTATTCTTGCCGCCATCTACCTAGCTGGACACATTTGGCATTGGCCGATCTGGTTTGTGTACGTAATCGCTGCTGCAATTGTAATAGGAATGATAAGCGAACTGATCTCTATTCCCTATCGTTATCGTTTTTGGCAATACCGTATTACTGAAGATGCCGTGGAAATGCAGTCGGGCTTTATTTTTCGCAAACGTATTGCTATCCCAATCTCGCGTGTTCAAAATGTGACGCTTTCTGCCGGCCCGCTATTGCAATGGCAGAAAATGCAGAAAGTGGCTGTTGCGACTGCCTCAAGCACGCATACCATTGATGGTTTGGAAAATACTAAAGCTGAGAAACTTCGTGACCAAATTATGGCACTCGCATTGGGGGCTTTAGATCATGAAATCTGAGCACCTTCATCCCCTGTCAATTGTCATTTTCATTGGACGGGTGATTAAACAGCTGTATATTTTGTTGGGTCTGCTTGTGTGGGATGTAATCTCGAAAAACAACATCAGTCCCTGGGTCTATTTAGGCATCGTATTATTGATTATCGGATGGGGAATCGTTCGTTATATTTGTTTTACTTTCGCTTTTGATGAAAATGGCCTTACGATCAATTCAGGTCTTTTCATACGCCGCCACGATCACATCCCCTTCGGCCGAATCCAGACAACCCAGCATAAACAGTGGTTTTTCCTGCGGCCATTTGGTATTGAGTCACTGTTAATCCAGACTGCCGGCCATGAGGATAAGGAATCTCAGACAGAATTACCGGCTGTTTCCATTAAAATTTCCAATTTAATTGATCAGCTTTATCAAAACAAAGAAAAGACTGGTTCGGATCTTCCTATTGCTAATCAATCCGATCAGGCAAACCAGATACCTGATAACTATGCGACCAGCACACGAGATTTATCAAAATATGCACTGACTTCCTTTACGATTTTTCCGATACTGGGTGCCTTAATGACCTTGTATTCGCAACTGAACCAATTTCTGCCGAATCGTTTTTTAAAACCTTTTGAAACAGCCTTGGACCACTTGCGCCTTAACGACTGGCTGATCGTTGTGACCAGTCTTTTGCTGCTTGGCGCCATTTTATCCTATTTATTAATTCTTCAGCGTTACTATCATTTCGTCCTGATCAAGAAAAATAACAAGCTGACAACAGTTCGCGGTTTGTTTCAACGCCAGACACTTGGATCGTCTCTAAAAAAACTCCAGGCAGTGATGATCGAACAAAATATCCTGCGCCAATGGCTTCACTTAGCAACAATTAAAGCAGTTGTCGCATCTGAAGCAGGCAGCAAAAACCGCGATGATAATAATTTCATTATTACGCCTGTGATTTCTGAAAAAGTTGTGCCATCTCATCTGCACCATTTCGTTAACTGGATTCCAGACAGTTTTCCTAAATTAGATTATCTGCCAAAGATCTGCAGCTGGTATTTCGTTCGTAATGCTGTCTGCTTATCACTTATTCCGATAGCACTCTCCATCTTTTTTTGGCATCAATGGGGTCTTATATCATTGTTACTGCTGCCAATCGCCGTATCGCTCGGTATCTATAAAGGCCAGAGCACAGCTCTGGTACTGCTTGCAGATAACCAAAGTCTGGTCCTGCAGACTGGCCGTTTATGGACCAAACAAATCACAATCCTGCAACGGAAAAATATTCAGTCGCTGGTCTGCAGGCAAACCATCTGGATGGCCGGCCGGAATTTAACGCACTTATGTGTGAATATCCGCCAAGGAGACGGCAACCAAGAAGTTCAAATTCGTTACTTATCAGATGAAAAATCGCTGGCTATTTACCGCTGGTATTTACAAAAAACTGATTTTAAAAATCAGTGAAAGTCACCTTTCCTGCAAGGGCGTCAATGCTGACGTTGGCCATTAGCGGCGTGGTCAGCATCGGTACTGTGTGACAGGAATCATAATCATAAATAATCGGCAGCGAGCGGTCTGCTAGTACTTCTAATAGGATATCGATCGGCCGTCGGCCAGATCCGCAGTCGTCAAAAGCAGCATGTTTGCCAAGAATAATGCCGCTAACTAAGTCAAAAATACCGGCGTTTTTCAACATTGCAAAATTCTTTTCGACGGTGGCTGCGTCTTTTTCTGCATCTTCGATAAAAAGAATATCTCCCGATTGAATCTTGGGAAAAAATTTTGAAGACAAAATCCCGTACATCGTATTTAAATTACCGCCGATCAGACGGCCTTTTAAAACTGGTGATCCAATATAAGACCAATGATTTGGCCTTCTTTGTTTGGGTTTTTGAAATTCATTCCAATTCAAAGCCTCGTCACTCCAAAATGTGGGTGCTGACAAGCTCACACTTTCGTCTCTTTTAGCGAAGGCAATTTTAGCAAATGCCTCCCAAGTCTCATCGACATAAGGCGGCCATTCGCCAAAAGACGCTACTAAAGCAGGACCATAAAGTACGCGACAATTAGGTGCTTGACTGGCGACTGCCAATAAGAGTGACGTTGCATCAGAATATCCGACAAAAGTTTTTGGATGACTGCGCAGATAATCAAAATCAATATCAGACAAAATTGAGTTCGTATTGCTGCCACCAATGGTTGACATGATGATATCAACATCATCCCGATGGATCAATTGATTAATTTCCGCTGCCCGTGCCTGAATTGATCCCGACCGGTAGAAATCTGATTTTCCAGTTAAAGACCCGGCAACAAGCGAAATCCCTTTATTTTCAAGATATGTTTTTGCTCGCTGAAATCTGATTGGCGATAAAGCTGTAATCGCTGTTGATGGCGAAAAATAACCAAAAGTTGTCATGACCACTCCCTGAAATTATATTCAGCATAGCGCAGAAGAGTTGTGAAAACTATTTTATAATCGAACTAATCGGAGGACTTACACATGAAATATAAAATCGCTGTATTATCCGGACAGCCATGGCAATGCCAGTGCTTTAAAAGCAGTTCTTGACGATGCTAAAGAGGCTGGTGCAGATGAATTTTGGTCCTTAGGTGATATCGCATTTGGCGGACCAGGTCTGAAGAATGTTTTCAATTATTAGAAAGCGTTAATACCACCCAATATCTCATGGGCAATTGGGAAGCAAGCTACAACGAAGTGATGGATAAGTCGCAAATAGATTTGTCAGATCCAGGCGACGTTTATTTCTTGATGCTGGCACGCTATGATTACCAGCGTTTTTCCAAGGAACGCAATGACCAGCTGAGGGCTCTGCCTATGACGGCTCGCAAGCATGTCTTGGATCGTGTTTTTGCACTTTCTCATAATCTTCCCAACAAAAATTTTGGTCATGAATTACTGGCAACCGCTGATCAGAAAAACTTTGATCAGATCGTGACAGACCCAACTGTAGATGCGGCGCTCTTTGCACATATTCATATGCCTTTATGGCGATACACAAGCAGCGGCCAGCTTGTCTTGAATCCTGGTTCTGTGGGGCAAACGTGGTTCACGCGGCCGCATTTTCTAAGAAATCGTGATGCCAGCTATCTGCTGCTGACAGTTACTGAGAAAGGAATTGTTGATTTTGATTTTCGCCGCATTCCCTTCGATATTGATAAAGAACTGGCCTTTGCAAGAGCTAATGACTATCCATATGTAGACTTATATCAGAAATTGTTGACAACTGGTTACGCTTCAACTCATGATCAAGAATTATTGGCCAAAGTTAATCAGGAACGGGGTTACAAAAAATTAGCCGCTGAGTTTGTTCATAATCTGCCCTGATTTTTTGTGTGAAAATCTTTTCAAGAATCCTCAAATGAACTATCATGCAATATATAACTAATTTTTCATCTATCAAACGACATAAGCCGTTTGAAAATTTGCTGATAGTTTTTTGACATAATTGAAAGGATTTTTTTGGCCAAACGAACCTTTAAGATAAATTTAATCGTACTTTGGATCGGCTGTTTTATTACCAATTTGGGAAATTCAATGACAATGCCTTTTTTGCCGCTTTTTTTCCGTCAGTTGGACCCTGTGAATACGAAAACTTTAACATTGCTAAGCGGCATCGCTTTTTCAATCACATTTCTCGCCAAGGCAATTGTTTCCCCTTTTTGGGGCCGTTTGTCCGACAAAAAAGGACGTAAGCTCATGTGTATCCGGGCTTCCGGCGTCATGGCCTTAACAATTACAACGATTGGTTTTGCCGGCAGCATTTGGCAAGTCATTGTCCTTCGTGCGATTCAAGGTGCCTTTTCAGGCTATATCAATAACGCAACAGCCCTGCTGGCTGGCATCACTTCTGAAGACCATCGTGGGCATGCCTTAGGGATGCTAGCGACAGGCGGCGTTTCCGGGACTTTGGTCGGACCGCTGATCGGCGGTGTCATCGCTGAGTTTTGGGGATATCGTCTATCTTTTTACATCATTGGTTTTTGCATGTTCGCAATCACAATTTTGACCTTGATTTTTGTCAAAGAAAATTTTCATGCTAATACCAGCAGCAAGCAATTAGGCATCCTGCAAACAATCAAATCAATTCCGCATCCAAAATATATCCTCGCCATTATGATCACAACAATGTTTATTCAAGTAGCGGTTACAACCATCACCCCAATTATCAGCTTAATCATCGGCCACATGATGACCAGCAGCAGCGGCGTCTCTTTGATGAGCGGTATTGTGGCAGCTGCACCCGGTATTGCGACTTTGATTGTTGCTGAGCGCTTCGGCCGTTTAATTGACCACGTCGGCCCATACAAAGTTTTAATATTCGGACTTATTTTTGCCATGATCTGTTTTATTCCAATGGGGTTTGCTCGCAGCGTCTGGCTGTTGGCCTTTTTGCGTTTTCTAGTTGGCATATCCGATGCCGCTCTACTGCCTTCAGTGCAGACGGCAATGGCACAGGTTCCTAAAGAGATTTATGGCCGCGTATTCAGCTACAGCCAATCATTTGAAGCCAGTGGTGATATTGTTGGGCCGATGCTGGGATCATTCTTCGCCAACCAATTCGGTTACAGCAGTATTTTCTTTGCCGCAGCCGCTGTCATGCTGCTGAATTTCGTCATCGTTCGTGCTAATCGCCGACAGGCTTAGCAGCAGCCGGATTCAAGATAGACGTTTTTCTGCTTGATAATTAATCGGCAGCCACTTCAGTACATCTTCAATCCGCCGGCTCCAGTAGTACCACTCGTGTTCGCCGGGGTTCGTGTGATAATCGATATCGTAGCCTAATTTTTTCAAACGGCTGACAGCTTTTTGGTTAGCTTCGTAGAGAAAATCTTCTTGGCCGACCCAATTGAATAATTTTGGCAACGTTTCTTTTTTAGCAGCTTGTTTTTCCGCTAAAGCAAAAATATCATTTTCTGATCCTGGAAAACGGCTCAAATCCCCGAAAATTCCTCGCCAATAGCTGGGTTTTTCCATCTCTAGAAATCCAGGATAATTCGTATCCTCGATTAAAGCACCCGATAATGAAGCCGCATAAGCAAAGTAATCAGTCGCAAAAGCTAATTTGTAGGCACCGTATCCGCCCATCGAAACGCCGGCAACGAAATGTTTCTCGCGTTTTTTAGAAATTTGTGGAAACAAGCTAGCGACTTTGACTGGCAGTTCCTTAGCGAATTCATCAAAATAATTTAAACCATAAGTCGTATTTGTATACCAGGCCAGGCTCGTAGTTGGCATGATAACTGCCAATTTAGTCTGACGCAGCAGACGCTCAATTTCAGTCTTCCTCTGCCAATCCAACTGATTGCCTGACATACCATGCAGCAGGTATAAGACAGGCAGATCTTGTAATTGATCATTGGTCCAATCAGGCGTATAGCCGGACTGTTCAGGCAGAATCGCAGCCATCGGCTGGTTCATACCAAGTACCTGAGAATAATAATTCAACTCCAAAAAAGCCATGTTTCTCCTAACGCGGTTGATTGACTGCTAATTCCTTCTTTATTATATTCTGAATAGCTTGATTGTCCGATCGTGTGCCGATGGTCACACGCAGCCAGCCCTTTTGTAGGCCTTGACGGATTTGAAAACCGGCCAGCAGAAGCGTTTGAGCCAGTTTGTCAGCTTGAGGGTATTGGAAAAAGATGAAATTGGCCTGACTGGCATAAAAAGAAATCTGGCATCCGCGCAAAAAGTGTTCCCAATTTATCCGTTCTTGTTGATTTTTTCGCACAGTTTCAGCGACAAAATCCTGATCTTTAAATGCGGCTAAAGCGGCCAGCTGTGAGAGGCTGCTGAGGTTATAAGGCAGACGAACAGCCTGCATGTAAGCAGCGTTTTGCAAAGACATCGCAGCATAGCCAACTCGAAAATTAGCCAACCCGTATGCTTTAGAAAAAGTCCGCAGAACGGCCAGGTTTTCAAACTGAGAGAGGAGTCCTATTGCACTGGCGACTGCCTCTTTTGTCACGTAATCAATATAAGCTTCGTCAATCAGAATTAAGATATTTTTCGGAACTTGTTTGATAAACGCGGTCAGATCCGCAAGTGTTTCAAAACTGCCAGTTGGATTATTCGGATTGCAGATCCAGATGAGCTTTGTTTTTTCATTAATGTTTTTAAGGAAAGCCGGGAAATCGTAAGCGCCATTATCTGTGCGGCATGGGATACTAACAACTTTGGCACCTTCAATCTGTGCCTGAAGGGCATATTCTGAAAAAGTTGGTTCCGTCAGCAAGACTTCATCCCCAGGTTCTAAAAAGACGCGGGAAAACATGAGAATCATCTCGTCTAAACCAGCCGTAAACACCAGTTGTTTCGGATCGAGAGAAAATTTATCAGCCACAGCAGCCCGCAACTGACTGGCATTGCCATCTGGATAACGATTGCTCTGCTCAAACTGCCAGTGGAGGATCGCATCTTTGACTTTCGGCGAACTGCCGTAAGGATTTTCGTTAGCTGATAAAAGTGCCAATTTGTCGATGCCGAACTTCTCTTTCAATTGTTCTAAGGCAATTGGCGGCGTGTAATTTTCAAGAGACTGGATTTGTTTTTTCATGATTTTTCTCCTATATTACAAGTCTTTAATTTCTGGCCGGTCCTGTGTTTTGCTCAATAACCCCTCGCGTTTGGCCAATTCAGCTTTAATGTCGTCCATAGATACTTGTTTCTCTACAAGCAGAACCGTCAAGTGATAGAGCAAATCAGCCGTTTCATAAATTAGTTCGTCACGCTTGGGGTTCTTTGCGGCCACAATCACCTCTGTCGATTCCTCACCGACTTTTTTAAGAATCTTGTCCAAACCCTTGTCGAACAAATAATCCGTATAGGAGCCTGCCTTAGGCGCCTGTTTTCTTTTTAAAATTGATGCGTATAGCTCATCCAAGTCCTGCATGTTCTTCTCCTTTATCTAAATCAACTTGATTGAAAAAACAACTCATGTGTCCCGTATGGCAAGCTGGGCCATTGGGTGTTACTTCGACTAATAAAGTATCTTGGTCACAATCCAAAGTCATTTTATTGACCTGCTGGGTGTGTCCGCTTTCTTCGCCTTTGTGCCACAGTTTCTGGCGAGACCGCGACCAGAACCAAGTCTGGCGGCTTTTTAAAGTCAGCTGGTAACTTTCTTCGTTCATCCAAGCTACCATCAGAACCGCACGTGTTTTGGAATCGATGACGACGGTTGTTAATAAGCCTTTTTTAAAATCTGGTTTCATGATCGTATTGCTACCCCCGCTGCGGTTAATTGCCGCTTAACTTCCGGAATCGTTAATTGTCCATAATGGAAAACAGACGCTGCTAAGGCCGCGGCGACATCCGTCTGCCTAAAGATTTGTTTAAAATCTTCAATGCTGCCGGCACCACCTGAAGCGATAATCGGTACATTAACCAACGCACTGATTTTCTGATATAAGGCAATATCAAAGCCTTTTTTTGTGCCGTCCTGGTCCATACTTGTGATTAATAATTCGCCAGCACCTAAAGCGACCGCTTTTTTTGCCCAATCCACCGCTTTAAGGCTGGTTCTTTCTTTACCGCCGCGGCTGTAAACCATTTTTTCGCCGCTATCAGGATCCTTTTTAACATCAATCGCCACAACAACACATTGTCGGCCGAATTTTTCAGCGGCCTGCTGAATTAATTCCGGATGAGCGATAGCCGCTGAGTTCAAAGAAATTTTATCAGCACCGGCTTTTAGCAAAGCCTGCATTTGCGCCAAATTAGAAATACCGCCGCCAACAGTTAAAGGCATAAAAACCTGGCTGGAAACGCGCTGGACAACGTCGATCATCGTACCGCGTTTTTCATTGGTCGCTGTGATATCCAAAAAGACCAATTCATCGGCGCCTTGCCGTTCATATTCAGCTGCGATTTCAGCCGGATCACCGACATCTTTTAAATTTAAAAAGTTAACGCCCTTTTTCACGCGGTTATCATCAATATCCAAGCAAGGGATAATTCGTTTAGCTAACATTTTTTTCCGCCTCCGCAATTTCCTGTAAGGTTAGAGCACCCTCAAATAAGGCTTTTCCAATAATCATGTCTGTCAGGTCCTTTGCAAACAAATCTTGAATATCTGCCAAATTCCGGATACCGCCCGACACAATCATGCTGCAGTCCGGAAACGCTGCCTGTAATTTCAGCAATAACGCCGAATTAGGACCCTGCATCGTACCATCTTTGGTCACATCAGTCACAATAAACTGTCTAGCTCCCGCGGCACGCATGGTTGCAATCAAGTCAACCATAAGAACCTTCGATTGTTCCAGCCAGCCTTCAGTCGCCACGCGCCCCTGGCTGCCATCAACGCCGATCACAATTTTGTCAGGGCCGAATTTTGCCAAAGCTTCTTTAACAAACGCAGGATTCTCGACCGTAGCCGAACCAATGATGATGCGATCGATGCCGAGCTGCAGATATTTTTCCAATTGTGCCATGCTGCGAATACCACCACCTAGCTCAATGCGTCCATTAAAAGCCGCTCGGATGGATTGAATCATGGCTAAATTCTTGGGCTGCCCCTCTTTAGCACCATCTAAATCCACCAAATGCAGCTGTCGGATACCTGCTTGATTGATGTTTTCTGCCTGCCTAACAGGATCGTTTGCGACTAGCACCTGTTGTTTGAAATCGCCTTGGTACAAGCGGACACTTTGACCGTTCTGTAAATCAATTGCCGGATAAATCATCAGCCAGCCACCTTTTCATTAAAGATTTCCAGAAGCGACAAACCGACTTGACCGCTTTTTTCCGGATGAAACTGCATCCCATAGACGTTATCTTTTTCAACCAGCGCCGGCACAGCAACCGAATAATCAACTTGCGACAGAACATACTCGTCCGCACATTGTACATAATAAGAATGAACAAAATAGGTATATGCCTGATCCAAAATCTGAAAGTCTTGATTCGCCTGTGTCAGATAGTTTTGATTCCAGCCCATTTGCGGGATTTTGAAACTGGGTTTTTCCGGTAATTGAACCACTTTGCCAGGAATTAAGTGCAGGCCTTGGCTAAAACCGTATTCGCTGGAACTATCGAACAACAATTGCATGCCCAAGCAAATACCTAAGATCGGCATCCCCTGACTAGCGGCTTTTTGCAAAACAGCTGTCAGGCCTTTTTTGTTTAAAACAGCCATAGCAGCTTTAAAGGCACCAACGCCAGGCAGGATTAAAGCCTGACTGGCGAGGATCTTTTTTGGATCATCAGTTAGTTCAGTCTGGATACCTAAATAGCGGAAGGCTTTTTGCAAATTGTAGGTGTTGCCGGCATCGTAATCAATGATCGTCAGCATTCAGATTACTCCTTTCGTTGAATTGACACCTTGAATCTCCGGATTGATCGTGACAGCTTGGCGCATGGCTCTTCCAAAAGCTTTAAACAGGCTTTCAATCTTATGGTGACTGTTGCGCCCGTATAAAATTTCTGCGTGAAGATTCATTTCAGCGCTGAAAGCAGCTGCTTGGAAGAAATCCTCGACAACTTCCGTTTCAAAACTGCCTAAACGCGGATTGTCAAATTCTGCTTTAAAGACGAGATAGGACCGGCCGCTCAGATCAACACTGACGCGTCCCAAGGTCTCATCCATCGGAACAAAAGCGGTACCGTATCTTTCAATCTGTTCCTTATTGCCCAAAGCCTTTTTAAAACATTCGCCCAAGACAATTCCTGTATCTTCGACTGTATGGTGTGCGTCCACTTGTAAATCACCAATTGCTTTGACCTGCAGGCCAAAGCGGCCGTGTTTGGCAAACAGTGTCAGCATATGATCGAAAAAACCAATCCCAGTATCAATCACAATCCCAGTCTGCTGATCAAGATTCAATGCAATCGTGATGTTAGTTTCGCCTGTTTTACGAGTTATTTCAGCTGTTCTCATTGGCTGTTACCCCTCTAAACCGTGACTCGACCGCACGGGCGTGGGCCTCTAGGCCTTCGGCACGCGCTAAGGCTGTAATGGCTGCCAAGTCTTCTTGCAAGGCTTCTTTAGAAAATTGGACAAAGGAACTGGTCTTCACAAAATCATAAACACCTAGCGGTGAGGAGAACTTAGCTGTCCCGCCTGTTGGCAGCACGTGATTGGGACCAGCTACGTAATCGCCCAAGGGTTCAGAAGCATATTTGCCTAAGAAAATCGATCCCGCATTCCGGATGTCGCTGAGATACTGCATCGGGTTTTCCAGCTGAACTTCCAAATGTTCTGGTGCTAAATCATTCATCAAGGCAAACATATCCGGAATGGATGGCATCACAGCAATAAAACCGCGATCTTCAATAGCTGCCTGTGCAATAGCTTTTCTTGGCAGCGTCTCTAACTGCCGGCCGACTTCTTGGCTGACAGCCAAAGCCAAATCTTTACTGTCGGTGACCAGCATGGCACGTGCACGCCGATCATGTTCGGCTTGTGACAACAAGTCAGCAGCCAGGTCTACCGGATCAGCTGTATCATCAGCCAGGATCCCAATTTCCGAAGGGCCGGCCACCATATCAATGGCGACTTGGCCAAAGACTTGTTTTTTAGCCGTTGCCACATAAATATTGCCTGGACCGACAATCTTATTAACCGCTTCAATTGACTCCGTACCAAAGGCCAGAGCTGCGATAGCTTGAGCACCGCCGACTTGGAAAATGGCACTGACACCGGCAATCTTGGCAGCTGCCAGGACGACCGGCGACAAGCCCTCCTTTTGCGGTGGTGTTACCATGACAATTTCATCAACCCCGGCGATCTTGGCCGGCAGCGCATTCATGAGAATCGTCGATGGATAAGCAGCCGTGCCGCCAGGAACATATAGGCCGACTCTTTGCAGCGGCGTCACTTTTTGGCCGCGAATAATACCGCTTTTGCTGCTGTCGATAAAGCCGTTTTGTACTTCCATCGACTGATAGCTGATAATGTTTTTCTTAGCTAATTCCAAAGCCGATTTCAGATCATCTGAGAGGCCATCGTAAGCCGCATCAATTTGTGCTTGAGAAACACGCAAATTGTCCAGTGCTACACCATCGAAGGCTTTAGCATACTCTTTTAGAGCGGCATCACCGCGTTCTTTCACGTTCGCAATAATGTCTGCCACTCTTTTTTCAACCTGCGGATCACTAGCTTGTTTTGTGTAGCTTTTAGCAATCTGTTTCATTTCTGCCAGTGATTTTTCATAAATTTTCATCTGATAATCTCCTTTTGTTGTTCTCTTTTTGCTGCCACGGCTGCTTTTAGGCGGTCGACTAAATCAAATATTTCCTGGGGATGCTGTTTTAAAGACATGCGGTTCACAACCAATCGTGTCGAAACTTTGTCCAAATAATCAAATACCTTCAGATGGTTGTCCCGCAATGTCCGGCCGCTTTCACGAATATCGACAATCGCATCGGCTAGGCCAATCAAAGGTGCCAGTTCAACTGATCCTTCAATCTTGACAATTTCTACATCTTGGCCGATTGACTGAAAATATTTTTTCGTGATCATCGGGTATTTGCTGCCGATGATTTTTCTCTTTGGACTGTCTGCATTAAAATCAGCAGTTGATGCCAAGACGAACTGACATTTCCCGACTTCTAAATCCAGCAGCTCATATTGATCATTCTGCTGTTCAACGAGAATGTCGCTGCCGACGATGCCAATGTCCACGGCGCCAGCGTTTAAATAAGTTGTCACATCTGGTCCTTTAGCTAAAACGAATTCAAATCGCTGATCCGGTGTATGGACAATCAGGCGACGCTGCTTATTCTTTAAGGGCTGACAATCAATGCCGGCACTCTCCAGTAGTGGTATCACACTGCTTTCAACGCGCCCTTTAGTCAAAGCTATTTTCAAAGACATGTTCTACCTCTCCCTTTTCATTTATTTTCAGCAAATCAGCACCAATTGCATGGGCCTTGCGTGCCGCTGTCTGCCAATCATCTTCCAGGGAAAGAACAAGGTCATTGTGTTCAGCTAATATTTTGGCAGCTTGCGCCGCTTGATCAGCTTGGAAAAATAAATAAGTTTTCCGCTGCTGTTTTTCCGGCAGTTTAATGCGCTCAGCTAGCAGATCAATATCAATTCCCATGCCGACTGCAGCCTCAGCTTGTGATTGAAAATCCGCCAGCAGTTGATCATAACGGCCGCCGCTGAAGAGATAATCTGGCAGGTCATCGACAAAACCTTTGAAAGTCAGGCCTGTATAATATTGCTGAGGCGGTGCAGCGCTTAAATCGATCATGACTTCTTGACCGGGAATCTTGGCGATCAAATCTGCCACAGTCATGACTTTTGTTAAGGCACGTTTGGCTGAGGGCGTCAAATCAATACCTTTAAGCATTTGCGCAACAGCTTGGATGCTGCCGAATAGACGCGGCCATTTTTGTAAGAAAGGATAGACTGGACGATCTGCAAAGAGAGCAATCAAGTTTTCATATTCAGGAATTTTTTTATGAAACAGAGTTTGCTTGATCTGCTGTTTTAAATCTTCGTCAATTGTCAGGCTTGACAGCAGGTCGTCAGCAAAACGTGCATGGCCGATCTCGATTTTCACGCGGCCATCGAGCCACTTACGGCTAATCCGATTAATCAGCAGCAGGCATTCTAACTCAGCTTTAATCGAGGTATAGCCAACCAGTTCAATACCAGCTTGCGTCATCTGATTATTTCTGCCAGAGAGTTCTTTGGCAATTTTGAAAAGATCGCCAACATAATAAAACTTTTCCGGTAATTTGATATTCGTTGTTGCTAATAGGCGTGCAATCGGCAAAGTCAGATCCGGCCGCAAAACGACCGTCTGATTATTTTTGTCCAGCAGCTGATAAGTCCGCATTTGTTTCAGATCAAAATTAGCAAAAACTTCTTGATACTCCAGCAAAGGCGTATCGACCTTCATAAAATTTCTTGCTTGAAGGCAGCGATGCAAATCAGCAATCACTGTCTGTTTTTTTAACGCGCCTTCACCAAATTCTGCGCGTGTGCCTAATGGCAAATTGATTTTGTGCATCCTCTGCCTCCTTTTAGATATAAAAAAATCCTCTTAGCAAAATGCTAAGAGGACGAATAACCGTGGTTCCACCTCAATTCGTTTATTTCTCGCGAAATAAACCTCATGTTGAATAAATCAACGGGATAACGACCCGATCGAATAAACTTAATCGAACAGCTGCTCTTTCAGTCTATTAATTCATAGATGTGTTTCGTTATCCACGTCAATCCCCTTTCCAGCGGCGGGAACTCTCTTTGTGAGCGGTCGATAACTACTCTTCTAATCATTATTTTTGTGCAAATTCAATTGTCTTACTTAAGTGATTGCAAGTAGCTTAACGTCATTAATTTAAAATGTCAAGGGTTAATTCAACATTTGTGTTAAATGATAGCCGCGGCCAACTTCACTGATGGCATGTGCGTCAGAACCGAAGACCAGTGGAATGCCTTTTTTCTGGGCTAATTGACAGATTTGCCGGCCGGGATAAAAGTCATTGCAATAGGTTTTATAGAGGCCAGCGGTGTTGAAATCCAATTCCCGACCCTGTTTGGCTAATAAATCCAGCGTTCGGTTAATCAAGGCTAAGCTGTCTGCACCAAAATCATCAGGCAGTTTAAAAAAATCAGCATACTTTTTAATTAAGCTCATATGGCCAATCCGCTGCGGTCGATAAGGGCCCAGATCAGCCGCTGCAGAACCGTAGACCAACTGAAAATAACGTGCATAAAGCTTTTGCGGATCCGATAGCAATGACGAAAAGGCTGCCTGAAAATCATCGGTATCAAAATCCAGGCACCACATGGCGTCATCAGTTCCAGCCATAAAATGAACCGATAAAATATTCTGCTGTGTCCGCGGGCCGTATTGGTTTAAAAAGGCCCGTGTTTCTTTTTCAAAACCCGGCAGATAATCTACCTCGAAGCCAACAGAAATCTGAATCTGATCGGCGTACTTCTTTTGCAGCCCTTCGGCTAAATCGAAATAAGCATCTAAATCTTCCCAAGCGAGCGACGCTGTTGACAGGCCCAGCGGATTGCCTTTATAACGTTGGGAAAAAGCCAGCGGCAATGGCGCGTGCTCCGTAATGCAATAGTGGTCAAAACCCAGTTGAATCGCTTTTTGAATCATTTTTTCTGTCGATTCTCGGCTTCCGTGAGGACATAATTCTGTATGTGTGTGACCGTCAATTTTCATGATCTCCCCTTTAAGTAATTTATTCTACGTCAAGCGGACTATAATTAATCTATTAAATTTGCAGGAGCGAGAATAAATGGCTGAGAAAACAGGTTTTTCTGATTTTGAAAAAGAAGCAATGCGCGACCGGATTGAAGAGCTGCGGCGTGAGCAAAGCAACAATAAAGACCCGAAAAAAGGCGAAGCTGATGTCTTGGAAAAAATTTCTGAAATGACAGACTCAGAAGCTGATATTGCTTTAAAACTGCATCATTTAGTGAAAAAGATCGCCCCACAGCTGCAAGCCAAGACTTGGTACAGCATGCCGGCTTACTGTAATCCGGATGGTAAGGTTCTGCTCTTTTTTCAGTGCGCAACCAAATTCAAATCACGTTATAACACGCTGGGTTTTAGTGACCAAGCACATTTGGATCAAGGCACATTGTGGCCGAGTTCTTTTGCTTTAACAGCATGGAACGATGCAACAGAAGCACAAGTCACCAGTCTGATCAAGCAGGCACTACAACCCTTTAATTAGCTGGCAAACAATTCGGGTCGTAGATACCAATATCTGCCACTGTAACCAGTCCAGCTAACTGGCGTCCCTGTTCTGTTGCCATGGCCATCTTGTTATATGACATTGTCACCGTTTCATCTGCTTGGACAGACGTCCCTAAAACCTTGCCATCATCAGCGTGCAGACCGCTCGGTATATCAACTGCCATCACGGCCGCTGTACTAGCATTAATTCTGTTAACTGCTTGGGCGTAATTACCTTCAATTTCCCTAGACAGACCCACACCAAAAATAGCATCAACCAAACAAGTATATTTAGAAAAATTCTCTTCATCAATTTGGTTTTCAATCGGTAAACCATAATTTTTAACGATCTTCAGTTGCAGTTGTGTTTGTACGGAGGCTTTATCCTGTTGGCCCAATAGCCAAATAGTCACGGGAATGCCCCTTAGATAAAGCAGCCGAGCCACAGCGATGCCATCACCACCGTTATTCCCCGATCCGGCTATAACCAGTACCTTTTTTAGATTAAATGCCGGACTTTTAAGCAGCCTGTCATAAACGGCCAGAGCCGCTTTTTCCATTAAAACAGCCGATGGAACACCAATCTGATTAATTGTAAAATCATCAAAAGCTGAAGCCTGTTCAGCAGAAATATATTGTCCTGTCATCAATAACTTATTGTATATCTGGCTAGGCAAAATAAAAACGCCCCAACAACTCTGGGACGTTTTTAATGTCAGGCCTCATGCGGCAAAACGGTGTTCTCATCAGTCTTAGTTGATCCTGTCTGGCCAGATAAATGATTATAAAAATTGGCCAATGTCAGGTTAATATATGGAGCTACCCAGATCGATGCAATTCCAAGAGTCACCAGAACCAGCATTCCCCATAAAATAAAACTCAAGTACAGAACAAAGTAATCTGCCTTATAACCATTCATCAATTTCCGGCTCTCAGTGATCGCCTCAAGATAACCAATCGGGTCATTATTATCCAAATGATCACGATATATATAAAAGGCTTGCGAATAAGAAATTGATTTGATGAGGCCAGGAACGATGAACAAAAGCATCCACAGCAAAGTAAACATCAATTGCAGAAGCGAAATACAGATAAAGCCAATAAAATATTGACCGTTTTCAAAAATACGAAAGGCCTTCTTAAAGGACTCGGTAAATTCAATCGGTTTGCGCAGGCTGTCCATAGCAGTCAGCATCGCACCCGTAAGCAGAAAACCGCTTAAAATACCAAACAAGCTGGAAATACTGTCCCAATTCGTCCATATATACATCGGTGATTGAACATTCGATCCTGCTGATAGCCAGCTGAAAATCAAAGCGGGTAAAAATAATAGCAAAAAGAATGAAAAGTGTTGATTGAGTAATGTCTTAGCCTCTTGTTTTAAAACGCGTCTTTCCAAAATAGCCTCCCGCGTGTCTTATTCATTTATTTTAACGTATCTCAGTCAAAAAATGGTCAACATAAAAAGTTCTCGACTCGCGAGAACTTTTCAAGGCTTAAAGGAATCAATTTTCCGAAACAGTCACGGATACTTCACCCAATCCCTGGTCAAATGTCGCTTGCCAATGTCCAGCTTTCAATGATTCTGGCAGCAGGAAGGTTCCGCTTGAAACGCGCTGACCAGCTTTTAACTGCATTCCCTGCTCTGCTAATTTGCTTGTCAACCAGTGCAAAGAATTCAAAGGATTGCCAAGTACTTCTGAAGATGCCCCATCCTTGACTTTTTTGTCATTAAAGAACAACTGGCATTTTACATGAGCCAAGTCATCAACCTGCTTAAACAACTGATTCGTATCAACTTCCTGGCCATAGACGACATATCCGCCAACAGCTGCATCTGCCATAACCATGTGCTTGGACAAGCTAGGGAACCAGTCTGCGAAACGAGAGTCCGGTACTTCAACAGCCGGTGCGACTTGCGTCTTACGCATCAAATCTTCTAGTGAATCTTGACTGGACAAATCCTCTTTAGCAGTAAAAAGCATCTCCACTTCCGCCAACGGTGCCATTAGCTGTTTCTGTGTCAAATGTGCTGGCGACTTCAAAAAGTGGCTGGCTACTTGAGCACCATAAAGTGGTGAATCCGCGTCAAACATATCCTGTGTCTGCTTGCTGGTCAATGAAACTTTGTATCCGCCAACTTTTTCATTTTTCAATTCTGTTAACTGTCTTTGAACACGATAGGCACTCTGGTCATCAGTGACAAATCCTTTAAAATCTGATTCTTTCAATGCTTGATGTGATTGGTAAGCCTGAAATAAAGCGTCTACCATTTTTGTTTCGTTAACAGATAATCCTTGATAATTTTCTACTTCTTCGGTCATAATTTTTTCTCCTAATTTTTAAATGTTTTAATTTTTTTAATTATGCCTGCTCGATGAGAGGCATTTGCTAATAATTCGAATCAGACTCCTTCTAATATCAGCTTTATCTTGATCTTCACTTGAACCCGTAATGTCAGATTCCATATGCCTCACCACCTTTAGAAAAATTATCGTAAATAATAAAAAAACGCCCTCAATCGTACACGAATGTACAATTAAGGACGCAATAGCGCGATACCACCTTATAATCACAATCCTGTCACCAGAATTGCCTCACGCGTACAGCAAAATGCGATACGCTGGCACGATAATGGGTGCACCCAATGACACCTAATACGCAATTGCGATTCGGCACATAACTCAGAGACGATAATCAGAAATGATTCGGTACTGCTTTTCATCGACCAGCAGCTTTCTAATACCGAAATCAAACCCGAAAGTTCTCTTCAACGCTTTAACTATTTAACGATTGACATTAGCTTACACATGAAATTTTTCCTTGTCAACAAAAAAAATCAAAAAAATAAATGTTTCACATAATCACAAGGATGCCATCGCAATCGCAATTGTATTTGCAATTGATAAAATAGACTTGTTAGATGAATTTTTAACGAGGTTTGTTAATGACAAAAAAAGGAATTAAAACAGCTTCGGCCGAAATAATTGAAAAAGTCAAAAACAGAATTAAGAAAAAACCCAAGCAGCGGCAGCAAAGTAAAAATACAAAACATAATTGACGATTTTAAAAAGAAAAGAAGGACCGAATATGGTACTTAATGCCCAAGAAGCGCAAATGACACCAATTAAAAAACTTGTTGACCTTTGGGACAATGAGCAAGTCAGACAAATTAGAATTATCCCAGAAAATGATCCCCTTGTATCACTGAATTATTTTCCCGAAAGAATCATCATCAGCCCCCAATATTTTATTCAAGGATTAGACGGCGCCCTGCCCGACCTTTATGCACGCCAACAGGTCTATCAACAATTATTAAAAGCCGCTGACTTATTGCCAGAGGGCTATAAATTTGTCATTTTCGATGCCTGGCGCAGCATCGCGACTCAAATGGCTCTCTTTGATAAAATGAAGGGCTTTGTCCTCAGGGACCATCCCGATTTCGATGACAAACAAGTCACGACAGCAGCTAGACGGATTGTAGCTTTGCCAGCCACAGATATCGAAAAACCATCTCCGCATAATACTGGTGCTTCTTTAGACCTGAGTGTTGCAGATGCTTCCGGTCAGCTTTTAGATATGGGCGGCAGTTTTGATGATGCTGGTGCATATAGTAGAACAGATTTTTACGAAGACCATGCCGATACGCCAAGAGATCATCGCGCACAACAAAACCGTCGGCTGCTCTATCAGCTGATGATTACTGCTGGTTTTAGCAACTACATCGAAGAATGGTGGCATTTTGATTATGGTAATCAAAACTGGGCTTATGCCTTAGGCAAGGATCACGCTCTGTTTGGTGCAACCTCGCCAAAGTTTCCTTGGATCTAATCTGAATAACGCCATCTTTTGTCCATGATCAGCCGTGCAACAAAAAGACCCATTGGCAGAAACATAATAATTAAAATTGCCTGCGTCAGCCAGGTGGCACCGGCTGAAATATGATTCAGCCCGATATAATACATGGCACGATAGATATAAAGGCCCGGCACCATGATTACGATTGCCGGCACAGTCAAGCTGATTCGAGGGAAGCCAGTCTTGCGATTGATTAAAGAAGCCAGCATGCCGGCTGTCAGGGCACCGGCAAACGCCGCCGCTGCTGCTGGTATATTTGTCAAATCAACCAATTCCAGCCGCAGTGTATTTGCGACAGCACCAATGCAGCCAGCTAAAAAGGCCATTCTCCAAGGGCTGTTGAACATCATTGAAAAGCCGTAGACACCACAAAAACTAGCTGGAATCCGCAGCAGCATCAATTGCCAATCATTGAGACCCAAAGGCAGAAAATTGCCCGGCGCGAAGTGGACTAGCAAGGCAACCAGCCAGCCGACCAAGGTGGCCACTAAAGTGATCATTAAGGCATAAGTTAATCGTTCCAGGCCAGACCGCATATCAGATTTGGACATATCCAGCATGCTCGTAATAAATGGGAATCCTGGAACCACAAAGAGCATGGCGCCAATATAGCCGACTTCATGCTGGGGTGAAATCATAAAAAAGATACCAAGCAGTTTAAAAATACCCAGATATGACAAGCTGGCCAAAGCGACACCGGCAGCCGTGCAGGCCAATGTCGTAATGTGATGGTCGATGAGTTTTCGGCGCAGCAAATTTCCCATGCCAGCGCCAATAAAAGAGCAGATCATCTCGACAATACCGCCACCAAGCAGGAAAACGAAGCCGCTGCAGGCTAAAGCTGCGGCAAAAGCAGCCTGCCAATATGAATAGTTACCAGGTTTTCTTTGAATCGCATCCAGTTGTTCATGAATTTCGCGGACAGATAGGGGCAGACTTTTTTCTTCAAAATGGTCGACAAATCGTTCCATCTGATCCAATTTGTCTGTATTCACGCCAGTTGTCGGCAAAGACAGTACCTGTGTATAGCTGAGGTTTTCGCTAAAACAAGTGTATTCAATCGAAATGAGTCCGATATCCGCCGAACATGTCAGCCCTAAACTACGCGCGATCGTATTCATGGCCTCACGCACCCGCCAGGCACCAGTTCCGCAAGCCAGCATCAAAATACCGACACGTCCAACAAGCGATGATTTATCTTCAAGCACAGCTGAAGCTGATAAAGTATCTCGATTTGCAACAAAACGCCCCCAATGAATCGTCATATGGTGGTTGGGCAGATTACCAGTATTTTTACGTATAATTTTATTTCTTTTATTAAACATTTCTCTCCGTTAAACGCGCTGAAAATCAAAAGGCAACACCCGAAAAAAATCAGGCTACTCACAAGACCTCATTTTAATGCCAATTTCAACGAATAATTACGACAAAACATGAAAAAATGCCTGTTTTTGCCTGCCTTTTGATGGTTGGAATATTAAAAAAGCATAAAATGGAAAAAATAAATATAATGAACACTAAGACCTCAAAGGAGCTCATTCATGTATAACGGCAGACCGTTTCTGCAGATTTTTATTTTCTTAAAAAAATTTTTAATCGCGACTGTTGCCCTACAATTGGTCTTTTCACTGATCGTTACAAATATTCAAGAGTTCCCTATCAGTGATAACCGTAATCTGATTTCGACTATCTCGATTTACACAGCTATTTTCATTGCACTGCTAAATACTTTCCAAGGCATCTGTGTCTTCGTCGATGTTAACCGCCTTTTCAGAATTATTTATGTGATTAGCTGTTATCTAAGCAACGCCTTAATTGTCACTGTCTGTGTAGTTAATCTTCAGATCTCAAACTTCATGTATGCTGGTATTATTGCCGGCGCGATTGGCTTGGCCCTACTGTCTTATGAATTTTATACAAAGAGATCTGCGATGTTTGACGAAAGCAACTAGGCAGCTACTCGATCAAATAAGATAAATGATAGAGTTTGGCTGGGCGGCCCTTATATTTGCTATTGCTGATACCGACTTCCTCAAATAAATGCTGATGAGTTTTTTTGAAGTTCGAATTATCAATCTTATCAATCGGCAGCTGCAAAAAAGCGGCAAACACTGACCGTGCTTTTTTAAGCGTAAACGTATCACCTAAAACCAGCAAGATATTCGGCTGGTAATCCAGCTTGTTTTTAATTCTCTGGCAAGCAGCTTTGACGATCCATTCGTGGTCAAAAGCCAAGTCTGTTTGCGGCGACAAAGCATTTAAATGCTCGTAATAGACAGCTTCATCATCTTCTGCAGCGGTGTAAAAACGTGATTGGCCGTGTGTCAGGCAAAAACGGCCTTTCTGTGATGAAAACGAGAACCAATGGGCATCCAAAGCACCATAGCCCGCCTTCAGCTTAGGCATTTCCGGCAGAAAAGTCATATAGGCCAAAGACAAGACACGCCGGTCAGGGGCACGCAATTTATTCGTAAAAGTACCTAATTGTTCTGTATGGACACTGGATAGATTTAAACCGATTTTCTCTTTGATCAGACGCAAAACGGCAGTCTCGCCACTTTCCTGTGTCCGCATAAAAGTCTCTGGCAGCGCCCAAAAGTTCTTGTAGGGCTCATCGGCCCTTTTAACTAATAATAACTGCAGCTGGTCATTTTTCTGATCGTAACTCCAAATCACATTTGTAATCGTGATATATGGACGTTCGAGAATTGTCGCTTCTAGCACAAAACACCTCTTAGTAACTAATTTAATACAATCTCAGGCGAAAATGTCAAAAAATTAGTCTATCAGATCAGATCAAATAACTGTAAAATGGCTCCTTGGAGAGAAAATGAATACAACATATTTACGCGACATTATTGATCAATACATGCAAAAGGACGGCTTGCTGTATGCAAACTGGTTTATTCATAGTGAAGAACGTCTAAAAGCCTTCAATCAGGTCAGAAAAGGTACGAAAAAAATCATCAAAAGCATTCGCGACGGCAGTTTCCCCAGAGATCTGCATGGGTCTGCTTTAGAAGAAGTCATGGATGTCATTGCCAGTCAGCAGGAAATATTTAAAGGTGCCAAACATGCTTTTATGTGGAAACCAAAAATGCGCATTCCGGATATTTACGAAAATAAGACGAACCAATTGGCTTTTGCTGATATGCTGGACGAGATTCTCCACACAAATAACGAGATGAAGATGCTGATGGCTGTTGAAACACTTGATCAAAAAAAGATCAAAGGCTTAGGGCCGGCTGTTGCTAATATCTTGTATTTTCTCGAGCCCACTATTTTCTGCCCTTTTAATACAAAAATTGTCGAAGGCTTCAATTATTTAACGCATTCAAAGATCAAATTGGGCAAGTGGTCGGAATATTTCAAATTACGTGACGGTATCATTGAATTAAATCAGGCCGCCGGCCTGTTTTCTAAAGACTTAGGTGCTTTTTCTGGTTTTCTTTTTGACATTGGCAAACTGAATTATTTAATCAAAGAAACCGAATCGCTTGATTTAAGCAGCTACAGTCATACTCAGGCCAAAGTCGATATGCAGATTGAAACACAAGACTTAAAGAGCCTGCACTACAAAATTCAGTATCTATTAGCAGATATTGGCAATCACATCGGTTATCGTGCCTGGATTGCAGCCAATGATCATGGCCGCTTGTATCAAGGCCGGCGTTTGGGCGATTTATCCTTACCTGCGCTTCCAAAAACAATGGCCGACCTACCGGCCGAACTGAAAGAGACGGTTTCTTTAATTGATGTCATTTGGTTTGCTAAAGACGGCACTCCGGTCGCATCTTTTGAGGTAGAAAAGTCGACATCAATTATGTCCGGCATGAATCGCATGGATGATCTTTATCAGATCAACAGCGATGGCATGATGCTCTATATTGTGGCCCCGAATAAAAGAGAAAAAGAAGTCTTGATACAGTTCAATCGGCCGCACTATATGTACAACCATGATCTGCATGACCATATCCGCTACATTTTGTTTGATGATCTGATCAAACAAGCTGAAGCGATTAAAACATTCGGCCGAGATTTTTCTATCCTGGCATTTATTTCTCATTTTGCTGACGGCAAGCTTGTCGAACAGAATATGTAGCAAGCATCAAAAAGATCCGCCGTAGACACGTTTAGCCGCAACCACGACTGCCTTGCCTTTTTTATCCGGCCCATCCAGCAAGGATTGATGTAAATTCATCGCGGACTGCCGACCCATTTCCATCGGATCCTGTTCCATTAAATCAATGCCATCGGCGACAAAACGCGACCAATTCCAGTCATCAAAACTTAGCAATCCAACATCTTGAGGAAAAGCAACCTTAAACTCCCGGCAAAAAGATAAAATTTTAAACAGAATCGGCCCCATTAAAGCCACCAACAGCGTTCGCTGTGTTTTATCGGCCGTCATGGCCAAAAGTTCCTTTTGCAGCCAAAGATCATCATGGCCAAAAATATTAATCATACTGACCTGCTCATGGAAATCTGCTGCTGCCGAGCGAAAACCTGCTATTCGCGGACTTTGAGCCGAAATATTTTTGATGCGACAGACAAGAATCAAGCGCGTATAGCCTCGTTTAGCGGCTTCACTGCCTAAATTATAGCTAGACGCAAAATTATTCGTGACAACCTTGCTGATATAAGCCGGTTGGCCGTCAACTTCGCGATCCGCAAAAACTAGAGCTGTCCCGGCATCAACAATATTTTTATAAGATCGAAAGTGGCGGCGGCTGGCCTGAATAATAAAGCCATCTACCCTTTGCGATAGCAAACGGTCAATGCCCACACCTTCTTCCCGACCGGAATTATTCGCGTTCAGCAAGAGCACACTATAGCCCAGTGGCTGAAAAAAATTATAAATACCCGTAAAGAGCAGAGAAGAGAACATATTTGTCGTATCGGCAACTATAACACCAATCATTTTTGTATGCTGCTGGCGCATATCCCTAGCTGAGGAAAAAGGCCGATACTGCAGCCTTTTAATGGCTTGTTTAACCGCCTCTTTTGTCTCAGGGCTCATTTTATTAAAACGGCCATTTAAATAATGAGAAATCGTTGTTGCTGAAACGCCCACTTCTTTAGCGACATCTGAAATTGTGGCGCGTTTCATACAGGCCTCCTTTGATCCCATTCTTGACTTATCATAATAAAAAAAGAGATAAGAGGCATCTCTTTTAAGTATACAAGTCCGACTATGCGTTTTTTAAGCCTGCTTTTTTTGAAAATCAGCAATGTTTTTGTATTCATCTTTTAATTGGCGGCTCAAGCGAATATAAATCGGCATCAATTCGCGATAGGCCCGAAAGTTCTTCGGATCTGGTGCGTAGGTCTTAGTTGGACCGACAAATTGTTTGACAACATTTAAATTATCCACTAAGCCAGTAGAAACCATGCCCATCACAGCAGCACCCAAGCAGGAAGACTCAAAATTTTCCGGGATCGTAATCGGCTGTTCAAAAACATCCGCAAGAATCTGACGACAGAAAGGCGATTGCGTAAAACCGCCAGTCGCCAGAATTGTCTTGCCTTTTCCAACAACCTCTTCTAGAGCCAGCAGGACTGTATAAAGATTATAAACAATCCCTTCAAGAACAGCTCGAATCATGTTAGCACGCGTATGCATCTGTGTTAAGCCAAAAAATGCGCCACGAGCATTAGCGTCCCAGATAGGTGCGCGCTCACCACCCAAAAAAGGCAGGAATAGCAAACCGCCAGCCCCAGCCGGCACCGTTTGAGCAATATCAGTCAAAAGCGTATAAGCGTCTTTTTTTAAAAGCGCCGCCGTGCTTTGTTCAGCATCAAATAGATTATCGCGCGCCCAGCGGAAAACGACGCCGCCATTATTAACCGGTCCGCCGACGACCCACATCTTGCGCGTCAGAGCATAGCAAAAGACACGTTCTTTAGGATCGATCACAGGATGATCTGTCACAACACGAATCCCGCCAGAAGTACCGATCGTGACGGCCATTTCCCCTTTTTCAATTGCACCAACGCCCAAATTAGATAAAGCACCGTCAAAAGCGCCTTGAACAAAGGGCGTCTCTGTTGGATAACCCAGCCGTTTGGCAAAATCAGGATTCATGCCCTTGGTCTGCTGATAACCATCAACAATTTTTGGCAGCTGACTGCGTTTTGCACCCGTCAAAGCCAGGGCTTGTGCATCCCAATCCAACTTGAAGATATTAAAAATACCTGTGCAGCTGGCAACGGAAATGTCCATCTGCCAAACGCCGAATAAACGATAAAAAACGTATTCTTTAATGCCGCCAAAATAGGCAGCTTGATCGTAAATGTCCTTTTTTTCGGTTTTCAGCCATAACAGCTTGCATAACAGCGACATAGGATGAATCGGCGTGCCTGTATGTTCATAAAGACTTTTCCCGCGCCCATCGGCTTTCAGTTGGTCGGCATACTTAGCGGCTCGCGTATCTGCCCAAGTAATCACGCGCGTTAAAGGCCGATGCTGATCATCAAGCACAATCAGGCTTTGATTGACGCTGGAAAAAGAAACAGCCGCTAAATGGTTCTTCTTCAAATCTGCGTGACGCAAAATATCCTGCAGACAAGCCAGCACGGCTTCAAAAATCTCCTCTGGATCTTCCTCGGCCATACCGCTGGCATCGCGGTATAAAGGATAAAGTTTTTCGGCCTGCAAAATCACTTTGCCGTTTGTATCATACAAAACACCTTTCGTACTGGTTGTACCAATATCCATTCCAATGACATAATTCATTATTTGATAACTCCTTTCTAAAAATTACATAAACATCGATAGTGCCAAGATTGACAGCAATCCTGCCACAGAAATGACGCTGGTCAAAGTTGTCCAAGACAAGAAGGTCTCTTTTAAACTGAGTCCGAAATATTCCTTAATCATCCAGAAACCAGCATCATTAACGTGATCAGCAAAGACAGAGCCGGCACCAATCGCCAGAACAATCAAAGCTGGATTGACCCCAGAGTTCGTCACCACTGAAGTCACAAGACTGGCAGCTGTAATAGAAGCAACCGTAGAGGACCCTAAACTGACACGTAGCAAAGCCGCGATCAGCCAAGCGACAAAAATGGGCGACAAACTCGTCTGGCTAAATAGCTGACCGATGTATTTGGATACGCCGCCATCGACAAGCACTTGCCTGAAAGCACCACCCCCACCGATAATTAACAGCATCATTGAAATTTGCTGAACGGCAGCTGTCATTGAGTTGCCAATCTCTTTGATTTTCTTTCCGCGCAGCAGCCCCATTGTAAAGATGGCAATCAGCAGCGAGATCAGCATGGCTGCGTCAGGTGCGCCGATGAATTGAATGGTTTCATTAATGACATTCGTTTTTGGCAGGATAAATGAGAAAATTGTTGCGACACTAATCAAAATGACCGGCAGCAAAGCCGTGATAACGCTAATGGTAAAACCCGGCGTCTCCGCCAATTTGAATTCCTTATAGTGCCCAAGCACCGAGACATCAACATCCTTGTGATAAGCGCTCGGATAAAAACGGTGCAGAAAATAATTAAAAATCGGTCCTGAAATAATAATCGTCGGAATTGAGACGATGATGCCTAGCAGCAGCACATTGCCTAAAGGCGCGTTTAATGCTTGCGCAACGGCAGTTGGTGCTGGATGAGGAGGCAGAAAGCCATGAGCGACATTCAGCGTTGCCGCCATGGGGATGCCAAGATACAAAAGCGGCATGTCAACTTCTCTGGCAATCACAAAAATGATTGGCAGCAGGACAACTAACCCGACTTCAAAGAAAAGTGCCAGGCCAATGATAAAAGAAGTTAAAATCACGGCTATTTGAATCCGTTTTTTGCCAAAAGTACTAATTAATTTATTGGCAATACGGAAACCGCCGCCCGAATCGGAAATAAGTTTTCCTAGCATAGAACCGAATCCGAAGATAACGGCCAAATGTCCTAATTGACCGCCAATACCAGTTTCAATACTGGTCGGAATGTTGGCGACAGGAATACCTAAGGTCAATCCAACGATAAAAGCAACGATGACAAGAGAAACAAAAGTGTTTAACTTCAATTTGGTAATTAATAAGATCAATACAATCACACCGATGAGAACAATTAAAAGCGGCATTGTGTTTCCTCTTTTCTAATATTTTTAACGCAGCAGATAACCGCCGTCGACAGGGATCGTGGCACCTGTGACGTAATTTGACGCATCACTGGACAAATAAATGACCGTCCCCATGAGTTCGGATGGTTGTGCCCAATGGCCGGCAGGAATGTGCGACAAAATTTCTTGGCTGCGGTTTGGATCCTGCTGCAAGGCCTTTGTCATGGCTGTGTCGATATAACCCGGAGCAATGGCATTGACTTGAATATTGTCAGCAGCCAAGGCATCTGCATAGGCTTTCGTTAACCCGATCACACCATGTTTACTAGCCGTATAAGGAAAAATATACTTGCCGGCGCGGAAGGATTGCATGGACCCAATATTGATGATCTTTCCCTTGTGCTGTTTGACCATAATTTTGGCTGCCTCGTGCGACAAGAAATAAAGCGCGTTCAAATTAATATCAATCACCTTTTTCCAGTCCGCGTCTTTGAAATCCAGCAGCGAATTGCGAATCTGTACACCCGCATTGTTTATGAGAATATCCAGTCGACCATAAGCCTTCACACAGGTGGCAATAACTTTGGCTGCCACGCCTTCCTCGGTAATATCCTGCTGCAGGAAAAGAGCTTTCCGACCTATTTTTGAAGCCTTTTCTTTTAAATCTTCCCAACCCTTTTGGCTGCGGCTGACCACGAAAATATCAGCGCCAGCTGACAAGAGCGCTTGAGAATAATAAGCGCCTAGACCCGAAGCGCCTCCAGTGATGACAGCGATTTTGCCCTCCAAATTAAATAAATTATCTGTCTGTAAATCCATCCAATTCTCCTTTTTTAGGTTTATCGATAAACCTTTGGAAACGCTTTCATATTAGGATAAGAAGGATTAAAAGTCAAATAAAATGATTGCTTTGGTCGAGAAAAAGCTAATCATCTATATTCAGGGTAAGCGCTTAATCTTTATTTAAAGCTCCTTTGATAGGATTGAGTCATCGGCAATTAACCGATAACTACTATTTTCCAGGAGGAGAAGCAATGTCATTGAAAGATAAAGCAAATTCACTCAAGGAACAAATCGCGGGAAAAGCTAAAGAAGCTGAAGGCAGAATCACCGGCGACAAAGCTAGAGAGGCCCAAGGAAAGGCCCAAAGCACAGTCGGTGATCTCAAAAGCAAGCTGTCCGATGCAAAAGATGCCGTGAAAGACAAAGTCGATGATGTCAAAGATGATTGGTCCAAGACCAAGGATCAGACGATGAAAGAAGTCGACAAAGCCGAAAGGCATCAGAAAAAACAAGATTAGTCACAAGGCCTTCGGGCCTTTTTATTTTGTCCATTAATAGCCTATGTATTTGGGGACGCGGTCAAATATTTTAGACTTAAACTTATCACAGAGGCTTAATCAAACTATGAATCTGCTTTTTTCAATTACAGATAATTACATCCATCAATTGGAAACAACGCTCTTTTCGATCAAGTGCAATAACACAGAACAACAGTTTGACGTTTATGTGCTTCTGGCTAATACTGAAAATTCCGATAATCTAATTAATCTGAAAATTTTTTGTCGAAAACTCGGCATGATCCTGCATCTGATTCAAGTACCTAGCAGCGCTTTTGCAGCGGCGCCAAAAAGCAGCCGTTATCCGCAGACGATTTATTATCGTTTAATTGCACAAAATTTCCTGCCCAAGCAAATAGACCGTATTCTTTATCTTGATTGCGATCTGCTGTGTCTAAACCCCTTCAAGGATTTTTATGAATCTGCCTTCCAAGATAACTTGTATACCGCAGCCAGCCACACAGAAAATATCAAAATCGGCCGTACTTTCAATAAAATCCGTCTGGGCAATTATGATGTCGATAACTATTTTAATTCCGGCGTGTTGTTGATGAACCTGAAATTGATTCGTCAACAAGTCAATTTGGCTGATATTTATCATTACATTGACAGCAAAAGTCTGCAGCTGTTTTTACCGGATCAAGATATTTTGAATGCTCTGTACGGCGATAAAATCAAAGCCGTGGCCGATGTGCTTTACAATTACGACACACGTTATTTCAGTGCCTATAAATTGTTAAACGGCGGTACGACAGATCTAGATTGGGTTGTGCAAAACACAGTTTTCCTGCACTTTTGCGGTCAGGGAAAACCTTGGCACAAATCCTATTCCGGCAAATTTGCGGCTCTTTACAAATATTATCAATGGCTGGTGCAAAGAGATGTACTGGCATTTCCTAATCCCGTGACAGATTAATGTGCCTGCTATAGTTGCTTATACATCAGTTTCCCGGGCTGGTTACGACCATCGATCGTCAATAGCAGCGGATAGTCACCGGATATTTTAAATCCAAATTTTTCATACAATCTAATCGCTCGTATATTATTGGCTAAAACATCCAAATAGATCACGGACAACTGCCAGTTTTGCTGGCCATCATCAATCACAGTCGTCATCAACGAGCTGCCGATTCCCTGTCCCCAGTAATCTTCATCGGCACTGATGGCCAATTCGCCTCTTTTCAAATACCTGGGCAGCAAGCTTCGGCTGATAGATGCTAGACCAACAATTTTCTCATCGACAATGGCCACAAAAGAAACATTGCTGTCGCTGTTGCCCAAACGGCCTCGCATTTTGTCAGGGCGAAAACACTGCTTCACATCTGCCGCACTAAAACTAATGTTGGTTGTCTGCCCAGCAACCTTATGCAAATACTCATACCAATCGTCAACATCGTCTGCATTTAACGGCCTGATCAGCATCTCGCACCTCGAATGTCTCAATCCCGTTTTTGGCTATTATAAGTCCAAGGACATCTCATAGTCATCAATATTCAAGCGCGAATCGTGATGACGCGGCCCGAGATCTTTAAATGCATTTTTTAAATAAAAGTCATGTGCGCTGGCACGCGCCGTCAGCGTGACACTTGTGTAGCCAGCTGTTTTTAAATCCGTTAAGACAAATTTCAGCAGCTCAGTACCCAATCCTTGTTTTTGAAAATCTGGACGAACTGCAAAGGCAACGAGGCAAGCCTTGGTTGGCGAAAGTGCGTAAACACTCAATGTGGCCAGCAATTCGTCTTTAAGCAAAAGACCGTAAAATTGATTATCTTTCTCAATCGTCAGCGCCGATCGATTAAGCGTTTTGCCAATCGGTTTGCGTAAAACATCATTTCGCAAAACTAAATTCTCGTCATAATACTGCTTGTCGCTGCTGTGAAATTTGATTTTTCTGAACGCAACTGCCACTACTTCTGTCTCTCCTTTAAATTGTCTTCCCCTGCAGTTCTAAGCGGTCCTGATCAGTAATCTCCCTGATCGGCCGGCAGGGGTTACCGAACGCTAAATAGTTGGCTGGGATATCTTTGGTCACAACACTGCCGGCACCAATCACGCAGCCTTCCCCGATATGCACGCCAGCTGTCACAATCACATTGCTGGCCAGCCAGCAATTATCACCAATCGTAATGCTTTTTCCGTATTCGTAGTCGTAAAGCTGCCCCTTTGCGTTGACCTGCTGGTTCCGTTCCTGAAATCTCAGCGGATGCATCGGTGTCGCGATCGTAATATTCGGTCCTAAAAAGACATCGTTGCCAATTTTAACCGGGCAGGTATCTAAAATAGTCAGATTAAAATTTGAGAAGAAACGATCACCGATTTCCGTAAAGACACCATAATCGAAATGAATCGGGCTTTGCAAGTAGGCACCGGAACCCATTTTCGGGACCAGTTTCGCTAATAAGGCCTTTCTTTTCTCAACCTCATCTTCAAAAGTTTCGTTATATTCATGATTAATTTTATGTGCAGTCAAACGCAAAGCAGCCAGATCTTCGTCACTGGCATCATACAGTTTGCCTGATAGCATCTTTGTTTGTTCACTCATTTATTCTGCTGCTCCTTTTCATCTGTTTTTGGGACAATGCCTACTATTGTAACAAAACTCCTCAATCCGCCCGGCAAACAAATCCCATTAAGGATATAATCTGCATTATCTAGGCAATGGAGGCCCAATGAATTCTTCATCCATCACTCTTTATATCCAACTATTTGGCTTGCTGCAAATTTTTTTCTTGTTCCTAGGCGCATTGAATATCATCTGGATATTCAAAATTAGTGCCCGATTCAAAAAAGTCCGTTCCCAATTCAAAGAAGCGGGCAAAGAAATACCCAACGCTGCCAACAGCCCAATTGTCGGTACGATTGTCTTAAGCTACAAGCGGAAATTAAAAATCACCAAACTTATCACGATGGTTGGAGGCCTCATATTTCTCTGGGTCATGTTAACGTCCCCTGCTAAAACCTCGCCAACATTCCTCATCTGGCCCTTAGGTTTTTTCAACTTTGCTTTGATTATGAGCTGCATCTCTTCCTGGATAAATCTCAGTTTTCTGCATGTGACAGAAATCTCGACTCAGCAGTCAAAAGAAAATGCGTTTGGGCTGAAAGATTTAATCCTGAATAATCGTAAGCGTATGAAACGTGTGGCCATCATCACACCGATTTGTCTGCTGATTGATTTGCTTCTCTACGCTGGTCTGATTTATTATTTTTTGGCTTTGTTCGGTAAATAGACGCGAAATTGCCTTTCTCATATCGCCAATTTTGCTGGATAGATTTCAATCGTTATAATAGGACTAGTTACTTATTAAATGTTAGGAGATCATGACGATGGCAATTTTAACCGAAGCAATGAAAGAGATGGTCAAAAATCAGTTTTGTTTCTTAGCTACAGCTGATGCACAAGGAAATCCACAGGTAGGGCCAAAGGGGTCGATGCACGTCTTAGACGATAGCCACCTGATTTATTTTGAGCATACCTTCCGGCAGGCTTTTGATAATTTGACCTTAAACGGCCGCGCGGCTGTCGCTGTCGCTGACCGTCCAGCACAAAAAGGTTTTCGTTTCGAAGGAACGGCTCATATCCACGAAGGCGATGACTACGCTAACAGCATCCTATCGAAGACAAAAATATTTGAACGTTTTCCACGTGCAGCTGTTGTTGTGATTGATGTCGAGCGCATCTACAAGCTAGACAACACCTTGGAAGCCGGTATCCAGATCGCCTGATTGAAAAAGAGTAAAGAAAAACCGCCATTTGGCGGTTTTTATTATGGCTTAAAATCAATCTTTAATTTCTTGTTTGAAAATACCCATGATAAAGCTGTCATGGTACTGCCCGTTAGCAAAGAAATGTTTGCGCAGCCTGCCTTCTTCGACAAAACCGAGCTTTTTGTAAACATGCAGGCCACGGGCATTATCAACATCAACGAATAAATAGACTTTGAACATGTTGATCATATTGAAGGCATAATCCAAACCCTTTCTCATTGCGACGGTTGCCAGCCCTCTGCCGCGAAAAGACCGGTCAATGATAATCTGAATTTCAGTCGTCCGATGCAGAAAATCAATGTCGACTAATTCAAGAATGCCAGCGAACTCGTCATCGACATCAACGACAAAACGCCTTTCGCGCTCATCGTGAATATGTTTGTCATACAAAGTGGTTAATTCATCCAAAGATTCATAAGGCTCTTCGAACCAAAAAGCCATCGTAGCTCTTTCATTATCCAGCTGATGAATAAAGCCTAAGTCTTTTCGTTCCAGCGGCCGTAATTTGGTGACCATACTATCTCCCTTTAACGTTTATAAACATATTCTAAGCATAATTTGCCTGATAAAACGAGCCATTCCCCTTTAACTGCTTTTCTTCTGCCCGATCGTGACCGACGTCCCTTGATCAATTGTGGAATCGACATGTACAGTCAACGATAGGCGGTCAGCCACTTCTTTCACCAAAAAGAAGCCAAGTCCAGTTGCTTTTTGAAAACGGCGGCCGTTATAACCTGTAAAACCATGATCGAACAAACGCGGCAGATCCTCTTTTAAAATACCGATCCCTGTATCCTTGATTTGAATTCCATCCGGCCTTATCGTGATCACAACACCACCGCGTTTCGTATATTTAACGCTATTACTGATAATCTGTTCCAACACTAAAGCCAGCCATTTTTCATCAGTCGTCCATACAGCATCCCCATCAATTTGGACACGCAGATTCTTTCTAATAAACACGGGTGCAAATTTACGTACCACGCTCTGTACCAAGACTTTTAACGGGACCTTAGTAAAACGGTAATCTGTCTGCTGATGGTTCAAGCGCAGATGGTTCAACAATAAATCCAAATAATTTTCTAATTGAAAAGTCTGCTCTTTGACATCATCGGTTGTGAAATCGCCCGTCTGCCCCATCAAATCCAGCACAGACAACGGCACTTTCATTTGGTGGCTCCAGATACTGACAACATCGGTTAGCTCCTCATCAAATTGTTTGACACGCGCAAGCTTGTTTTCGTAATAATTTTTTTGTTCATTCAGAAGCTGCAGCATATCCGCTTCAGCCGACGACTCAGCTTTCAAATCAACTTCCGGCACCAGTTGGTGCATTCTTTCTGCGTGCCGGCGACGAAATTGGCAGTAACGATAAAGTGTAAACACAATTAGAACGGTCATGCCGAACAGCAAGGCTGACCAAAGTATCTCAAGCGGCACATGGCGCAGATAAAATGTCACACACATGACCGCTATAAAAGCCAGGATACTGGAAAATACCAAACGGTTTTCACGCCAAAACATAGCCAACTCCGCGAACTGTTCCGATGTAATCAAAACCAATTGTCAGCAGTTTCTTGCGCATACGGGCAATATTAACCTGCAAAGTATTAGCGTCAACATATTCATCAGATTCCCACAGTTTTTCCAGGAGCGTTTCCTTGGTCACAGTTCGATTAGGATGTTCAAACAAAGTGCGCAATAATTTGCTTTCAGTCGGTGTCAGCTCAACGCGGTCACTGCCCTTTTTGAGTTCTGACCCTGCCAGCACGAACTCTTGAAAAGTCAGCTGCGTTTGTGAAAATTGATAAGTCCGCCGAAGCAGTGCATTGATTTTTGCCTGCAGTAAGTCAATCGAAAAGGGCTTGGTCACATAACCATCAGCACCCATATTCATGGCCATGACTTGATTCATTTCATCGTCTGCCGAGCTGAGAAACAGAATCGGCGTCGTTGCCTGTTTACGGATTTCCGCGGTCCAATAAAAACCGTTAAAATACGGCAGCTTGATATCCATCAAAATCAGGTCAGGCCCCGCGGCAGCAATTTCCTGGGCAACACTGCGAAAATCCTGCACGGAAAGCACCTGATAATCGTTAAAAGCAGCCTTGATCTGTTTGACGATTGCTGCATCATCTTCCACGACGAATACGATAGCCATTATTGTTCTCCCCTGTGTGTTGAATATATTTATTCTAATGATTTTCAGCTGATCGGACAAATAAAAAAGCTAGGCCGAATACGGGATAGCTTTTAAGATCACCTCTCAACAAGCCGGTAATAAACTCTGCTCGTCTGTTTGAAAATCAGATAATAGACGATCGCCACGATCGCAATTGTGGCAATGCTCGTCCCCAACAACAGGCCTAATTGAGTTGTGCCGAAGAGACTGATTAATTTTTGGATCATCACAAAGGCAAAAGCAAAGTGGCAGACAGCGACAACAATCGGCATAAAGAAGACAAGCAGAACTTGTGATCGAATCGTCTGACGGACTTCTTGTTTGCTTAGACCGACCTCCTGAAGAATTTCAAAACTCCGTTTGTCTTGCTCTCCTTCGGAAATCTGCTTGTAGTAAATGATCAGAGCAGTACCCAAAATGAAAGTGAAGCCAAGAATCAAACCGATAAAGAGAAAACCACCGGCAAAAGACATAAACTGCTGATGCATCTGATCATAACGCATCATGCTTGGAGGTATACCCATGCCGCTTTCCAGCTGCGATTGATCAGAAATCTTACGGATCGGCTTGTCACTGCCATTCAGACGATAGTTTGATAGTGCCTCGTCCAATTTGCTTGCGTTTTTTGCAGATAAATCCGTGCTGATCGTACTTTGGAAATGCAAATCCGAAGTCATGCCGCCTCCGTTTTTTCCGGCTTGGTCTAAGATTGGCTGGACTTGTTTTTCAGAATTGACAATTAAAATCAGCCAATTAGAAGCCGTCATACTGATAGTCGGAAAATTGCGCATACTGCTGATTTTTCCTTTGATATTAAAACGATGCTGCCAGAAAGTAATCTGTTTGGCGTCAAAATTGCCAATCAGCGGAAACACAATTGCCTGATTATTGGATAACTGGACCTTCTTGCCAGTTAACTTCGTATACATATCAGCCGTCATGAAATTGATTGCAGTCAAAGTCGTAAAACGTTGGGTGGCCTCAAATTTTCCTTGCTTCACGGTTCCGTACAAACCGTCCGACATATTGTAGCCAATACTGTTTTTCAACGGAATATTATTTTCCTTGGCAGCTTGCTGGATTAAAGACTGGCTCTTAGGCAAGGTCGTATTGAAATTAATCATTGTGTTTCGAATAAAATAGCCGTGCAGAAAACCATTAATACTTGTGTATAAGCCAATTGTCGTCGCCAAAGTGACAAAAGTCATCGTGACTAAAATCGTAATATTAGCCAGTCCGGCGGCGTTTTGCTTCATGCGATAAAGCATGCTGGAAACGGTAATAAAATGTTTCGGCTGATAATAATACTTTTTGTTTTTCTTGCGCCGCTTTAATAGCCAAATCGTAAAACTCATATAGAACAAGAAAGTACCAGCAATCACAAATAGAACTGCTATAAAAAATTTGAACAACGCGTCCAGCGGCGAGGCAACTGTAACAGCCATATAATAACCGATCGCCAAAAAGATAATGCCTAAGCATGCCAGGATGACACGTGCCTTGGGTTCTTTTTCCCCCCGGTTCTCATTCTTCAGCAGCTCCAAGCTTGACTGTCTTTTAATCGTCAAGATGCTGATCATCATGAGCAGCAGATAAATAAAAATAAATGCGACCGCCACAACTATGATCGCTGTCGGACTCCACTGCAGATTAAAGTAATTGGTACCCAGCATATTTACCAAAATCAGATACAGGAATTTAGCCAAAATAACGCCAAGAATGCTGCCGATAATAGCAGTGGCAATCAGCATCATGAAAAGTTCCAAAACGGCGATGCGGATAATCTGCTGTTTTTTCAAGCCCAAAATATTGTAAAGACCGAATTCCTTTGTGCGCCGTTTCAATAAGAAACGATAACTGTAAATCATGAAAATCGTAGCGAAAATCAGCAGAACAATCAGTCCTAAAGCAAGCATCATTGCGGCATTCGGTGCACCTGGTACTTTTCTCAAACTGGGACTGAACAAAATACTGGCAATTGTCAGATTCATGACAAACATGACTATACTCGAAAGGCCGAAAGGTAAAAAAGTACTCAGCGATTGACGAATATTGCGGCTAGCAAGTTTTAAATAAAACATTTACTGCACCTCGGTTCCGAGAATATTTGTCATCGTCAGACTGATTTCCTGCATGAAGGCAGGCACTTCCCGATCAGCACGGTAGAGTTGATGAAAAATACGGCCGTCTTTAATGAATAAGACGCGTTTGGCATGTGCGGCTGCCATCGCCGAGTGTGTCACCATTAAAATGGTCTGGCCAGCCTGATTAATTGATTCCAGCAGCGATAGTAGTGCTTCGCTGTTTTTAAAGTCCAACGCCGCAGTCGGTTCGTCAGCTAGGACGAGTTCCGGTTGTGTGATTAAAGCACGTGCAATTGCCACGCGTTGTTTTTGGCCACCGGATAATTCAAAGGGCTGCTTATTTAATAGGTCGGCGATATTTAATTTTGGCGCCAGCTGTGCCAGGCGCTGCTCCATTATGGCAGTTTTCTGTCTGCCTAAAACCAGCGGCAGAAAAATATTATCGCGTACAGACAAGGTATCCAGCAAATTAAAATCCTGAAAAATAAAGCCTAAGTGTTCGCGCCGATAGACAGCTAACTGGTTTTCTTTGATTTTTGTAATGTCCTGATCGTTTAGAATCACAGAACCTGAGGTTGGTTTTTCCAAAGTTGCTAGTATGTTCAGCAGTGTCGTTTTCCCAGATCCGCTCTCGCCCATGATGGCAATATATTCACCTTTGTCAACGCCAAAGGCCACGTCTTGTAACGCAGTCGTCTTCTCTTTGCTAAAACGCGTCTGAAAAATTTTCTGTAAATGATTTACTTGCAGCAGCATATTTTTAATTCCCCTTATCGCTTAGTTGCCAATAAAACGAGTATACAAGGCTGGTTGACGGCTGCTCTGACATTTTTGCGGGAGAATCTGACAATTTCGTCAGCTAAGCGAGCGACTAGTTGCGAAAGCTCTTAAAAATGCGATGCTTTATGATCAGCAAGATGCCAAAAGCGGTAAGCAGCCAGGCAAAACTAGCAAGTAGGATAGAAAAGTTTTGCAGAGGCGTTTTCTCATAAGCGAGCAGATAGGTACCCTGGCCTTTGGGAATTCTGGCAGCTGCATAGCCTTGATGCGAGAACACCTTAGCCCTTTGTCCGCTGCTAAGCGTCACACGATAACCGTAATAATAATATTTAGGGAAAATAACGGTCGTTGCTTTCGGAAAATGATATGACTGATAGATTGTGTCCCCCATCTCGGTGGGTATGATGATTGTTTTACCAGCAGTGATTTGTCTGGTCTGAAAATGTTTTGGCGGTTTATCATAATTAATCCCATTTGGTACGAACTCTTCGCCGCCGCCGATAATTTCATTGCCATAACTGGAGAACTGCTGATCAGTTGTCGCGTGTATGCCCATATTCTGAAAATTTGTTAAAGTTCTAAAATTAAATGTCATAGTCAACAGGACTGATAAGACCATCAATCCGACTTGATACTTTGTTTTACCGACTAGCATCGTCAGCAGAATCACTGCAAATAAAGTTGCAAAAGTTAGGAGACGCCATTCGAATTGGATCTTGGCAAGCGGCGTCTTATCGGCAAACGACCAAAATAACAAGTTACTGGATAAGACGAAAAAAGATGATGCAATTAAGAATAATTGACGAGTTTTGGCAGCCATCCTTCCAAAACGCAGCCCAGCATAAATTAGCGTAATGACCAGAATCGGCCCAATATTAGGGGCCAAATTTTGCCAAACGCCAGCATTGTTTGAAAAAGAATTGCTTATTAGCGAGCCCAATAAATAAGTCAGGCCTTGAGGAGCCATGCGATCTTCACCCATAAAGCGGTAACTACCATGTATCATCTGCTCTAGGATCGGCAGAATAACAGATGCTGACAAGATAACTGCCAGCGAATAAGCAGCCGTTTGCCGATATAAAAAACGCAGTGAATATTTTCTTTGAATCAGCAGCAGCAGATTAAAAATAATCACGATACCCACAATCATGTAGACGGATAAAAAATGGATGTTGGCAATAGTACCAAGCGCAATTCCTGTGATAAGAACACCATATTTTTGATTCGTGACGAGTCGGTAAAAGCCTAAAAAGAACAGCGGCACAAAGGAATAGACCATCGCTTCACCGAGTGCGCCGCGGACAAATAAATCAATCGCATAATAGCTGCTCGTCGTGTATAACACTGCCGCAAATAGTGCCTGCTGCCGTTTTTTAAAGAAGCTTAGCCCGCAATAATAACTAATCACTGCCGTCGCAATCACGTAAACAAGAAGCAGCCCATAGTATGAGGCAATGAATCCAAAGCCGAAATAGTAAAAAATAACAAAGGGCAGCGTCCACAAAGATGGATAAAACAAATCAGCTGCGTAGCCGTATCCTCTCGCCATCGTATCGAAGACCATGGGATGAAAATCAAAATGGGTCGCGACTGCTTGATAAAACATAAGCAGCCGATTCTTATGGAATAGAAAATCGTCCTGGTTATAGATTTGGCGGGCAAACAAATAAGGCAGCAGGACCGATACAGCCACAGCCACCAAAATCAAAATATCATGCCGGCGGCAGACAAAAGTTCTGATTTTTGCCATTACTCAATACTATAAGTCCTCAACACCACTAATGTCCTACAATGGGCTCCAATTGATTACTAATGTTGTATTTAAATCCTGCTGGCGCGTTGAAAATACTTCATCGTTATCAACATAGGCCGTATTTAAAGCGAACATTTTTGAGTCGCGGCAAAACTTCGAACACCTATATACACCTATATATCAGCCTTTATGTACAAAAAAGGCTTCATACCAACAACTGGTACAAAGCCTATTAGTAGCTCGATCGGGAATCGAACCCGAGATTTCGCCGTGAAAGGGCGACGTCTTAGCCGCTTGACCATCGAGCCAAATGGTCAGTGTCGCAATGAAGCAACGTAAATATAGTACGGGAAAACGAGCCGAAGGTCAAGCCTTTTCTGAATTTTCTTTGACGGCAACTAAAAGAATCAGTCCCAGCAGGAATAAAATAACCATACTGAAGGCCCCAATTTGCACATGCCCAGACAACTGAGCTGCCACGCCAAAGAGAAATGGGCCGATAATCGCGGAAAATTTTCCAAAAATATTGAAAAAACCAAAAAACTCTGAAGCATGTTCTTTGGGCAGCAGTTTACCAAAATAGGAACGGCTCAAAGCCTGAATACCGCCTTGAGAAGTGCCCACCAGTACCGCTAAAATCCAAAATTCCAAAGCAGAATTAATAAATAAAGCGTAGCAGACAATCAATAAGTAGACGCAGACGCCAACAATCAGCATACGTTTTGTCCCCACCCTTTTGCCTAAATAACCATATAGAATCGAGAATGGAAATGCCAGAAGCTGGACGACCAGTAAAACAATCAATAACTGCGATGCTTGAATCCCAACCGCTAAACCAAAGGGCGAAGCGACCGTAAAAATTGTGTTGACACCATCAATATAGAAAAAATAAGCCAGCAGGAAGATGGCCAGCTGCCGATACTCTTTTTCTTTGAAATGCTTGATGGTTCCTGAAATTTCTGCAATAGCCGAGCGCAAGGCGTGTTGAGGCAGCGGTAGACTGCTTCTTTGCTTGACATTCCGCCAAAATGGCAGTGTCCAGACCAGCCACCAGATTGCAGCAATCAAAAAAGCCGCATAATAGGCTCTATTGCCCTTTAAAATCCCGCTGACTACCATGCCATAAAAAACTGAAAAAGGCACAAGGCCGCCCATATATCCCCAGCCATAGCCAGCCGAGCTCACCTTATCCATGCGATCATTGCTCGTGACATCAATTAAGTACGAATCATAAAAAATATTGCCGGCTGAATAACCGATATTAGCAATCACGAAAATTCCCAGCAGCAGCCAGAAATGCCGATCCCCCGCCAGAACCAGCGCAGCTGTGGCCGCGATACCAATGATTGTAAAACTGCTGAATAATTTGCGTTTCATGCCCGCAAAATCTGCCAAAGCCCCCAGAAAAGGTGCCGAAAAAGCAACCAATAATGTTGAGAAGGAATTTGCATATGACCAAAAGGCCGCTGAAGATGCTTGCGAATAGCCGCTGTTTTGGCCGACCGACATCAAAAATATCGGCAGGACGGCCGTGACAACGATAATCCCAAAACTGGAATTAGCCCAATCATATAAAATCCAGGACCATTCACTTTTATTTAAGTGTCTGTTTTGGACTGCTGAATCCTGCTTATTTGAAGACGTCATCGATTGTTCTGCCATCAATTGCCTCCTTGAACTTGAGCCCGAGTATATGGGCAAATGTCGGCGCCTCATCAATCAGACGCGCTTGTTTGACGGTATGTCCCTTTTTAATGCCAGGCCCGGATAAAATCAGTGTTGTCTGATAATCTCTTTTCGTCGGCAAAAAACCATGAACAGCCCGATAACGATCTGTGTGGCCCATCATGTCGGGAGTCACCTCTTCAATCAAACTACCCACAGCTGCTTCATCTGTAAAATAATAGCCCGCTTTGGCTTCAACCATTAAATCAGCATTGGCATCAGCGCCCATTTTGACCAATTCATCATGTGTATAGACTTTTTCAACACCCTCACCGGCATGATCTTTAATCAAATGTGCGATTCCGGCGGCCTTTTTTGAATCTTTCAGATAGATATATGTCGACCCGTCTGTTGTCTTAGCCAGCACCTGCCAGTCTGTAATAATACCTTTATCGCTGTCATAATCCAGCCAAGAATTTTGTTTGAACAAATAATTCAAATGGATCATACGGCTGACATTAATTTGATAGTGGTCGCCTAGGACAACAATATTTGTCTGGTCAAAGCGGCCGTCTTCTTTGAGTGCATCGATCATCAAACCAAGATGCGTATCCAAGCGTGATAAGGCTGCCAATGCTTCCGGTGATTCAACGCCATAATGGTGACGCATCGAGTCCAAATCTACCAAATGAATCAGGGTAAGATTCGGAAATTTGTGCCTTAGTGTCCAGACAGCTGATGCCGTGACAAAATCATCCAATTGCGGTTGTGAAATACCATTGCGCATTTTGCCAAACAGCGAATTCATGTGGATCGTAAAAAAAGGTGAACTAGCTCGAAAAGACTGCGTATATTGGTTCTGCCAAATTCGATTAGGAAAGATTTCAGCAATATTATATTTAATTGCTGGGCTGCCAGCTGTGACAGGCCACAAAAAAGCTGCCACAGTCATATTATTTTCATGAGCCAATTGATACAGTGTCGGTTTTTTAATATACTTGGCCCACCAGTACCAATCAGGCGAAAGCCCGCGGGATAATTGTGTCAGCGTGTTATTCACAATGCCATGCCGGCTGGGATAATCACCCGTCACAATTGTCGTATGGCTCGGATAAGTCAGTGTCGGATAGATACCAAATACTTTCTCAACATGTGTCCCACTGTCAATTAGGGCTTTTAAATTAGGCATCAAATTCAGATGGTTCTTTGTATCCAGTTCTCCCAAAGCGTCAAAAGAAACTACCAGTAAGTGTTTCTGATCATTTAGCATAGTCATATTCTAAAACAGGACGAAAAAAAATGCTTCAATTGACGAAGCATTTCACATTATTTAATACCAGCCGTAAATACGATGGTGCTCAGCTGCAGCTTCCCAAGATCCGTAACGGGCAGCAACGTAACGATCTGCTGCCGAACCTGAATAGCCGCCATAACTGGCTGCAGCCTGTGAACCCATTTGGAACAATCCTTGGTATTGGCCATTAGCCGCATTAGGGTTGCCGCCAGACTCGATAGATTTAATCCACTCTTTAGAGGCATTACCCGTAACGCCATAGCTGCCGCTTGATGCAGCAGAATTGACCTGATAGCTGGTTGGTCGAACTTGGGCGGCACGTTGATCAGCTGCTCTCTGGTCAGCAGCACGTTGTGCTTCTGCCTTTGCTTCAGCTGCTTGTTTAGCCTCTTCAGCTTTTTTCTGTTCAGCTGCTTTCTTCGCTGCTTCTTGTGCAGCTATTTTTTTATCGGCCTCAGCTCTAATGGCAAATTGATCGTTAATCGAATTTTGCTCGACAACATGAGCTGAAGATAAGCTATTTATTTGTTTTTGGAATTTGCTCTGACCATTTAAAACTCCCTGTGCAGTGGTTATTGTTGAAGCTTGAAAATGCCCAGACATGACAACTGCTGCTAAGATCATCGATCTGGCAACAGTATTTACAGTTATCTGTTTCATTGCAAGAATAATGTTCTCGCCTGAAAATTACTACAAAATATCATTTAGATTGTCATTTTGTAACAGAGGTTTTTAGTTGTATATAGCAATAAGCCTTAAATATGGGATAAACTTTTGTAATATTTGGACTTACGACTATTTTTCACTTTAACTTTTTTTAATAAGTTGAGAAAAACGGTGAATTCTCACCCACTTGTAATATACAAATTTATAAAAAAGCGGCAAAAATATGTTTTTTTCTTCAAAAAAACGGGTCTTTTTTTAACTAAAAAAACACGATTTTCGTCCTTTAGTCCTTCGCTCAATATGGATGTAGCAATGTCAGTATGTAAAAGCATACAATTAAGAATTATGCATGCACATTTTTATGCCATTGTTAATCAGCATGCCGGTAATTATCGGGGTTATAAAATCTGGCAGCAGATTCAGGAATACATGATCCAAAAAGACGTTCGTCTGTCCGTCCTGCTTTCTGCTTATCCAGGCGCACCCGAGGATCTGGCTTACGATTTAGCCAGCAGTCTGCCGGACAAAGAATCTGATGTCGTCGTCTTGGCTTTTGGCGGGGACGGCACATTGCATGAAGTTCTGAATGGTTTGATTGAGGCTAAACGCCATTTTCCCTTGCCGCTGGCATATATTCCTGCAGGTTCTGGCAACGACTTTGCCCGTGGTGCTGGGCTTAAATCAGCAAGTCATTGGAAACAAGGCCTTTTGGATCTCTTGCAGACAACACATGCTCAAGTGATTAATATCGGCAGTTATCAGCTTCAGGAAAACCAGCCTAGGCGTTTTTTTATGAACAGTTTTGGTATCGGTTTTGATGGTTCGGTTTTAAAAAGAGCCAATCAGTCGTCCTACAAAAATCTACTGAATCATGTTGGCCTAGGTGCGATTAGCTATTTAATTGCGGCTGTATTTACCATTTTTCAAACAAAGGGTTTCCCAGCCAAAATCCACGGACTGGACTTAACAAAAAGCTATGCTAAAGCCTATCTGATGATTGTCACTAATCATCCCTACTTTGGCGGCGGCATTAAAGTGGCTCCAGACGCAAAACTGCATGAAAGTAATCTCAAATTTGTATTGTTTCAAAGACATCATCTGGGCCAAATTATTTTCGATATGCTGGCAATCATTTTCGGCGGTTTTCAATATCATATGAAGGCTGTTGATAATACTCTGCTCACACACGATTTCACGATTGAAGTCAACAGCGGGCAAACGGCACAAGTAGACGGCAAATCAATCGATCAAGAAAATTATCGAGTTCATTTTTCCAAAAGCAGCTACCCTTTCTGGCTTCCGGAGACAATCAATAAAAAGCGTTGACAGTTTTCTGCCAACGCTTTTAATAAGTGTTTAAAATTCTTCATACTCAGCTGGATCCTGATCATTGTTTCGGCCATTGGGTTTTGTCAGGCTATTAATCATGGCCATATCACCATCCGAAATCACAAAGTCGAACAGATCCATGTTGCCGGCCTGGCGAGTTGGTGATGATGCCTTAGGAATCGGCAAGGTTCCCAACTGGACTTCCCAACGGAGAATTAGCTGACCGACATTTTTATTGTATTTAGCTGCTAATTTGATGAGCGTATCGTTTTTCAGCATTTGGCTGGCACGTCCCAATGGACTCCAATCTTCAGTCAAAATATTGTGCTTTGCGTCATAATCACGCTGTGCTTGCTGATTGAAGTACGGATGCAGCTCTATTTGGTTGATCACAGGCATAACACCTGTCTCTTTTTCCAACTTGTCCAAATGTTCAGGCAGAAAATTGCAGACCCCAATAGAACGGATCAGGCCAAATTTCTGTGCTTGAATCAGTGCCTGCCAGGCTTCAACATATTGGCCGCGTTTAGGGTTGGGCCAATGCAGCAGATAGAGATCGTAATAATCCAGTCCTGCTCGATAAAGCGATTCCTGAATGGTGCTGATTGCATCCTGAAAACCGTAGTGCCTGCCCGGTAATTTAGAAGTAATAATCAAATCGGAACGATTAACGCCAGCGCGTTTGACAGCTCGGCCTAAAGCGCCCTCATTTTCGTAATTAAAAGCAGAATCCAGCAAACGGTATCCAGTCTGAATGCCGGAAACAATCGTATTAACACCTTGCGCACCATTCAACAGATAGGTACCAAAACCAACTTTCGGCAAACGCAATCCGTCACTTAATACATAATTTTCCATGAATTTAATGCCTCCATGGTACATATTTTAGTTGAAGGATCACGCAATTGACAAAAATCACAAATAATTGGTCTGGTTTTTAGTTGTAGCGGACTTTAAAACGCAGATCATCTGCCAGGTAATCTTTATCATCGGCCGGCCCTTCGATTGATCCAAAAGGCATTTGGGCCCTTAAGACCCAACCATCCGGTACTTGAAAAGCTTGTTTAATCTGGTCATCAATTAAAGGATTATAGTGCTGTAGATTCGCCCCAAGCCCAACATTAGCCAAGGCAGTCCAGACATTGATTTCAGCTCCGCCAAGGCCTTGTTCGGACCAGTCGCAGAAATTATCTTTATAAAGCGCAAATTGTGCCATATCTTTTTCAATCGTCGGCCGATCTGAGAAATAAAGAATCGTGCCAAATCCAGCCTCAAAACTGTCAATCTTGGCTTTTGTCCGATCATATGCCTCTGGACTAGGCACTTCCGCCTTCAATCGCTCAGCGATAATTTCCCAGACAAGATCAGACGATTTTCCAAATAAAATGATTGACCGAACGGTTTGGTTATTAAAAGCCGTTGGCGATTCTTTAATGACCTGCTCGACTAAATCTGTAATTTCTTCTTTACTGTAATCGACGTTTTTTCCAATAGTTCGAATGGAACGCCGGCTTTTCAATAATTCAAGGTAACTGTGATCAATCATGTTGATAAAATCTCCCATATTTTTAAATTAAGTTGTTACTTTTTTTATAACATGTTAGATTCTATGCTTGCCCATATCACTTGTCAATAAAATCCAAGCTCCCTTTGTTCTCAATAAATGTGTTATATAATAAGTGACAACTATTAAGGTGAAAGAAAGGATTATGGCTAATACACAGCTTTGCGATGCCACTCATGTGCTGGCATATATCGCAATTAACAACAACTCTCAAGTTAAAAGTGCTCAAATTGCAGAAAGCCTCCAGACTGCCCCTAGTTTGGTGAGGCGCATCATGAGCCGTTTGTCCAAAGCTGGGCTGATCAATACGGTACAAGGTGCGACTCAGCCTATGCTTTCCAAACCGGCAAACGAAATTTCGCTGCTGGATATCTATTTGGCTTTGGATGAACACCCTGAGCTTCTTAAAATTGACCAGCATACCTCGCCGGATTGCCCGATCGGAAAACAAATTCCGACGGTAGTCCATCACTATTATGACGAAATACAAGATGCTGCACAGGCCAAAATGGCTGTAATTTCACTGCAGGATATTGTTTCCGACATCAAATCGTCTCAAGAAAAATCAGTGGCAGATATTAAATAACAGCTTTGCGAAACCTTCATTTAGTACATTGTGAATTTTTGTCTTTTTTGCTATAATTGCACTTGTGATTTATTGTACATTAAGGATTTAGAGGGAGCTAAAGGAAAAATGTCGGATAAAGTTGCAATTGTTACAGGTGCCGGTCAAGGTATCGGTGAAGCCATCGCTAAGCGCTTGGCAAAAGATGGTTTTAAGGTTGGTTTGGTCGGCCGCCACGTTGAAAAAGTCGACGCAGTCGCCGAGAGTATCAACGCTGAATTCGGCGCTGATACAGCCTTTGCAGTCAAAGGCGATGTTTCCAAGCGCGATGAAGTCTTCACTGCTGTTGAAAAGATCAGCGACAAATTCGGCGATCTGAATGTGATTGTGAATAATGCCGGTGTTGCACCTACGACACCGATTATGGAAGTCACCGAAGACGACATGGAGTGGACATGGAAAATCAACGTTGATGGTGTTATTTGGGGCACACAAGCTGCCGTAACAGCCTTCAAAAAGTTTAACCACGGGGGCAAAATTATCAACGCCACTTCACAAGCAGGCGTTCAGGGGAATCCTAGTTTGACTGTTTACGGTTCAACAAAATTTGCAATTCGTGGTATCACTCAGACGACTGCCAAAGAACTTGCAGCTTCCAATATCACGGTTAATGCTTATGCGCCTGGTATCGTAAAGACGCCTATGATGATGGATATTGCCCATGAAGTTGGTCAAAATGCTGGTAAAGACGACGAATGGGGCATGGCACAATTCGCCAAGGGAATTGCTTTAGGCAAACTTTCCGAACCAGAAGATGTTGCTAGTGTTGCTTCATTTTTGGCAGGTCCTGATTCAAATTACATCACCGGTCAGACAATCATTGTCGATGGCGGTATGGTATTTAATTAATTTTCTGACAGAAAAAGCCTGCATTCGCAGGCTTTTTTGTTACGTTCCTTTTTTGGATGCGGTAAGCTTTTATCAACTAGAAAATCAGAAACAGAGGAACCATGCAAATAAGAGAGATCCAAGCTAAAGACGATGCGCCTTTAAAAGCAATCATTCAAAATAACTTAAAACATTTCGCACTAGACATTCCGGGAACTGCATACTTTGACCCGGAATTAGCCCATTTAAGCCGCTTTTATGATGCAGCCCAAAATCGAGCCTACTTCGTATTAAGCGACGACCACGATCATGCAGTTGGCGGCTGCGGCATCGCCGAATTCGATAGCACACATCATATCGCCGAACTTCAAAAACTCTATTTATCCGATCAGGCTAAGGGCCAGCACTATAGTTACGATCTGCTGCGTCAGGCTTTGGTTTTTGCAAAGCATGCCGGTTATGTGTCAGTCTATTTGGAAACACATCATCGTTTAAAAGCAGCCATACACATCTATGAAAAGCTTGCCTTTAAAAAATTACCCGCCGCATTATCGGGCTCGTTGCACAACAGCATGGATCTGTTTTACATCAAAGATTTGACAACGTTTTCATAATAAAAAACAACCCCACCAGCAGTGACGAATCATATGGTTTTACCCAACTCTTCAAGACTGTGAACATTTAACGAACAACTGATTCTAAAGCAATGACGCTCCATTGATCACGTCGCTAAATGCTGATGAGATTGCTCCCGGGTCCTTTGAGATCCAACTTTGCTCATTCGCGAAATCTTTAACAGTGAATCCAATCACCGCTTGTGATCTCCTTGACCCTGATTTAATTATAACAGCTTCTGTTTCTAAATGGAAGCGCTTTCCAAAAATTAATTGTCCCTCAACCTTTAATATTCCTTTAGGATGCCTTTGATAAAATAAGCCAAGTAGACTATCTAATCAAATATAGAGGAGTGCGATATGTTTAATCTCATCAAGGACCTATTAAAGGACAACGACCACGTACTTGTGACTTTTATCAATGGCCAATCTCGTGAAATAAAGGAAATCGATCAGCTGCCCGATAACACGAATATTTTCAAAAGCACCGATACAGCGGATTACGAAGTTTATTTTCGTGAAACCAACATCGTGACAATTGTGCCGGAAGCCAAACCAACTCAAATCGATCCGTTAATCTAAAAAGCCAAATTTTGAATGGCTTTTTTTATTGCTTTCTTTGAATTTGACCATTACGCGGTATGTTTATAAACAGTTAATTTTCACTTTGTATGCTGAAATTCGAGTATTTTTCTTTTAAAAATGGAGGTTTTATGAAAATTGATAATTATGTCGCAGAAAACGAAAGGAAACGGACAACGCCTAAACGGATTAAGCATCTCAAAATGATGAGCAAATTTGCGATTTTAGCCTGTTCGCTCATGTATATTTCCTATATTCCGCAGATTATGTCCAATTTCTCTTGGAATCCTGTTTCACCCATTCAACCGGCTATGGCCACGATTAACGCAACTCTTTGGGTTGCCTACGGCTGGTTAAAAACTTACAAAGATTGGCCGGTCATCATTTCAAACGCGCCAGGAATCCTTTTCGGCTTAGTCACTTTTGTAACTGTCTATGTACACTAATAGTTATTCTAAAGTGGGAGGATTAGACAGTTTTTTTGTTATTTTTATTCTTTTTTAATCTAAATTTAAGATTTTTTTACCACTTTTAGCCTAATAATTCAGAAAATAGACAAATATTCCAATCTATACTCTTACGAAATGAATTGGCGGCACCCTATCAAAGATGTTTTTTTATGCTCTGAAAAATTTCATTGCCAAAATCCGTTTCAAAATAGTGATTAATGGCGTTTAGCAATTCTGCCCGATTAAAATCAGCGCCAAACACGTTTGTTCCGGGTTCTAATTTGATACCTTGGGCAAGCGAATCCAATATCACTGGCTGAAAACCAAACTGTTTTACAATCCCTGCAGTAATTGTCCGGCTTGGTACATCATCAGCGGCCACTGCGATAGCTTTTTTCGGATCCGACTGGTCAGCATAATCAAGCAAATCATGATAACCCATATGATTAAAAGCTTTTACGACATGGCTTTGGCTTAAATGAGCCTGCACCATTTCGCTCGTCGACACGGCTGGATCTTGGAATTCGGGATGTCGGCCGTCAGTTTCCCACCAATAATTCATGGCGTCGATCACAATTTTATTTTTGAACAGCAAGGGGTCCAGTTCTCTATACTTGCCCAGAGGAAATGCGAGAATCACGATATCGACTTGTGTAAGCACCTCTTTTGCCAGCATTAAATGCGCCTGGGGCAGCAATATATCGGCAGTCAGCGCAATTTTATCTGTCGCGCCGGGTCCAGCAATGTAGACATCATAGCCAGCATTCACAGCTAATTGGCCCAGGACTGTACCCAATTTGCCAAAACCTAAAATGCCTAATTTATCCGTCATTAATAGACTTCCTTTTCATCTTTTAACAGAGATTTCACCCTCGGGACCACTTCGTTGGCATATAAAGTAATCGTTTGCAAACGCTCGGCAATCGTCTGCTGTCCGGCACTATAAACTAAATCAAAACGCTGCAAATGCAGATTTTTAATCACACGGGCAATTTTTGCGGCTACGATTTCAGGTGTTCCAACATACAAGGAGCCGTTCAAAATTTCTTGTTGGAACTTCTCTTCTGACATGGCAGCCCAGCCTCTTTCTCTACCTACTCGATCCAGCATGGCGCGGATTGTGCGCCAGGCCCCATTGACGGCTTCTTCGTTATTATCAGAAATAAATCCGTGCGAGTGGATAGCAACAGGGCCGGCCGTTGTGCCTAATTTTTCCGCAGCACGATGGTACAGATCAACATAGGGCTTGAACCTTTCAGGTGCCCCGCCGATAACAGCGAGAACCACCGGAAAACTGTATCTGGCAGCTCGGATGATTGATTCAGGAGAACCGCCGACACCGATCCATGTTTTTATATGCCCGCCTTCCGTTTTTGGGAACACATCAGCATTTTTTAACGGCGCACGCATTTTGCCCTGCCAAGTTACAGCTTTTTCTGACAAAAGTTGTTTAAATAGAGCTGCCTTTTCTTCAAACAGCTCATTGTAATCGGTCAAATCATAGCCAAAAAGTGGAAAGGATTCTGTAAAAGAACCACGGCCCAAAATAATTTCCGCCCGGCCATTGGAGACGGCATCTAATGTGGCAAAACGTTCAAAAACTCTTACCGGGTCGTCAGAACTCAGTACAGTGACGCCTGAAGACAGCTTAATGTGCTTGGTCTGACTGGCAATCGCGGCCAGAACCATTTCTGGACTTGAAATCGCATAATCCGGACGATGGTGTTCGCCCAAAGAAAAAGTATCAACACCTAGCCGATCCGCTAATACACCCTCCTTTTCGACTTGTCTAATGGCCTGCGCGTAGTTTGTTAATTGGCCATCATCATCAAAAGCTAAGTCACCGAATGTCTCTAAACCAAAAGTGATTTTATCCATTGCTAGAGCTCCTTTTTATCTTACTTTTAGTAAGTAAAACATATATCAGCACTGAATTCAATACACGCAGTATTTTGGTTTGTGGTGATTGTGCATTTGTTGTGCATTTTAATCGAGTTGTCCACAAAATTGTGTACTCTCTGTCTGCTGATTGTCCGTTACAGTCGTTAGTTTGAACCGTTGCTATACAGGCATTTAAGCACAAAAAAACCGCCATGACGGCGGTTATTCCCAAGGACACCAGATTTGCATCTAGTGCCCCCTCCCGGATTCGAACCGGGGACCTTGGGATTAAAAATCCCCTACTCTAACCAGCTGAGTTAAAGGGGCATTGCTTAACAGCAACAAGAAATATTTTATAGGAATCGAAATAAATTTGCAAGCATTTTTTAAAGAGTTGTATCTTTAAGAACAAATTCATGAGGCAGAATGACCGTGGGATCATCGACAGGGTCACCAGACATGAGCTTAGTCAGCAAACGCATCGACACGGCACCAATATCAAATTCCGGCTGTGTGACCGATGAAATAGCCGGCCGCGTCATTTTGACCAGTTTCGTATCGTTGGATGAGATAATTTGGAAATCAGCCGGTACTTTCACATGATTGTCCAGCATATAATTCAAAATACCAATCGCAGGTTCATCCTCGCCGACGATAACGCCCTTTATGCCGTCTTCCAACAAATGATGGGCAAGATTATAGCCCGAACGGTAATCGTCCTCTGATTCATATATTTTGCCCTTGCTGACAGCTTTTAGGAAACCTTGCTGCCTCAAAGCAGACAAGCCGCTTTCTCCAGGATTATCGACAAGCGCAATTTGCGTGTCTGACAGATGCTGTTTCAAAATATCACCGGCCTGCTGAAAAGCCTGAACATAATCGATATTAACTGATGGCAATTTGCCATCTTGTGCAACCGACCCAGCAAAAACAACCGGTACGGGCGAGCTCTTCAACAAATCGAACATCTCTTGGGAAGTCTTGTTGCCAATATATACTATTCCGTCGACATGCTGAGACATCAAAGTCTCAAAAGCCTCTTTCCCAGCGGTGGGATTATTGTCCGAAACAGACAACGAAACTGAATAATCATAAATTTTGGCCACAGCATCAATGCCTTGTGCCAATTCAGCAAAATACAAATCCGTCAAATCAGGTACCATCATGCCCACCATTGTTGTCTTGGAACTAGCCAATCCCTTTGCCATGGCATTTGGGCGGTAATTCAACTCTTTGATTGCTTTAAGAACTTTTCTTTTTGTTTCTTCTTTAACTTTGCCGTTATTATTAACGACACGACTAACCGTAGCTAAGCTGACACCTGCCCTTTCGGATACGTCGTAAATTGTTGGTTGCTTATTTTCTGACATCACTTCTACCTAGTATAAATAATCATAACGATAATTAAAAGAGATTACAAACGCTTACAATTCTTATTTAGTTTTCGTTACAAAAAAACTAGGATCAAGTCCTAGCTGCCAAATCATTATTTGTCTTTGGTATCGTCATCGCTTTCATCGGATGCTGGCGTATCTTTTGTGAGATCATCCTTCAAAGCATCATCTTCTTCTAGATCGATATCCTCTTTAGAAAAATGCTGACGCAGGTCGTCAACGGTTGCCTTGGCTTTTTCAACATATGGCGTCATAGCTTCTCTGGCCTTTTCTGTATAAGGCGCAGCTTTGTCTATTAAATCACCCGCTGTATCTTTCGCTCTTTCAAGATACGGAGAAGCCTTTTCAGCGAAGTCGCTGGCCTTATCTTTCAGGTCTTGATAACTGTCGGCATATTTGGAGTTCTTCAACTGCTCATCTAATTCGCCGACCTTGCTTTTGGCTTTTTCTGTCAGATCACCGGCCAAATCCGCACCAGCGTAAGCGGCATCGTAGCTCAAATCTTTCAATTTGCTGCCGGCCTCTTTAGCTTTGCGTGTTAACTCTTCCTGCTTCTCTTTTGGCAGTGCCTTAAAAGCTGCAAAGGCGGCTGCTCCTGCCAATATTCCTGCAATTAATCCTTTTGCCATCTTTTATCCTTTCCTTGCACGACTTTTTTTGAAACGATTCAGGGCTGCTTGGCCGACCGTGAAAAGCACACCTGATTTGATTGCCGAATCTGCAAGTCCGCTTACCATTTTTTTGACTTTAGTCTTTTTATCGACGACTTCGGTTTTCTTTTTATTAATCTTGTCTGTAAAATGGCTAACGGTTGAACCTAAATCTGCTGTTGCCTGCACAACTGGATCCAAACGAGCAACTTTGCTGGTCATATCCTTAAGCAGCGACTTTGTGGTCGATGTCATCTGGTCGACGTCGCTTGCGATTGGTTCGATGTGCTTTTTTAAAATTAACACAGTCCGATTAATTGAAATTAAAACGACCACAATCGCGATGACCAAAACTGCAAAAGCAATTGCAGCAATCAATGCCGCTATTTGACCAAGTTCCATGTTTCCTCCTCTTGTTGCTTTTATTATACCTAGTTTTTTGGCCGATTATCTTGCAAATCTACGAGCCCAGCCGGTAATTTTCTGAAAATCCTGCGTGTAAAAATCGAGTTGGAAAAAAGTTGGGCTGACTTTCAATATGGCAAATGTACCGCCTATTTTGCGTTGCGGCCCTCTCGGAAAACTCGTTGAACCCGGATTGATAAACAGCTTATTATCATGCATCTGTGCAAAAGGGATGTGCGTATGTCCAAAAAGAACAATGTCCGCATGAACTTTACCAGCTGCCTTATTCAAAGTTGACAAACCGTACGTAACCCGTTGCAAATGTCCATGCGTCTGATAAATCCGAATGTGGTCTTGCGGATTTTCGTAAACCTGTTCGACAGGATATCGCGAGTCATAATCCATGTTTCCTAAGACAACGTGAATACCCTGCCAAATGGGATCTGATGCGTCAAATTCTGAGTCGCCATTATAAAAAACGGCCGCCAGCTGAGGATCTCTGCGACCGTAATCTAAAATAGATTGGAAAGTGCCCCGATCACCATGGCTGTCGCTAAAAATTAAATAATTCATTCAAAAAGGCCCTGATCGCTGATTTTCAGCTCTTTAACAGTTAACTGATCGTCGCCTAGCCAGCGTTTGGCAAATTTAGCAAAACGATCAATGCTGCCTGTGGTATAAATGGTATCCCCAGTATGCGAATTGATTTTTGTCGAATCGTACAAAGCGTCATCAGCTTTTAAAATCTCGAACGTCTGACCAATTTCGGCAATGGCAGGGTCCACAATCGTCACGTCCGGGCCGCAAGCTTCACTAATTTCTTTGGTCAAAATCGGAAAATGGGTGCAGCCCAAAACCAAGGCATCAGCTTTTTGGCCGTCTACCGTTTCGCTAACCCAGTCATGAAGCTGTGCGTATACAGCCGCCTGAGCCTGTTTGGTCCCAGCTAAATCATGTTCGACCATTTGAACAAAATCCGGCAAGGCCTTTTGCCTGACGATTAGGTTGGCATTTAAGGATTTAAGGGTATTGTAATAAGCTTTTGAATCCACGGTGGACTGAGTCCCAACAATATCAATATGCAGGTTTCTCGTTGCGTTGATCCCGCTGATAGCGCCGGCATAAATCACGCCAATGACCGGAATCGACAAGTGCGCTCTTAAATCCGGTAAAGCCTGTGCCGTAGCAGTATTACAAGCAACAACTAAGATTTTAATATCATGTTTTTTAACCAAAAAATCCGCCATTTGCAGACTGAATTTAACAATCTCGGCATGTGGACGCGGGCCATAGGGCAGGCGTGCTTCATCCCCGACAAAGTAGACCGATTCGTTCGGTATTTGTTTTAAAGCTTCAGCAACAACGGTTAATCCGCCTAAGCCTGAGTCAATATATCCAATTCCACGATTATCCATATCTACAGTATAGAATGTTTCAAAATCTTTTATGCTAAGCGTCAAAAAGCTATACTGAATGATGTGAAAAAAGACGCGTTTAAAAATCTATCAGAAATTGAAAATAATCAAACGGCCTTCTCACTGGCTTTGCTCCGGGACGGCATCCTTAATGACATCCTAAGCGACGATGCCAACGATATTCTATATTACGCCGGCAAGGAAGTGGCTCGCCAATTCTATACCAAGACGCTGAACGGTATTCAAGAATTTTTTAACGCTGCCGGTTGGGGCACCATCGAGATTTCGTCTCAAAAAGAAGATAAAGAGACTTGGCTTCTCAGTGGTGAGGTTGTCAAAATCAGGCATTTAGCTACCGAAGATCCTGCTTTTTTTCTTGAAGCCGGTTTTTTGGCACAGGAAATCCAGCAGCAGACACACCGTTCGACAGAATGCTCATATCAAACAGACGATAAAACACGTGTGATTTTTACAGTTTATATTGATTGATTGACTCAATCGTTATCGACGGCTTTTGCCGCCCATTTCAATCGGATTCGATAAAAACTTAATTCTTTCGATAATGCGCGCCGCTTTGATTGGCTCAGAGACGCCGCGTGCAACAGCCAAATACTGTTCTTCAAGTGATTTCATATCAAAATTGGACGTGAAAAATGTTGGCCTCAAATCATTCATTCGGCTGTCAAGAATAGTTGCCAACACATTATCTCTCACCCAAGTAGTTAAATCACCGGCACCGATATCGTCAATCACCAACACCTCGGCTTGTGAAATTCGTCGAATCAGCCGCTGTTTTTCCAGCATCTGCAAATCGTTTAGTCGTGTAATCAAAGCAGAGAAATTTACAAAAGCTGTTTTAATATTTTTCATGGCAAGTTCATTGAGCAGTGCAGACATTAAATAACTTTTCCCCACACCAAAATTGCCCCACAAGTAGATGCCCTTGTGGAATTTTTTTGTCTTACTGTATGTTTCTGCAAAATTTATGGCTGCAATCAAAGCCTGATTACGCTGTTCATCAATTTCAAAATCCGAAAAAGAGACTTTGAACAAGCTGGCCGATTGGCCGATACGCAGACTGTTTTCCTGAGGGTTCGCAGTGGTCTTCTGATAAAAAATATCAATTCTGCCATCCAGCAAGACAAGCTCCGGCCGGTAATCAGGAAATAAAGGGTGCGCTAATTGATCCACAAAATCGGAAAGAACACTGCTGTTATTCTCCAATAACCCACGATCAGCCGATAAGTGATGTGCTGCAACAAACTGCGCAACTTGGGGATTTTTTAAAAGGTCTTCGAGAGTCATTTATCCTTCTTTTCCTGCTGGTACTTGGCCAAAGCCTCCGAAGCCAACTGATTATCTGTTTTCTGGGTGTTGCCGTAGCTAATCTTTTTTTCCTTCTGCAGGGGCCCTTTTTTATGATAACTGCGTTTTTGCAGCTGTTTTTGTTGACGGCTTTTAATTGATAAAACGGCATCCTGAGCCGTTTTAACCTTGCTCTGCAGAAATGAATCCGCAATGGCTTGTGAGAGCGGACCAGGCAGATTACTGGATTCTAATCCAATCAGGACCTGATGAATGAGAATATTGATCACTTCTGGTGCAAGACCCAGATCCAAAAGCTGCTGCAGAATTTTTTGCTCTGAGCTTGTGATGATGCCGCCCTTATCAGCTTTAAGCTGTCCCAAAAAATCATAAGGCCGCAGTTCCTTGGCCGCTCGAATTAAAGCCTGCTCATCGGCAGACAGCTGGATTGTGTCTTCTGCTGGACGCGATGATGACGGCAAAACACCTATTGGCTGTATTTGGCCAGCCTGTCTGTACTGATTAAGCTGCTGGAAAAACAGACCGTGGTCGATTGTTTTATCATCAATTAGCAGCGATTTGGCTAATAATCCCAACAATTGTTCTTCGTTGAAGCCATAAATCAAATGCTGAGCCAGGATAAAATTATGTTCTTTGGTGACTTCCTGCTCGGAAACACCGTATTTCTTTAGGTTTTGTTCGATTAAAGAAAAATTGAAATCGGCCGCCTGCAGCGGTGCCTGGTCAACTTGTTTAGCCCGACTCAATCGATCCTGATCGGGAACATTTTGCAAATGCAGGCTGCCAAATGCTTCATAAAAATTAGCATTGCTCTTCAACCCGCGAGGAGATAAATTATCCTGTTTTGTTTTTTCCAATAATTGAGAAAAAGTTTCCTGTCCGACAAGACTATAAAAGAAACTGACCAGCAGATCATCACTGAAAAACGCCGCTTCCGATAGCGGCAATTTGACATCAAAAGTGAGCGAAGCCCCTTGAAGATAGCTGTCAAGCAGTCCGCAAGCCTCCAATTTTTTTTTCGCATTATCGAAATCAGCCAGGGAAATATTCTGGCGATCCAGCAGATCGTTTAGTTGGCCCTTTTGCTGGTCATTAACGGCCAGCTGCAGGTACAAAGCCAGCGCATCACTGCCGATTAAGGGCAGATATAGCGTAGTTAAGCGCTGCAAAGATTGTTGGCTTAGCGATACAGGCCGGCTGTTAAAATCCCAATAAGCCTTTAATTGTGTCGTATTCTCGATCATGCTTGTAAACTATTTTCAGAAATAAATTGTAGCACGCATTTTTTCAAGGCATTCTTGTCGCCAGTGTTTTCGATCACAAAATCTGCTAAAGCGGCCTTTTCCGATAGAGGCATTTGAGAAGCAATACGATTCACAGCGTCCTGTTGGGAAAGATGGTCCCGCTGCATGATGCGGTCAATGCGCGTTTTTTTATCAGCGTTAACAACAATAACTGCGTCCAGATCCTTTTCCCAATGACGTTCGTACAACAAAGGAATATCGACGATCAGTGTATGAACGCGTCCTTCGTTTTCCAAGAATTCCATGCGCATCTGTATCAGCTGCTTAATTGACGGCTGCAGAATGGCATTCAATTGCTTCAAAGCACGCGGATCAGAAAAGACTATTTGGCCTAATTTTTTTCTGTCCAGTGATGCGCCTTTCATGACAGAAATGCCAAATGCATTCTTAATTTCTTCCAGTTCAAAACGACCAGGCATCACAACCTCATGCGCAACTTGATCAGCATCAATAATCGTATAACCTAATTCAGCAAAAATTTTTGCGACAGTTGTTTTACCACTGCCGATGCCGCCGGTTAAACCTATTTTTTTAATTTTCATTTCTGACAATGTGGACAATATGTCGTTCCTCTTTGTGCAACTTTTATTTTGACCAGTTCATACCCATCCCGCTCACATGGCTGGCCAACACGGCCATATGCGTGCAGCTTATCCTGCATATGTCCGGCATGCCCGGACGCATCAATAAAGGAGTGGACAGTGGAACCACCCTGATCAATGGCAAAAGCCAGCTCCTGAATGATATTCTCACGCAATAGCTCTGCTTCTTCCCGGTTGATTCGACAAGCCGGCCGCAATGGGTTGATTTTACTCATCCAAAGGACTTCATCAGCATAAATATTACCTAAACCAGCAAGGTTATTCTGATCCAAAAGCCAGCCTTTGATAGCCTTTTTTGATTTTTGCAAACGAGCAAATAAGTAATCCAAGGTCAAAGTGGCCTCGGTCGGTTCCGGTCCCATCGTAGCTAAAGATCTGACCTCTTCGGTCTCTTGGCCAGTGACCACCAGCTGCATTTTACCGAATTTTCTCGTATCATCATAAAATATCTGTGAGCCGTTTGCCAGCTTGAAGATCGCCTCGGTATGCTTTCTCGGTTGAGCACTGCCATCCTCAATCGCATAGCGCCCTTCCATACGCATATGAGAAACAATCGTCTGCCGATTATTTAACCGTAAAAGAAGAAACTTACCACGTCGATCTACTTCCCGAACGGTACTGCCAGTCACCTGCTGGATAAATTCTTCCGGATCGCCAAGCAATAATTTGCGATACAGAACTTGTACAGCAACAATCTTTTCATTAGCAAAATATTTACTCAGGCCGCGACGAACTGTTTCCACTTCAGGCAGTTCAGGCATTGTTTCCTCCAAATATTATCGACTCGGCTTTCTTGATATAGGGCAGATTGTCAGCAGCGATAAACTGTGTCAGCTCAGTAATTGGGACGAATCGAATCTGTTCGATTTCAGATTTTTGAATTTGAAAAGCCGATAGAGGCAGGTCAACTTTAATGGCATACCAGTCATCAAAAACCGGCCAATGACGAAAACTTTCCACAAAATTTTCTGTTTTAAATGCATAGTTCAAATTAATTTCTTCTTTAACCTCGCGCCGGATCGCAGTCAATGACGTTTCACCAGCCAAAGCTGAGCCGCCAGTTTCCAAATCCCATTCTCCGGGACGCCCGATTTTATTAAACGAGCGCTGCTGCAAAAGGACTTCGTGTTCAAAATTAAAAATTGTAGCGTTGACGACTAAATGCCATTCACCTGCAGAAAACGCTTGGCCACGCCTTTTTTGGCCAATGATTTCTCGACGTTTGTTTAACAGGTCCCAGTGTTCGCCTAATTTGTCGGCACGCTGATCCAATTCATTTTTCGTCATACCAATTCGCTCCATAATGTGCCTCAACCCGTAAAGGAACATTCAGTTTGACGGCTGAGTCCATCACAGCAGGTACAAGTTTCTCTAATATTTCAATCTCGCTGTCAGGTGCCTCAAAAATCAATTCATCGTGAACCTGCAGCAGCATGCGAGCCTGCAGATTTTTCGATGTTAATGCCTCCTGCATCTTGATCATGGCAATTTTAATAATGTCAGCCGCCGAACCCTGAATCGGCGTATTTGTAGCGGTTCTCTCGGCAAATGAACGCAGATTGAAATTTTTACTGTGAATATCCGGCAGGTAACGACGACGATGTGCGATTGTTTCAACAAAGCCTTGCTTATGCGCCAGTGCGATGATGGCATCAATCCAGACTTTCACGCTTGGAAATTCGCGAAAATAGGTTTCAATAATTTCTTTTCCGGCCTGTCGCGAGATACCCAAACGCTGGGCCAGGCCGAAATCCGAAATACCATAAACAATTCCAAAGTTAACGGCTTTGGCCATCCGCCGCTGATCAAAACTAATTTCAGCCTTCGGATCAAGGCCGAAAATCGATCTAGCAGTTGCTGCGTGAATATCCTCACCAGTCTCAAAAGCTTTTTTTAAATTAGCATCCCCTGTCACATGCGCTAAGACACGCAATTCAATCTGGGAATAATCAGCACCAAAAATTTTCCAACCAGGCTGGCTTGGCACAAAAGCCTTGCGAATCCGTTTGCCCTCTTCATCACGATCAGGAATATTCTGCATATTCGGATCGACCGAAGAAAGACGTCCTGTCTGAGTCAGCGTTTGCAGATACCGTGTGTGAATTTTGCTGTCCTTTGGATTAACAACTTCCAAGAGTCCTTTGACATATGTCGAATTCAATTTGGCTAATTGCCGGTACTGCAAGATCAGCTGGACAAAAGGATAGTGCTCAGCCAATTCATCCAAAACGCCTGCAGCCGTCGAATAACCCGTCTTCGTTTTCTTGATCGGCGGGACACCCATTTTCACAAATAGCAGATCAGCCAGTTGTTTAGGAGAATTAATATTAAACTCCTCACCGGCTTCCTCATAAATCTGTTTTTCCAGCTCAGCAATACGCTGTTTGAATTCTCGGCCCAGTGCTGCCAGCTCTGATTGGTCGAGCTTGATACCAGTAAATTCCATTTTCGCAAGTACATCTGAAAGCGGCAGTTCGATTTGCCGGTAGAGGTCTACTTGCTGATTTTCAGCTAATTTTTTCATCGCTGGTTCATGCAATTTGCTAATTGTCGCTGCCTTCTCGGCCAGATGATTGAATAACGTCTCATCATCATCTGGGATCTGGAATTTAGCGCCGGTACCGTATACATCATCATCAGATTCGAGAAAGAAATTAAAACGGCTGGACAGAGTGGACAACTGATTATCATTATCAGTCGTATCCAACAGATAAGCGACCAGTAGAAAGTCAAAATCGATATTGTGAACAGTCAAATCAAGCCGTTTTAATAATATCGTCAATTCTTTTGCATTAAAAACATATTTCGGCAGTTCGCTTTTGAACAAATCTTGAACTACCGGCTCCTGCAGCAGTGCCAGATTTCGAGAAGCGAAATAGCCTTCCCGCTGATTGCCGATCACAAAGGCAACAATATTTGCTACATGATAGTTATCCGAATCAGTTTCAAAATAAATCGTCAAATAGTCCTTGATTGAAGCCAAATGATCAAGATTAGCTGCAGTGAGTTCAACCATTTTATCGGCCTGGTCATTCTGCGGCTGTTTTTCTTCAATCATTCCAGCCTTTTGCATGGCATGAATTTTTGCTAACTGTACCTTGAAATCTAGTTCCTCATAAAAAGGGACCAATTCTTTGTAATTAATTTCCTTGTTCGTCAAATCGGTTAAATCGAATTCAACCGGCACGTCTGTCTTAATTGTCGCTAGTTCGTGCGCTCGGTAGGCAACTGCTTTATCGTTCAGAAGATTTTCCTTTAGTTTGGAAGCCTTCATGCCGTCAATGTTGGCATAAATACCGTCAAGACTGCCATATTCATTAATCAGCTTAATGGCAGTTTTTTCGCCCACTTTCGTAACACCAGGATAATGATCGGAAGTATCGCCTGTCAGAGCCTTCATTTCAATCACCTGCGCCGGTGTGATGCCGCCCCATTTTTCAGCTAAAAACTTCGGCGTGTAGACATCTAAATCCGTGACGCCTTTTTTAGTGACATTAACTGCAACATTATCCGTTGTTAATTGTGTCAAATCCCGATCACCGGTAATAATTGTCGTTTTCAGGCCTGCTTTTTCAGCTAATTTGGCATATGTCCCGATAATGTCATCAGCCTCGTAACCCGGCAATTCATAAGAATGAATACCATGCAAATCGACCATTTTTCTAAGATAAGGAAACTGCTCGGATAATTCCGGCGGTGTTGTCTGACGGTCGCCTTTATAATCCTGAAAAATTTTCCCGCGAAAAGTCGTGGATCCTTTGCCAGCATCCCAAGCGACCAGCGCGTAATCAGGTTCCATTTTTTCGACAATTTGATCAAAAAAATTGTTGAAAGCTACCAGCGCATTCGTATGGAGCCCGCTATGAGCAACCATACGGTCTATTTGATTGTACATTGCATAGAAGGCCCGAAAGGCTAATGAGTTACCATCGATTAATAAAAGTGTTTTTGCCATTAATTTCATTTTAACAGTCGTATTCCCGCTCCGAATAAATGCCCTAATAAAAAACTCTGAATCAGCAGCAAGTCGCGTTTTCAGAGTTAAATATGTTACTTCTTAATATCAAATTCGCCGAGTTTCTCAGAACCTAGTTCTGTAAACGAATAACTAATTTGTTTTTGACGGTCAAACTCCTCAAATGCCAGCTGAATCAGTTTTTCAGCTTGAGCTTTGCGGTCCATACCAGCTGATTCAAACAAAATCGGGAAAAGACTCATGTTCGTGTTACCGGGCAGAGTATTGGGCTCGCCAAGGAAGATTTCCCCATCCTCGCTCATCAAAAAATCAATCCGGGCAAAACCTTTGATACCTAAAATCCGATAGGCTTTAATGGCCATATCTGTTAATTCTCGGCTCTTTTCATCCCCAATCTGAGCTGGGATCTGATACTTCATCTTTGAGTTATCGATAAACTTATTATCATAATCAAACCAGCCATTACCATCATTCTGTCCAGGTGCCCAATGTGCACCAATGGGACTAGCCACCACTTTATCATTGCCAATTAAACCAATTTCCAACTCAGTTGGATTCTTAACCGCTGCCTCAACAATTACCTTTTCATCATATTGGAATGAATCTGCTAAAGCACGCTGATACTCCGCAGCACTGGTCACACGCGAGATACCCACAGAAGAACCTTGGTTAGCAGCTTTGACAAAAACAGTTTTGCCTAATTTTGCAGCCAATTCTTCCCAGCTTGGATGATCACTGTCTGACTTAAATAGGACAACATAAGCCGTGTTTCGGACGTGATTAACCGTCATCAGTTCTTTTGTAATAACCTTGTCAAAGCTGATTGCATGTGCCTTTAAATTTGCACCCACATATGGTATTTTCAGCAATCGAAAAAGTCCAGCCAAAGTTCCATCTTCACCTAAATTGCCGTGTACCGAGGGAAATAACACATCCAGTTTTAAATCTTTAATCGCATTGATTGAGGATAAAATACCCGAATCCTTCTGTGGCTTTGCTTTAAGCAGCTGGTCCTCATCTTCACCAAACAATACTTTTTTGGAAGTTTCGGTATCAACCATGTCGCCATTTTTAGAAATCAGGACAGGAAACACCTGATATTTTTCAGGATCCAGCGCATCGTAATAATTTTTTGCCGATCTCTTGCTGACATCGTGTTCAGAAGAATTTCCGCCAAAAAAAAGACCAACTCGTACCTTTTCAGTCATAACTGCTCCTAATGATTATTTAAAAATTAAAAAAACGAATTCCTAGAAACTTAAGAATCTCACATCTTTATTCACTTGTCAATTAGTTTAAATAATCGCGGGTACTTTCAATATAATCAACAATTGAACCCGGAAAAGCGTCTTTTTGCAGCAAAAGCTGCTGCAGCAAACGGTTACGATTATAAATTTTATTCCATCCGGCTTCGGTCGTGACAGCCATTTGAGCAGTCAACCCTTGATGCCAAAATTTTAAGACTCGCAGAAAATAATCTTCGTAAATTTCGTTAAGATTTGTGATCTCCGCCAAATAAGCCGCAATACGGGCATCTTCACCAGCAACGAATGGCACCGGCGCATTATGGTAGCCCACCAGCAGCGTTGCCAGGAGCAAAATCTTATCCGCTCGGCGAACTTTAGGACTGCTGCAAAGGTTGCTGCAAACATTCCCCAAATGAGTGAAGGCATGCGCCCAACCTTTTTCACCGACAAAACCGCGACCATCTTGTTCTAGCAAAGCATAGGCAGCAACTTGATTAATGATCCGGTCGCGCAGTTGCGTATCGATGAAATTCTGCTGGACATCTGCACTTAATAGCTGGCCCAAGACGAGCAGCGAAAAAGACCTTTGAAAGACACCGTCATTTAATGGCTCTAAAATATGCCCAAACAAGCGCTCATCAGCTACCAGATAATTCGCAATCCAGCGCATCTGTTCTGGACTCAAGGCTTTATTAGAAATAAGATCAGAAAGAAAATAAAAGGCACCACGATCACGGTAAGCTGGATTGGTCGAAGCCAGCTGTCTTAAGATTTCAAATAATTGATCATCAGTCAGCAAGACTTTTTTGACTTGGATAAACTTCTCTGACGTTTTTTGCATTAAAGCCAAAGCAGAGTCGCCGCCATCGACAGGTTTAACAATTGTCTTCGATCTTTTTGACAGGCTGCCAACCAAATTTTCTAGTTGCCCATTTAAGGACTGATAAATCTGGCCATTCGCCAATTTTTTTCGAGCTTGGATAACCGTATCTTTAATTAATGCAATCTGGTCATCAATCATTTAAAACTAGTCTCCTTTTTGGCAAACTCACTGGTAAAGTTATGATACTGCATACTCAAAGTCAAACCAATTCCGATCATATTAGCCATTAATGCCGACCCGCCTTGGCTGATAAAGGGCAGCGGAATACCCGTTAATGGCACCAGTCCGATACTCATACCAATATTTTCAAATACATGGAAAAGCACCATTAAGACAACGCCAGAGACAACGTAGGCATAGAAAGAATTTTTCGTATCAAATACACGGCGTATCAGACTGTAAATGAGTAGAAAATAAAGCAGAATCACGACGAAACCGCCAACAAAGCCCAGCCCCTCACCAATCACAGAAAAAATCATATCTGACTCACGAACCGGCACATAGACAGAAATATTATTGACACCGTTACCAAAAATACGGCCGGAACCAATCGCCTTAATCGACTGAAACAGCTGAAAGCCGCTTTGCGAGCTTGCAGCACCGCCAGGATTTAACCAATCGTCCACACGAGCAAATTGGTAGGCCTGAAATCCTAAATTAGTCAGAATCGTCCGGCCAGCTGTCGTGGTCACGGCAAATATCGCTAGGGCACCAATCGTACTAACAGTCGCAGTAATAGGCACCAAGATACGGTTCAAGATACCGGAAACCAAGAAAATACCACCAAAAATGGCAACAAATACTAGCGTGGAACCAAAATCATGCTGCAGCTGCATCAAAATGATAACCGGCAAGGTTAGAGCAATCATCTTCACTATCAACAAAAAATCTGATGATACCGTATGGACCGCATAATTCTGGTTATGGGTATACACCATTCGCGACAGCATCAAAATCAAGGCTGGTTTCATCACCTCGGAAGGTTGGAAAGTTAAACTGCCAATTGCGAGCCAAGACTTTGCATTCGTTGATGCTGCTAAGGACCGGCTATAGGCAAAAAGTACAAAAACCAATAATGCAATACCTAAAGCATAAGCTATCGGCGCAAAGCGAAAAAGCTGATCAGCATCCAAGTGCATCAGCAGGATGGCTATTCCCCAACCGAAAAGCCACCATAAACACTGGATCAGCATTGAATGAACGATAGAGACTGACGAGTCAGCCCTCAACGCTAAAAATAGCGCACCAAAACCCACTGCCATCAGTGCAAGTACAACAAAAATGATCCGCCAATCAATTTGCGAATCATCTTTACGACGAAAAGTCGCGGCTCTATTTTTCAAATTCGGATTTTGCATTTTTAAATTAAGCTTGACGCAAATTAAAGTTAGAAATGACAGCCATCACTGCCTGATCTTGTTTTTTGAAATCTCCCAAAAAATTATCCCAAACATTCTTCGCCAAATACAGGCCATCTTTTTGAGTCACATCACCAATGGTCTCACCGGCAATTTGAACGTGTAAGGTAGTACCTTCTTCAACTAATTCCACCTGATAATTTTTCTCTCGATTAGACATTTGATCAATCACTTTTCTATTTTATTAATATGAATATTATTAGACTCGATCTGTGTCTCCTTATCGAGCTTTTTCTTGTAGGCTGGATTACCAATCCCTAAAATTTGATGTGCATTGTGCCGCTCGCGTTTTGCATATTCCAGCAGGGTGCCAGCTCCTTTTGCAACATTGTCCAAAGGCGCATCCGAAATATTAACCGGAACGTGTAATTCCTGCTGAAGCAGCGTGTCAATACCGCCGCCTTTGACTTTAGAGCCCAATAAAGCACCACCACCAGTCAGCATAATGCCGCGATCGATAATATCTCCTGCTAGCCCCGGCTGAATCTGTCCCAAAATTTCCTTGGCTGAACGAACAATCGTCGTTAAAGTAGCATGCATCGCTTCTTCAATGTCGTTTGAATCAATGGTAACTTGTTTAGGCAAGCCCTTCACAGAATTAGCATCATTAAGATCCTGTCCACGAATAGTCATCTCAATCGGATTGGTAACTTGTAAGGCAGATCCGACATCCTGCTTAATACGTTCGGCCATAGGTGTTCCGATCAAAATACCAAACTGTTGACGCAAATAACGAATAATATCCTGCGTTAATTGATCACCGGCCATACGTAAAGACTGGCTAGCTACGATGTCCCCGCCTGATAAGACGGCAATATCCGAGGTACCGCCGCCAATATCAATCACCATGCTTCCAACAAAGTCAAAAATATCAAGTCCAGCACCAACAGCAGCAACTTTCGGCTCATACTCAAGGTAGACGTTTGCACCACCAGCAGATTGAGCAGCCTGAATAATCGCTTTACGTTCAATCTCGGTAATATTTGTCGGCGCACAAATCATAATGTTCGGTCGACTCATCCAACCCTTGACACGTAATTGGTTGACAAAAGTCGTCAGCATTGCCTCAGTCGCATCAAAATCCGAGATCACACCATCTTTTAATGGACGAACAACACGAATATCCTGATTGCCTCGATCAATCCATTTATAAGCATCCGAGCCGATTGCTAAAACCTGATCAGTCTTTGCATCGATTGCGACGACTGATGGCTCATTTAGCGCAATCCCCTGACCTTCAACGTAGATCAAGACATTCGCTGTTCCTAAATCAATACCAATATCTTTTGCCATAAAACCTCGCAGTCAATTATAACACGGCAATTTTTCCTACCGTTGAAAACTTTGGCTAAAACTAATTATCAAATTCCCCATTGTTAAGAAAAAATTAGCAACAAAATATCCAATAACAATTGCCAAAAAAGCCCTCAAAATAAGTATTTGCCGTCTAGCACTATGCAATACAATTTTCTCGAATTCAACATTTTGCAGGCTCCAAAACGAAATGTAGACACAAACCAGGGTAAACATAAATTGAAATAAACTCTGCATGCTTTTGATTGTATACAAAAAAGACACATAAACTGTGTCTTTTAAGAAATTATTATCGAACTTTAGAAGCATTGATACGATTAATTGCTCTGGCCAGTGCAACACGCGCACGCGCACTTTCATCCGTTGTTTGTGCATTCCTGGCACGAATTTTAGCTCGTTCCTCGGCCGCCTGAGCTCGACTGACATCAATATCTTTTGCATTTTCCGCTGAATCCGCCACAACGGTCAACGTATTATTAGAAAATTCAGCAAAACCACCGTTAACCGTATACAGATCCTCATCTTTCCCACGATGAATGCGCATCTGCGAAATCTTCAGCGCGACGACAATTGGAATATGGTTTGCCATGATCCCAATCTCGCCCTCAAGCGTATCAAGCACCGCCAAACTCACATCGGATTGATTATAGACCGTCCCATCAGGGGTTACGATACTCGCCGTCAGCTGATTTTCATTTGTCGAAAGATTCTCTGCCATAGTTTAGCTCTTCATCGACTTTGCTTTTTCAATTGCTTGATCAATTGTGCCCACATTTCTGAAGGCTTCTTCTGGCAAATCATCATGTTTGCCCTCTAGAATCTCCTTAAAACCACGGACCGTCTCAGCTACGGGCACATATTGACCGGGAACACCGGTAAACTGCTCAGCAACTGAGAAAGGCTGGCTCAAGAAGAATTGAATACGGCGAGCACGATTAACGATTGTCTTCTCTTCGTCTGATAACTCATCCATTCCTAAAATAGAAATGATGTCCTGTAGTTCCTTGTATCGCTGCAAAACATGCTGTACCTGCATGGCAACTTCATAATGTTCATTACCAACAATTTCAGGGGTCAGAGCACTTGAAGTTGATTCCAAAGGATCGACAGCTGGATAAATGCCCTGTTGTGTCAGAGATCTCTCCAAGTTAGTCGTTGCATCCAAATGAGCGAAAGTCGTGGCAGGAGCAGGGTCAGTGTAGTCATCGGCTGGCACATAGACAGCTTGAATAGATGTAACAGAACCCTTCTTAGTGGAAGTAATTCTTTCTTGCAGTTGGCCCATTTCCGTTGCTAAAGTTGGTTGATAACCAACGGCTGAAGGGATACGCCCCAACAAAGCTGAAACTTCAGAACCCGCTTGAGTAAAGCGGAAGATGTTATCAATGAATAGCAAAACATCTTTACCTTCTTGATCACGAAAATCTTCAGCCATGGTCAAACCAGTCAAAGCCACACGCATACGTGCTCCAGGCGGCTCATTCATTTGTCCATACACCATGGCGGTATTTTTCAGAACGCCGCTTGCTTTCATTTCATAATACATGTCATTTCCTTCACGGGTACGTTCACCGACACCTGTGAAAACGGAAATACCATTATGGCCTTGCGCGATGTTATGAATCAACTCCTGAATCAGCACTGTCTTACCAACACCAGCGCCACCAAAGAGCCCAGTCTTGCCACCACGAAGATAAGGCTCCAATAAATCAATAACCTTAATCCCTGTTTCAAGAACCTCTGCCGAAGTTGTTAACTCATCAAATTTAGGCGCTGAACGGTGAATTGGATGGCGTGGTACGCTAGCATCAATCGGGTCACCTTCATCCACTGGTTCGCCAAGAACATTAAAAACACGTCCCAAAGTTTTGTCGCCGACTGGTACTTCGATTGGTGCACCAGTATCGGATACTTTCATACCACGGGTCAAACCGTCGGTCGAATCCATGGCGATCGTCCGAACAACATTATCACCAAGATCGATAGATACTTCGATTGTCAGCTCTGTGTCATCAGTCTTCTGCACTTTTAAGGCATTGTTAATATCAGGAAGTTTCGCATCATCTGGAAACTGCACATCAACAATCGGGCCGATAATTTGAATAATCGTACCTACAGCTAATTTCTTCTCATTCGAAACAGACGCCGTACTGTCAGTTGTTTTTGAAACTGGATCATTTGCAGACTCAGTATTCTTAACAGCACTAGCAGCTTTGTCAGTTTTAGCTTTCGCTGTTGTTTTCTTTTCTGCCATCTATTTCTCCTTTCTGTTCTATTGTAGAGCAGCCATACCACCAGTGATCTCGGTAATCTCAGTGGTAATCGCTGCTTGTCGTGCTCGATTATATTTCAATCCAAGGGTAGAAATCAAATCTTTTGCATTATCTGTTGCTGTTTGCATTGCATTAGCCGAAGCGGCATGCTCAGCTGTTTTAGAGTCAAGCACGGCACCGTACAGTAATGATTGTGCAAATTGAGGCAGTACCGCTTTCAGTAGAGTCTCAGGTGCTGGTTCAAAATCATAATCCCTGGCTCTACTTTTATACTTATCCGCCGATAAGTTGCCTTCAGAGTCCCGTTTAAAATTTTCCGCTCTGATTGGCAGCACGAATTGGTCCACAACTTGATTCCGAAGGCGGTTTATAAAGTGATTATACACAATCTCGAGCGCATCAAACTTATGAGCTGAATATTGTTTTGTAATCTCTTTTACTAAGGGTGAGACTTCCCAGAACTTTGGAACATCGGTAATATCACGGTCCTCAAAGGCAATGGTAAAACCTTTTTTGGCATAATAATCAGATCCCTTGCCACCGACAGCGAAAACGACCGTATTTTTTGTAGTCAATTTCTGATCAGCCATAATTTGGTCAGCCTGTTTTAAGACCTGGTTATTATAGCCGCCAACTAATCCACGATCCGACGTGATGACCAATAGAGCTGTATTTTTAACAGGTCTTTGCGTGATAAACGGAATCGTACCTTCGGCCTGAGAATCCAGCAAATGAGTTGCAGCCAAATGCGCAACAATTGCCTCAACGTGGTTTGCATAATCAAGATAACCAGAAGTATGCTTTTGGATTTGGCTCAGTTTACTCGAACTGACCATTTGCATCGCACTCGTAATTTGACTGGTTTTCTTTGTCGAGTCAATACGTCTGCGGATATCTTGAAGGCCAGCCATTATTCAGCAGCTCCTTGTTTTTCAGCAGGCGCATTGTAGTCGCTTGGCTCAACAGATTTAGCAAAATGCTTCTTGAAATCTTCGATTGCAGCATTAATATCCTTTTCAGCTGGCAAATTACCAGTCTTTTTAATGGCATCGAATAATTTAGAATAAGTCTTGTTATTGCCAACGAATTCGACAAATTCTTTTTGGAATCTTTGAATGTCGGTAACATCAATATCATCCAAATATCCATGAGTCAGGGCATATAATACCAAAACCTGTTGCTCAACCGGCATCGGCTGATGCAGAGGCTGATTCAATACTTCAACTGTGCGTCGCCCACGAGCAAGCTTGGCCTGTGTCGGCGCATCAAGATCAGAACCGAACTGCGCAAAGGCCTCTAGTTCATGATATGATGCCAAATCCAAACGCAAAGTACCAGAAACTTTTTTCATCGCCTTAATCTGAGCATCCCCGCCAACACGAGACACCGAAGTCCCGGCATCAATCGCTGGACGATTACCTGCATAAAACTGATCTGCGTCCAAAAAGATCTGGCCATCAGTAATTGAAATAACATTCGTCGGGATATAAGCTGAAACATCTCCAGCTTGTGTTTCAATAATCGGTAAAGCAGTCATTGATCCGCCGCCTAATTCATCACTCAATTTGGCTGCACGTTCCAATAGGCGGCTATGAAGATAGAACACATCTCCAGGATAAGCTTCACGTCCTGGCGGCCTTCTCAATATCAGAGAAAGCTCACGATAAGCCGTCGCCTGCTTGGACAAGTCATCATACACAATCAAGACATTCTTGCCGTTATACATGAAGTATTCGCCAATAGCTGCGCCAACATAAGGTGCTAAATAAAGCATAGGCGCAGGTTCCGAAGGACCAGCTGAGACAACAATTGTATAATCCAACGCGCCCATGGCACGTAATGTTTCAACCTGAGTTCGAACAGTGGAGTCTTTTTGTCCAATCGCGACATAGACAACAATCATGTCCTGTCCTTTTTGATTCAAGATCGTATCAATAGCTAGTGATGTCTTACCGGTCTTACGGTCTCCGATAATCAATTCTCGTTGTCCACGACCAATCGGTACCAAGGCATCGATAACTTTAATACCAGTTTGGAGAGGTTCAGAAACGGACTTTCTTTGCATAACTCCTGGTGCTTTAAACTCAACCGGGCGTGTATGCGTTGTCTTAATTGCACCATTACCGTCAATTGATTCTCCCAAGGAATTAACAACTCGGCCAATCAGCTCATCGCCAACAGGCACTTCCATGACTCTGCCGGTACGCTTAACCGTATCGCCTTGACTAATACCATCAAAATCTCCGAGCACAATAATACCAACTTCGGATTCTTCAAGGTTTTGAGCCATACCATAGACACCATTTTCAAATTGAACCAACTCGCCTGACATTGCGTTAGCTAAACCACTAGCACGCGCAACACCATCACCGACATAGGTGACGGTTCCGACTTCATCAATTTTTAAAGTAGCATCGTATTTTTCCAACTGCTGCTTAATTAAAGAACTAATTTGATCTGATTTAATTGCCATTTATTGCTCCTTTCCAGCAGCTGCTTTAATTTGATTATTTAACTGCGTTAACTTATTTTTTATTGATCCATCAATTGTTTTTGATCCAGCTGTTAGGATAACGCCACCAATAATGGCAGGATCGATGATATTCTTAATTTCGACGTGTTCGTAATTAAACTTAGTTTGTGCGATCCTGCTCAGTTTGTCGACCTGAGACTTCGTCAGCGCGACGGCTGTCGTAGCCAAGACCAAAGATTGATTTTCAGAAACATTGACCAGCTTTTCTAGCTGGTTAACAATTTCCTCTAACAATGAGAAATGGCGATTATCAGCTAACGTTTCTAATAAATTTTGAGTGACATGGGAAGTACCCTTGCTAAGAGTTTTAATAAAGACTTCCTGCTGGGCATTCGGCACCGAAACATCATCCAAAGTTGGCGCTAATTTCTTATTCTGTTCAAAAACCAATTCAATTGTCTGTAATTCAGAAAGAACCTTTGCTGTCTGATCTTTGGAAACCTCGTACAAAGCTTGTGCATAATTGCTGACAATCCTGTTTTCGTTGAAAGCCATTAGACCTTCTCCTTGACCGATGTCGGATTATCTTGCTTCTCCAAATCTGAAATAAAATCATCGATGAGCGCTTTATGATCCTTGGCTGAAATTTCTTTACCAATAATCTTAGAAGCAATTGAAACAGACAAATCAGCAATCTGATCCTTAGCCGACTCTAGAGCGGCTGTTTTAATCTGCCGTGCATCAACTTGAGCTTGTCGATTAATCGAATCAGCATGAGCCTGAGCCAGATCAGCAACTTTCTTGCCTTGCGTTTCAGCAGATTTGCGAGTGCTTTCCATCAATTCGGTTGCCTGTGCTTGGCTTTCCTTTAAATTTTGGTCTGCAATCTTTTGAAGTTTCTCCGCTTCACTTCTAGACTTGGCAGCGGAATCCAAATCATCACTGATCCGGTTGGCTCTTTCGTCCATAATCTTTGTAACCGGCCCCCAGGCCAGCTTCTTCAAACCATACATGAGCAAGATGAATGTGAGCAACACATAAACTGCTGAACCACCTGGTATTTGAATTGCAATCGTTGTGAGCATACTACCCATCCTTTCTTACTTTTTTATGCATTGATCAATAGGAATGACATCGCAATAACGATGATTGGCATGGCTTCAACCAAAGCCATTGAAATAAACATGTTCGTACGTAAAGTACCTTCTAGTTCAGGCTGGCGTGCGATAGATTCAATCAGTTTAGCCATTAATAGGCCATTTCCAATACCACCACCAATGGCTGATCCCAATAATGCAATACCTGCAGCAATATAATTCATTAATTTTCTCCTCTTTCTTAAATTAAACTATCATTCTTTTGTAATCATCTGCGAGATATAAACACTTGTCAAAGTCGCGAAAACAAAGGCCTGAATTGCACCAATCAAAAGACTGAATGCTTGCCAAACCAACTCGAGTGGAATGGACAAAATGAAGCTAACTGGCGAATTAAAAGTATTATTTGGTAAGGCGAAGCCTGCAATTAAATTAAGCAGAATTTCCCCAGCAAATATATTACCGTAAATTCGTAAACCTAACGTCAACAAGTTTGTAATCTGATCAATAATTTTAACCGGAAACAAAGCCGCGGTCGGTGCCAAGAAAGTATTTTTTAAATATCCGACAAAACCGAACTTCATAACTCCGGCAAAATGAGCGACCATCAAACTCATTAAAGCCAACGTCAACGTGATCAAAGGAATCGAAGTCGGGCTCCTGACCTGCATCGAATCATTGCCAAATTCAAGAAATAGGCCTAATTGATTTGATACAAATACAAAGAGAAACAGTGCAAAAATGTAGAGCCTATATGTTGATCCGCTTCGATCCGGTAGTTGATTCTTAACGATGCCGTTAGTGAAATCAATAATCCATTCCAGTAAATTTTGCCGTTTACCAGGCCGAATACTCAACCTTCTAGAAAGAAAAATTCCAAGTGCCAGAACTATGACAAAAGCCGTCGAAGTTGAAATAATCGTCGTCCAATCAAATGTCAAGCCTAGGAATTGGAAGGTCTTCAGTGTACCACTGGGCATACCCCATCACCTCTTTTCCATAAACCACATTGTAACGCTTTTGTTTTTAAAAACGATCAAAATTGATATATGTAAACGCTTAACGCCAAAATTGTTATGTTTTTCTCTTTATGTTACTCTTTGATCGAAATGCAAAAAAAAATCCTAAAATCTGACATATTAAAAGAAGTTATCAAAGAACGTCCATCACATTCTAACAAGACTAATTACGGCCGTATTCTGTTGATTTGTGGGAGTAAACCATTCGGTGGTGCTGCGATTATGGCAACTAAATCAGTGGTAAATACCGGCGCTGGTTTAGTTACTCTTGCTTCTGACCCGATTAACCGCACCGCAATGCTATCCACTATTCCTGAAGCTATGTTTGCTGATTATTATGATCGGAAAAATTTGTCGAACATGACCAAAAAAGCCGACGTCATTTTGATCGGCTCAGGCTTGGAAGATTCAGATTTTTCAGAGGAACTCATACAAGAAACCTTCAGTATTTTAACAGCGAATCAATTTTTAGTCATCGATGGCACAGCACTATCAATGATCGGTAAACGGCATCTTCGTATACCACAGAAGCCGACAAGTGTTCTGACGCCGCACCAAGGAGAATGGGAACGTATGACAGGGCTAAAGGTGTCAGAGCAGACCGCTGATGCCAATTTTTTGGAGATGCAAAAAATTGGAGCAGACTACCTAATTTTAAAAAGCAATGCAAGTGAGATCTACGCCCAAAAAAATCCTGACCAATATAATCAGCTCACGATTGGTGGTCCCTTTCAAGCTGTCGGAGGAATGGGAGACACGCTAGCCGGTATCGTTGCCGGATTTCTTGGGCAGTTTCGACACGACCCCTTTTTGACCATTCAAGCGGCTGCTTATTTACATAGTTGGATTGCAAAACAATTAAGCAAACAAAACTATATTGCCTTGCCCACACGCATTTCCGATCAGATCCCGTCAGCTATGAGACAAATCACGCTTGCCAGCGAGCAAAATAATTGAGTGCATTTCTTTCATATTGATCCATCGTTGCTCGAGGAACCATTGAACCACCAGTAGACCAGATCATATGTGTCGCTTGCGATGGGATAGTCTTGATCTTCTGAGAGGCTAATAACCCACGTATACCAACAACCGCAGAAGGTTCAGCCTCAATATTTTCTAATTTTTTCAACATGCCTTGGAAAGCAAACATGTGCTCATCAGAAACAGTTGCAATTCCAAATAACTTATTCCGCATATATTTGCCAGCAATAAGAGAAGGACGTCCAACTGCTAATCCATCAGCTGCAGTTTTGCCATCAATGCCTACATCGTAAACTGAAATATCATGGTTAAGTCCGCTGGCCATACCAAGCAAAACCGAAGGCATATGTGTCGGTTCTACAAAAATAGGTAAAACGCTATCACCAAATTGAATCTTTAGGCCGAAAGCAACACCGCTTGGCGAGCCACCAACACCAGCAGGCAAATACACGACCAAGGGTTTCTCTTTTGATACCTCGATGCCTAAATCAGAAATTTGTTGTTTAACTCGTTCACCCGCTGTTGCATAACCAGCAAATAAAATTTTTGATCCTTCGTCATCAACGAAATAGCTATGATCATCTTTCTCGGATGCAGCCCTGGCCATAGTCACTGAATTTGAAAAATTATCGTTATAAATGACGACTTCCACACCATTTTGCCGAAGTTTATTGATCTTCCATTGAGTGGCGTCATGCGACATATGTACGCGTGCCTTGAATCCTAACGTACTTGCCATTAAACCGACGCTAAGACCCAGGTTCCCAGTGCTAGCTACTTCAATTTTCCATTGTCCAAAAATTTTTTTAAATCGGTCTTGAGCTAAATCCCGATAATCATCAGTGTCAGGATTAAAGCCGTTTTGCGCAGCTAATTTTTCTGCAAAGACCAGTACTTCGTAAATTCCCCCGCGGCTCTTAATTGACCCACTGACAGGCATTAAATCATCTCTCTTAATCAAAACACGACCAGGAATAGACAAATATTCTTTAATATTTTGTATTTCTTGTATAGGCGACTCAATAATTCCCTTGCTAACTTTTGTTTCTGGAAAGACAGTTTCCAAATAAGGGGCAAATCGTTCAAGCAAGCGATTTGCCCGAAATACCGTTTCCTTATTAACCTCACTAGTAGATAATGAATTTTTACCGTAATCTGGGTTGAGCCAGAAGGTTTCCTGATAATCACACAGCTTTTTCAATAAACCTTCATCCATGTTTAATTTAATATGTGATAAAATTTCAGCCATCTCGTTACTCCTTGTTCACTCTCAAAAAGTATACCTATCTCACCTTTTTATTTCTCCTCTTTTGTCAGCCTTGCTGACAAGGAGGCGGGAAAAAAGGCAAAAGCAGACACAAAAAAACACCCTCTCGGGTGCTTTGGCATCGCAKCGACCTAATCTTGCAACAGGCGTTCCTGTAACTACTTTGGGCCCTGGCAAGCTTAACGACTGTGTTCGGAATGGGAACAGGTGTGGCCTTGCCGGAATCAACACGACACTCAGTACTTGCGCACTGATAACCGAATAGTAATTTATCTCTGTTAAAAAAGCAATTGAACCAAACCACTTACTTGGTTAAGTCCTCGACCTATTAGTACTAGTCCGCTCCGCACATCGCTGCACTTCCACTTCTAGCCTATCTACCTGATCGTCTCTCAGGGGTCTTACTTCAAAGAATGGGAAATCTCATCTCGAGGTTAGTTTCTCACTTAGATGCTTTCAGCGATTATCTAATCCATACGTAGCTACCCAGCAGTGCTCTTGGCAGAACAACTGGTACACCAGAGGTATGTCCATCCCGGTCCTCTCGTACTAAGGACAGATCCTCTCAAATTTCCTGCGCCCACGACGGATAGGGACCGAACTGTCTCACGACGTTCTGAACCCAGCTCGCGTACCGCTTTAATGGGCGAACAGCCCAACCCTTGGGACCGACTACAGCCCCAGGATGCGATGAGCCGACATCGAGGTGCCAAACCTCCCCGTCGATGTGGACTCTTGGGGGAGATGAGCCTGTTATCCCCGGGGTAGCTTTTGTCCGTTGAGCGATGGCCCTTCCATACGGAACCACCGGATCACTAAGTCCTACTTTCGTACCTGCTCGACTTGTCAGTCTCACAGTCAAGCTTGCTTATGCCTTTACACGCTACGAATGATTTCCAACCATTCTGAGCAAACCTTTGAGCGCCTCCGTTATCTTTTAGGAGGCGACCGCCCCAGTCAAACTGCCTGCCAGACACTGTCTTCGATCAGGATAACTGATCAGAGTTAGAACGTTCATACAACAAGGGTAGTATCTCAAGGGTGACTCAATCGAAACTAGCGTTCCGACGTCAAAGTCTCCTACCTATCCTGCACATGCAGCACAAACATTCAATATCAAGCTACAGTAAAGCTCCACGGGGTCTTTCCGTCCTGTCGCGGGTACCCAGCATCTTCACTGGAATTTAAATTTCACCGAGTCTATTGTTGAGACAGCGCCCAAATCATTACACCTTTCATGCGGGTCGGAACTTACCCGACAAGGAATTTCGCTACCTTAGGACCGTTATAGTTACGGCCGCCGTTCACTGGGGCTTCAATTCAGACCTTCGCCGAAGCTAAGTCCTCCTTTTAACCTTCCAGCACTGGGCAGGTGTCAGCCCCTATACTTCATCTTACGATTTTGCAGAAACCTGTGTTTTTGATAAACAGTTGTTTGGGCCTATTCGCTGCGGCTGATATAAAATCAGCAGTCCTTCTTCCGAAGTTACGGACTCATTTTGCAGAGTTCCTTAACAATAGTTCACTCGCTCACCTTAGTGTTCTCCACTCGAGTACCTGTGTCGGTTTGCGGTACGGGCAATATTTTCTTCCTACGAAACTTTTTTCAGCAGCGTGAACTCACACAATTTCCAAGTAAACTTGGTACCTTCACAGCTTATCCTCAGTACAAAAGCATTTGACTCTCATACAGACTAACTGCTTAAAACCACAATCCAATCGTGGCCTGTGTTATCCTTCTGCGTCCTTCCTTCGGCAATTCAATATTGGTACAGGAATATCAACCTGTTGGCCATCGACTACGCTTTTCAGCCTCGCCTTAGGTCCCGACTAACCCCCCGCGGACGAGCCTTCCGGGGGAAACCTTACTCATTCGGTGGATAGGATTCTCACCTATCTTTCGCTACTCATACCGGAATTCTCACTAGTTAACGCTCCACATGTCCTCACGATCATGCTTCATCGCCTTAACTACGCTATCCTACCATGCTTACGCATCCACAGTTTCGGTAATATGCTTAGCCCCGGTACATTATCCGCGCAAGAGCACTCGACTAGTGAGCTATTACGCACTCTTTAAAGGGTGGCTGCTTCTGAGCCAACCTCCTAGTTGTCTATGCACCTTCACAACGTTTTCCACTTAGCATATATTTAGGGACCTTAACTGGTGATCTGGGCTGTTCCCCTTTTGACGATGGATCTTATCACTCACCGTCTGACTCCTGCACATACTTATCTGGCATTCGGAGTTTATCTGATTTTGGTAACCCTTGAAGGGCCCCTAGACCAAATAGTGCTCTACCTCCAGTAAGCTCATTGCAAGGCTACACCTAAATGTATTTCGGATAGAACCAGCTATCTCCGAGTTCGATTGGAATTTCACCGCTATCCACAGTTCATCGAAGGGTTTTTTAACACCCACTCGTTCGGTCCTCCAGTAGGTATTACCCCACCTTCAACCTGACCATGGATAGGTCACTCGGTTTCGGGTCTACAACTACGTACTGATTCGCCCTATTCAGACTCGCTTTCGCTACGGCTCCGGTCTTTGCACCTTAACCTTGCACGCAATCGTAMCTCTCCGGTTCATTCTACAAAMAGMACGCTCTCAGCCATTAACGGCCTCGAACTTCTTGTAAGCACACGGTTTCAAGAACTATTTCACTCCCCTTCCGGGGTTCTTTTCACCTTTCCCTCACGGTACTTGTCCACTATCGGTCACTAGTTAGTATTTAGCCTTGGGAGATGGTCCTCCCAGATTCCGACCCAATTTCACGTGCTGGGCCGTACTCAGGATCCTGATTAGAGAGCTACAGATTTCGCCTACAGGACTATCACCTGCTATGGTGCAGTTTCCCAACTGCTTCGGCTATCTGCAGCCTTTGTAACTCAACATCAGTCCTACAACCCCTGGATGCAAGCATCCAGGTTTGGGCTCTTCCGCGTTCGCTCGCCGCTACTGACGGAATCGAAATTTCTTTATTTTCCTGCTGCTAATGAGATGTTTCAGTTCACAGCGTTTTGCTTCAAATAACCTATGAATTCAGTTAAATGATGATCATTAAGACCAGGTTGCCCCATTCGGAAATCCTCGGGTAAGCTTACTTACAGCTAACCGAGGCATATCGTAGTTAGTCACGTCCTTCATCGCCTTCTAGTGCCAAGGTATCCACCATGCGCCCTTATTAACTTAACCTGGAATCTTTCGATTCGCGATTAACCAATAAAAATTATGAGATCTGTCTCCAGATTTTATTAGCGGTCATTTTAAAAATGACATTTTTATCGAAGTGAATTTCTCGGTTCAATTTACCTCGTGTCGATGTCGATAGACACGAGGATTTTAATTAACAAGAAATTAAATTACTATTCAGTTATCAATGTACAATTGACGGCTAAAGCCGCCAATGGAGAATATCGGGTTCGAACCGATGACCCCCTGCTTGCAAAGCAGGTGCTCTCCCAGCTGAGCTAATTCCCCAGTTGCTTAGTTTCAGGGCGGCGCTCTGAAAACCGAACAGAACTCAAACAAATAAATCTGATATCTAAATCAGTGTAGTTTCCGATTATCCTTAGAAAGGAGGTGATCCAGCCGCAGGTTCTCCTACGGCTACCTTGTTACGACTTAATCCCAGTCATCGATCTTACCTTAGGCACCGGCCTCTAAAAGTTAGCCAAGCGACTTTGGGTACTTCCGACTCCCATGATTTGACGGGCGGTGTGTACAAGACCCGGGAACGTATTCACCGCGACATGCTGATTCGCGATTACTAGCGATTCCGCCTTCGTGGAGTCGAGTTGCAGACTCCAGTCCGAACTGAGAGAAGTTTTAAGAGATTAGCTTGCCGTCACCGGTTCGCAACTCGTTGTACTTCCCATTGTAGCACGTGTGTTGCCCAGGCCATAAGGGGCATGATGATCTGACGTCGTCCCCACCTTCCTCCGGTTTATCACCGGCAGTCTCATTAGAGTGCCCAACTGAATGCTGGCAACTAATAACAAGGGTTGCGCTCGTTGCGGGACTTAACCCAACATCTCACGACACGAGCTGACGACGACCATGCACCACCTGTATCCAATGTTCCGAAGAAAAGCTTTCATTACAAAAGCGGTCACTGGTATGTCAAGGCCTGGTAAGGTTTTTCGCGTATCTTCGAATTAAACCACATGCTCCACCGCTTGTGCGGGTCCCCGTCAATTCCTTTAAGTTTTAGCCTTGCGGCCGTACTCCTCAGGCGGGGTGCTTAATGCGTTAGCTACGTCACTAGGAGGCGGAAACCTCTTAACAACTAGCACCCATCGTTTACGGTATGGACTACCGGGGTATCTAATCCCGTTTGCTACCCATACTTTCGAGCCTCAACGTCAGTTACGATCTAGCAAGCCGCCTTCGCCACTGGTGTTCTTCCACATATCTACGCATTTCACCGCTACACATGGAGTTCCACTTGCCTCTATCGCACTCAAGTAAACCAGTTTCCAATGCAGTTCCGGAGTTAGGCTCCGGGATTTCACATCAGACTTAATCAACCGTCTGCGCTCGCTTTACGCCCAATAAATCCGGATAACGCTCGGGACATACGTATTACCGCGGCTGCTGGCACGTATTTAGCCATCCCTTTCTGGTAAGGTACCGTCAAGCCGGAAACTTTCTCTGAATCCGGTCATTCTTCCCTTACAACAGTGCTTTACGACCCGAAAGCCTTCATCACACACGCGGCGTCGCTCCGTCACACTTTCGTGCATTGCGGAAAATTCCCTACTGCAGCCTCCCGTAGGAGTTTGGGCAGTGTCTCAGTCCCAATGTGGCCGGCCAGTCTCTCAACTCGGCTACGCATCATGGCCTTGGTAGGCCATTACCCTACCAACTAGCTAATACGCCGCAAGACCATCCTTTAGCGATCCAAAAGGACCTTTTAAACTAAGAACATGAGTTCAAAGTTGTTACGCGGTATTAGCATCTGTTTCCAAATGTTATCCCCCACTAAAGGGCAGGTTTCTTACGTGTTACTCACCCGTTCGCCACTCTAGTCATTGTCAGCCGTCACTCCGAAGAGATCAGGTTAACGGCTAGCGTACGACTTGCATGTATTAGGCACGCCGCCAGCGTTCATCCTGAGCCAGGATCAAACTCTCATTTTAAAAGTTTGAACTTAGCGTTCACATGAATTACTGACTGTTTGTTTTACCAAACGTTAAATAATTTATTGTTGTTACTTACGAATTGACTTCGCAAATTAATTAATTTTGTTTGTTCTTACATAGTAAGAACAAAACCCTACACAATTTGTTTGTCTTTGTTCTGTTCAGTTTTCAAAGTGCTGCGTCACTTACAAAAGCAACTTTTATATCATGCCAGAGAATCAAACGAATGTCAAGCTTTTTTTCAATCAATCTTGATCGTTTCAAGCAGCCAAACGCTCACTCCCGAGCTGACTTAAATATCTTACAACCCCTGCACGCGAAGGTCAAGGGAATTCTTCAAAAAAATAAAAAACCCGCTTTTCAGCGAGTCAAAAGGCTGAAAAACGGGGGGGGTGGAGAGTGTTATTTGGCAGGGGCTTTTTTATCAAAATTCTTCTGGAGTTCATCAAGAGTCGGGATTTTCTCTAAAGGTTCCACTGGTGCAGCCACCACTTCGTCTTTAATATGACGATATGCGGCAACACCGGTTCCTGCAGGGATAACCTTACCAATGATGACATTTTCCTTCAAACCTACTAGAGGATCATTTTTGCCACGGATAGCAGCATCTGTCAGGACACGTGTAGTCTCCTGGAATGATGCGGCCGACAAGAAGGAATTAGTTTCCAAAGATGCCTTGGTAATACCAAGCAAAACTGGACGAGAAGTTGCGGCCGTTTGGCCAGATAAGATTGCTTTACTATTGGCACGACGGAAATCGGCAATATCAAGCAATTCTCCTGGGAGCAAATCTGTCTGGCCTGGATCCATGACCCGGACCTTTCTGAGCATCTGCCGAACCATAACCTCGACATGTTTGTCAGCAATACCAACACCTTGCATACGATAAACTTTTTGGACTTCGGCTAACATATAGTTTTCAGTCTTCAAAGCACTAGAAACCTTGATTAATTCCTTAGGATCCAAAGGTCCTTCATTGATCGCTTCAGAACGGTGAATTTCATCACCTTCAGCAACGCGCAGACGAGCAGAGATTGGCAGCACATATTGACGTGTATCAGTCTCTCCTTCAATCGTAATCGTCTTGCTGCGATCAGCAGGGTTCTCTTCAATACTAGTGACTTTTCCAGTTACTTCAGAAATTTCAGCACGTCCTTTTGGATTACGGGCCTCAAAAATTTCTTGGACACGAGGAAGACCTTGCGTAATATCTTCAGACATGGCAACACCACCAGTATGGAATGTACGCATAGTCAATTGAGTACCGGGTTCGCCAATAGATTGAGCAGCAACAGTACCCACAGCTTCACCAACTTCGACGATGTCGCCAGTGGCCATGTTGCGGCCGTAACATTTGACACAGACACCATGTTCCGTACGGCATGTAAAGATGGAACGAATAGTAACTGTTTGAACACCAGCATCAATAATTTTGTTGGCGACGGCTTCATCGATCATCTCGTTTTTATCAACGATGACTTCACCAGTCTTTTCGTCAATAACGGCCTTCATTGCATAACGACCCAGAATTCGGTCGTACAGTGGCTCAATTACTTCATTGCCATCCATGATCGCCGAGACATCCAAGCCACGGTCCGTGCCGCAGTCTTCCTCACGAACAATCACTTCTTGAGCAACATCAACCAAACGACGTGTCAGATAACCAGAGTTAGCAGTCTTCAAAGCTGTATCAGTCATTCCTTTACGAGCACCATGAGTTGAAATAAACATTTCCAAAACAGAGAGACCCTCACGGAAGTTAGCTGTAACAGGAAGTTCAATAACTTTACCGTTTGGTGCGGCCATTAAGCCACGCATACCAGCAAGCTGCACGAAGTTAGAAATGTTACCACGGGCACCAGAATCACTCATCATAAAGATTGGGTTCTTCTTATCGAAAGATGCGATCAGCATAGATTTGATCTTATCCTGCGCATCTGACCAAGTCTGTGTCACTTGAATATAACGTTCATCATCAGTTAACAAACCGCGACGGAACTGTTTTGTAATGGCAGCTACTTTCTCGTGAGCTTCTTTAATAACCTGGGCTTTCTGAGGCAGTTCTGTAACATCTGACATCGCAACTGTCAGGCCGGAACGTGTCGAAATGTCATAACCCAAGTCCTTCATATCATCCAGCAAAACAGATGTGCGGGTCACTTGATAACGAGCGTAAATCTGAGCAATGATATCAGACAAGAAACCAGACTTGAACGGATCATTGAGAGCTTCATTCTTCAGCCATTCGTGAATATCGGTACCAGGTTCGAGGAAGAAACGATCATCAATAGCATCAAAGTTTGCAGCTTTTGGTTCATTAACAAACGGAAAATCTTTCGGCAGAATTTCATTAAAAAGGACTTTACCAACAGAGGTTACCATGATTCTAGAACGTTGCTGATCAGAGAAAGGTTTGTCCGGGCCAAAACTCGAAGTAGCAATACCTATACGTGTGTGCAATTCAACTTCGTGATTCTGTAAAGCAATCTTTACTTCATCAGATGAAGTAAAGACCATGCCTTCACCCTTGATACCGGCTTCTTCAGTCGTCAAGTAATAATTACCAATCGTCATATCTTGAGACGGAGCCACAATTGGTTTTCCATCCTTAGGTGCCAAGATATGTGAAGCAGCCAGCATCAGCAAACGTGCTTCAGCTTGTGCTTCATCGGACAAAGGCACATGAATCGCCATTTGATCGCCATCGAAATCGGCGTTATAAGCAGTTGTTACCAAAGGATGCAAACGCATCGCTTTACCAGAAACCAGGACTGGCTCAAAAGCTTGAATGCCAAGACGATGCAAAGTTGGTGCACGGTTCAACAAAACTGGATGTTCCTTAACAACTTGTTCCAAAACATCTTGAACAACATCTTCGTGCCGCTCAACCAAACGACGTGCAGAACGCAAGTTGTTTGCGCCACCATTGTCAGTGCCTAATTCAATCAAGCGATTATAGATAAAGGGCTTGAATAATTCAACAGCCATCTGGCGAGGAAGACCCATCTGGTTCATCTTCAAGAAGGGACCAACATCGATAACAGAACGGCCGGAATAATCAACACGCTTTCCTAACAAGTTCTGGCGGAAACGTCCTTGCTTGCCCTTCAGCAAATGAGAAAGCGATTTCAAAGGACGATTTCCGGGACCAGCGACTGGACGTCCGCGACGGCCATTATCAATCAAGGCATCAACAGCTTCTTGCAGCATACGTTTTTCGTTTTGCACAATAATACCAGGTGCATTCAAATCGAGCAGCCGCTTCAAACGATTGTTACGGTTAATGACACGACGGTAGAGATCATTCAAGTCAGAAGTGGCAAAACGGCCGCCTTCCAACTGAACCATTGGGCGCAAATCTGGTGGAATAACTGGAATAACATCCAAAACCATCCATTCAGGTTTGTTGCCAGACTGCAAGAAGGCTTCAACAATGTCCAAACGACGAACTGCACGAGTCCGCTTTTGACCAGTTGCTTCCTTTAATTCAGCCTTTAATTCTTTAGCCTGTTTAGCCAAATCTACTTCAGCCAACAATTCCTTGATAGCCTCAGCACCCATCTTGGCATCAAAAGCATCTGCACCGTATTGGTCAACGTACTGACGATACTCGGCTTCAGTGATCAGCTGCTTTTTCTCCAACGGTGTACTGCCAGGATTTATGACAACATAGCTAGCGAAGTAAATGATTTCTTCAAGGGAGCGCGGGCTCATATCAAGAATCAAGCCCATACGGCTAGGAATACCCTTGAAGTACCAGATGTGTGTCACTGGTGCAGCAAGTTCGATATGCCCCATACGCTCACGACGTACTTTGGAACTTGTCACTTCAACACCACAACGATCACAAACGATTCCCTTATAACGGATTCGCTTGTATTTACCACAGGCACATTCATAGTCTTTGATCGGTCCGAAAATTCTTTCGTCAAAAAGACCATCACGTTCAGCTTTTAACGTACGATAGTTAATCGTTTCCGGCTTTTTCACTTCACCATAAGACCATTCACGGATCTTAGCAGGTGAAGCGAGACCGATTTGCATAGATTCAAATTTATTAACGTCTATTGCCAAGTCATTTCTCCTTATATATTTTCTTCATCGAGATTTTTTGCTGCAATGCGAGGTTTGTCATCGTCATCGCCTTTAAACAAGTCAGGTTTTTCTTTAGCGATTTGTTCAAGAGCATCAACCGTGGCAACATTATCGTCCTCGTCCATCTGCGCCATACGAACTTCTTGACCCTTGCCGTCCAGCACTTTGGTATCAAGACCTAAGGCTTGTAATTCTTTAACAAGGACACGGAAAGATTCGGGAACGCCGGGCTTTGGAATAGCTTGTCCTTTAACAATGGACTCAAATACCTTATTACGACCGCGCACATCATCAGACTTATAGGTCATGATTTCCTGCAAAGTATAGGCAGCACCATAAGCTTCAAGTGCCCAAACTTCCATTTCGCCGAAACGCTGGCCGCCAAACTGGGCTTTACCACCCAAAGGCTGTTGTGTAACCAACGAATAAGGTCCGATTGAACGTGCATGGATTTTATCATCAACCATGTGGGCCAGCTTCATATAGTGCATAACACCGACGGAAATACGATTATCAAAAGCTTCGCCAGTCTGACCGTCATAAAGAACGGTCTTACCGTCTTCATCTAGACCAGCCTCTTTTAAGGCATCAATAATTTCATCATCAGAGGCACCATCAAAGACCGGTGTCATAACTTTAATACCCAATTTTCTGGCTGCCATGCCAAGATGCAGTTCCAAAATTTGTCCAATGTTCATACGAGATGGCACACCCATTGGTGAAAGCAGAATATCAATCGGCGTACCGTCAGGCATGAACGGCATGTCTTCTTCAGGAACAACAACTGAAACAGTTCCCTTATTTCCATGACGTCCGGCCATCTTATCACCAACTTGAATCTTGCGTTTCTGGGCAATAAAGACACGAACCATCATGTTAACACCGGGTGCTAATTCATCACCATTATCACGTGTGAAGATTTCAACATCTTGGACAATTCCGCCGCCGCCATGAGGAACACGCAAAGAAGTATCACGAACTTCGCGGGCTTTTTCACCAAAGATAGCATGCAGCAGGCGCTCTTCAGCCGATAATTCGGTCACACCCTTTGGTGTAATTTTACCAACCAGAATATCGCCGTCTTCGACTTCGGCACCAATACGAATGATTCCGGAATCATCAAGATCTTTAAGCTGATCTTCACCAACGTTAGGAATCTCGCGAGTAATCTCTTCAGGTCCTAACTTTGTATCACGTGCCTCTGATTCATGTTCTTCAATATGGATAGAAGTATAAACATCATCACGAACGAGGCGTTCGTTTAAGACGATCGCATCTTCGAAGTTGTAGCCATGCCAAGTCATAAAGGCAATAATTGGGTTCTGGCCAAGAGCCAGTTCGCCATTTTCCATCGAAGGCCCATCAGCTAAGACATCGCCTTTTTCGACAGTCTCGCCAACTTTGACGATAGGTGTTTGGTTATAATTTTTGCCGCCATTAGAGCGCTGGAACTTCATCAATGGATATTCGTGCAGATTGCCATCATCCTCACGAACTTTGATATCACGGCCATCGACATATTCAACAGTTCCTTTGGCTTCATCGATCTGAGCTAATCCTGAATCGACAGCGGCACGGTATTCAATACCAGTACCGACGATCGGCGAATGCGGTGCAACCAACGGAACAGCCTGACGCTGCATATTAGCACCCATCAAAGCACGGTTGGAATCATCGTTTTCCAAGAAAGGAATCGCAGCAGTCGAAACGGCTACAACCTGTTTAGGAGAAACATCCATATAATCAACATCTTCGATTGGCGTTTCAATGTTGTTGTCACCATGACGTGCAGTAACGGTCGCATTAACGAAAGAACCATCATCATTTAATTCCGAGTTCGCTTGTGCAATCGTGTAATTATCTTCGACATCGGCCGTCAAATAATCGATCTTGTCTGTGACTTTATGTGTATCCCAGTCAACACGACGGTAAGGTGTCTCAATAAAACCGTATTCATTAATCCGGCCATAGACAGCCAGTGACGTAATCAAACCGATGTTCGGACCTTCTGGCGTTTCAATCGGGTCAATTCGGCCATAGTGTGAATAATGAACATCACGAACTTCATAACCAGCACGATCACGTGTCAATCCACCAGGTCCCAAGGCTGACAAACGACGCTTATGGTTCAACTCACCAAGTGGGTTGGTCTGATCCATAAATTGTGAAAGCTGAGAAGAACCAAAGAATTCTTTGACAGCCGCCACAACAGGGCGGATGTTGATTAACTGCTGAGGTGTCACAGTATCAGAATCCTGGATAGACATACGCTCGCGAACCACACGCTCCATACGTGTCAAGCCAATTCTAAATTGGTTCTCCAATAACTCGCCAACAGAACGGATACGGCGATTGCCCAAATGGTCAATATCATCGGTCGCACCGATACCTTCTTGCAAGTTAAAGAAATAATTCATACCAGCCAAAATATCGGCAGGCAGAATGTGATGAATTGATTCGTCAATATGGCCGTTTCCGATTAATTTAACTGCTTTAGTTGGATCATTCTTACTAAAAATCTTAATAACCTGCAATTTGATCGGATCAGGCAGAACACCTTCTTCGTCAGGCTGCAAAACAGTCATCTTAAAATCGTCTTTATCTAATAACGGCGAAAGCAGTTTCATGGCTTTTTTATCGATCTCTGTATTCTTGGCAACCAAGACATTGCCTTGTTCATCAAGAATATCTTCAGCCAAGGTCTGACCTAAAAGACGAGATTTCAACGAAAGCTTTTTATTAACCTTGTAGCGGCCCACGTTGCCAAGATCATAACGCTTTGGATCAAAGAAACGTGCTGCCAATAGAGAACGAGAGGAATCGATCGTCTTTGGCTCACCAGGACGCAAACGCTCATAAATATCTTCCAAGGCCTCGCCAACACGTGACATCGAAGCATCCTTATGAACATCTTTTTCAATAGCCAAATTCAAAGATTCAACATCATCACCAAAGATATCCTGAATTTCTGAATCAGAACCAAAGCCAAATGAACGGATCAATTCTGTGATTGGCAGTTTACGGGTACGGTCGATACGAATATTGGCAATCCCTTTGGCATCAGTATCCAATTCCAACCAAGCACCACGATTAGGAATCACAGTTGTGCCAAAAACAGTCTTGCCAGTCTTATCGGTATCTTCGTTGTAATAAATCCCGGGGGAACGAACAAGCTGTGAAACAACGACACGCTCAGCGCCGTTAATCACAAAAGAACCATATTCGGTCATCAGCGGAAATTCACCAAAGTAAACATCCTGCGATTTGATTTCGCCAGTCTCTTTGTTCGTCAAACGCAAAGTCACATGAAGCGGTGCAGCGTAATTAACTCCCTGCTCACGCGATTCTTTTAACGTATACTTTGGTTCTCCTAATGAATAGTCAACATATTCAAGTGACAGTTTGCCGGCAAAATCTTCAATCGGCATGATATCGTTAAACATTTCCCGAATGCCCTTATCCAAAAACCACTTGTAAGACGCAGTCTGGACTTCGGTCAATGGCGGGATTTCAAGCACTTCTTTAGCAGAAGAGTAACTGCGTCGAGTGACATGCTTGTTTATCTTCACGTTGTGTGCAACCAATGTAATTCCTCCAATTTTTATCTGTGTTAGTCGACTGCTCAGCTTCAATCATAAAAAGATGCGTTTTATGTGAAATTATGAGCGTAAAAAAGCGCGGATCACATTGGATCTGCGCTTTGAAGCAGTTACGGGACAATATTGCCATAACCGCATTTTAAAAATCGACCTCACTGTGCATAAATTATACACAAGAAGCCGATTAATTACAAGCTTTACTTAGTTAACTTTGTTAACGTTGATAGCTTGCGGTCCACGCTGTCCGTCTTCAACTTCAAACGTAACCTTTTGGCCTTCATCCAATGACTTGAAGCCATCAGTCTGAATAGCAGAGAAATGTACGAAGACATCTCCACCATTATCACGAGTGATAAAACCATAGCCTTTATCGGCATTAAACCATTTAACTGTACCTGTTTCCATGAAAAAATTCTTTCTGCACCTAGTGCATCTTATTTGTAAATAATTGGTGCAGAGCTTTGAAACATTTGATTCTTGGAACCATACCGATTAATACTCCTTTAGTATAACAGATAATTGAAAATATGTTTGGAACTAAGCGCATTGATCTCATTAAGGTGTATTCGTTGTGCCACTACTTGAGTTCCCTGCTGAGCTCGATGCTGATACTTGCGTTTGAGCCGATGCTGCAGAATCAGCTGCAGCCTGAGACTGAGCAGCAGACGCGGCTTGAGCTTGGGCATCCGCAGCCAATGATGCAGAAACTGATGCAGCTTGCGAAGCGGCGATGCTAGAGGACAGCGCTTGAGCTCGGCTTGAGGCAGCGGCAGACGAGGATAGCTGTTTGGCTAATTTTTTATCAGCTGCACTTGGGGCGATTGACAATAATTCTCGAATGGCCGCAACTTGCATGCGCGCAGCTTGATTACTCCGGCCGTTTAGCAATGCTTGAGAGGAGGCCGATAATAGCATCGATACTTTTGCATCAGTTATCTTGGCTGGATTTGCCAACAGATTCTGTAGCCGTCGAAGCTGATCGCTTGTGAGCTGAATCCATTGCTGAGATGGAATTTGGAAAACAACCTCCTGCCGGCTAATAACCCGATCCAAATGACCAATTCCAAACAAAACCCGTGATAGAGCACCGTTATAGTGCCAACGATAAGTATGTGTGACTTTATATGCGCGATTCGAATCAGCACCTTCAAAGGAAATTGTACGATGAATATTCGGCACGCTTGTTTTAGTCTGTTGGGATCCTGCTTGGTCTTTGTATAAATAAATGTCCAAGTCGCTCCCAATATTCTTATTTTTCGTCGTAGCTAAGATCCCAGCTGCCAGCTTGCTGCCGGCCATCGAATAAATCTCTTGCTTTTGCGTTGTAACGCTGCGGTTCATACCAAAATGCCTGCTCATATTCAAGGTCATCAAGATCACGCTGGCTAATAGCAGGCCAGTGAAGATCAGTCCAAAGAACCAGCGGGGAAACGCATGTTTAATCAGCATCCAACTAACGAAGGCCGCAGCAGTGAAAAAAATGACTAATAGAAAAATCATGCCTAATTGCCTCCCTTCTCATCCAGTAAATCAGGATCTTGCTCAATGACTTTGCCAGAATGCAGCATGCCTGCCAGAATTAATCCTAAGAGTGCAAAAAATAAGGAAATCGCAAACGAAACATGGAAACCCTTTAAAGAAGCATCCAATGTTCGCTGACCGAATTCAAAAATATTCTGCTGTTTTAGAGAAGCCACAGGTGCATTGGTATTGGCAATGTTTTGTGTCACGGAAGATAGCAAAGAAACAACCATCGCGGTCAATACCTGCCTGACTGTATTATTTGAGGCCGTACCATCTGCCGCTTTTTCTTTTGGCAGTGCAGACATCGCCGAGGCTGTCAACGGCATCATCACCATAGCAATACCAAACATTCTCAGACTATAGAAAACCGTAATGAAATCCCTTGGTGTATTCAGGCCAAAAAACAAGAAAGGAATCGTGGCAATCAGGAGGATCAAAAATCCAACTCGTGCCAAGCGCTTTGCCCCGCTTCGATCATAAACAGCCCCAGCAATCGGTGACATAATACCGATTAAAAGCGCACCAGGCAGTAAAGTAAGCCCCGATGATAGAGGTGAAAGCCCGCGGAGCTGCTGAAGATAGGTCGGCAGCATCATCTCAATGCCAATCATGGCCATCATAGAAAGCGAAATCAAAACCGTTGTTACCGAAAATTGTTTGACAGCAAAAACACGTATATCCAGGAAGGGATGCCGCATTTCTAACTGATGCCACAAGAAAATAATGATGAAAAAAATGCCTACTGCGCCAGGAATAATCACATGCGTCATATCTGTCCAGCCGCCATAATTTGCGTTAGCGACATTAGTCAAACCCCACAAAAATAGGCCAAAACCAAGCGTCGATTGAACCAAAGAACGAAAATCAAGGTGAACTGGCTGGTTTGGAATGACATCGCGCAAAAAAATAAAACTTAAAAGAAAAGTTAATGCAATCACGGCCATCGGCAGCAGAAAAATGGATCGCCAGGAGTTGGATAGCGTGAAAGAGGCAAAACTGTGGCTGCTGTCCAAAATCCAACCGGACAGTGTTGGCCCAATTGCTGGAGCCATACCAATTACAAGTCCGCTGAGGCCCATTGCCGCGCCGCGCTTTTCAGCTGGAAAAATATAGACGAGAACGACCTGCATCAAAGGCATCGTGATACCGACAGAAATCGCTTGAATGATTCGGCCAATTAAAAACCAAGTCCAATTTGTGACTGGTGCGCTGTAGGAAATAAATTGGCCAACTAAAAGCAGTCCAAAAGCAAAGATGTAGAGTTTTTTTGTCGGAAATTTGGTTGATAAATACGCAGAAACAGGAATCATAATCCCGTTTGCCAACAAAAACCAGGTCGTGGCTTCCTGAGCCGTGGCTAAATTAATATGGAAATCATCCATCAAAGTCGGCAATGCCGTCCCTAAAGATGTTTGCATCAGCATACCTGCAAAAGTAGCAAACAAGATGACCAAGACAAACATAAATCGACTGTAACGCTTATTATGAATATCAACGGATTTAGCTGACATAAATTACCCCCTGTAAATTACAAATCACAATTATACTCGTTCCCGGCTCGGACAAAAAACTCATTAATCGCCGGAAGCAAATTGTGCGTTAAAGAGATCCGCATAAAATCCCTTAGCATCAAGCAGTTGCTGATGCGTACCAGTCTCAACGATTGAACCATGATTCATCACGACGATGTTATCCGCCTGCTGAATCGTGGATAGACGATGGGCAACAACAAAACTGGTACGTGAACGCTGAAGTTTAGCCATGGCGTTTTGAATCAAAAGTTCGGTTCGCGTATCCACCGAGCTAGTTGCCTCATCCAGGATTAAAATCTCAGGATCAGAGAGGAAGGCTCGTGCAATCGTTAACAGCTGGCGTTGGCCTTGAGAAATATTTGAGGCTGCCTCATTTAACTGAGTTTGATAACCCTGAGGCAGCTGCTGGATGAAAGTATCTGCATAAGCTTCCTTTGCCGCTGCAATCACCTGATCTTTTGTAGCCCACTCATTGCCATACTTAATGTTTTCGAAAACAGAGCCCGTAAATAACCAAGTTTCTTGCAGAACCATTGCGAAATGCGAACGCAATTCAGGGCGTGTCATCTGCCTGATATCCCTGCCCCGATACTGAATCACGCCAGCATCAACATCATAAAAGCGTTCTAACAAATTGATAACAGTCGTTTTACCAGCGCCCGTCGGGCCCACGATAGCAATCGTTTGGCCCGCATGAACATCTAAAGAATAATTTCGAATCAAAGGCGCGTGACTATCATAACTAAATGCCACATGATGAAAACTAATTAAAGGCAGTGATGACTCTCTAGGAAAGGTGGAGGCCGCCGAAATTTCTTTAGGCATTTCTTCAGCATCTAGGACCTGAAAAATCCGTTCGGCACTTGCAATCGTCGATTGAATCGTGTTGCTAAGATTAGCAATTTGGGTGACAGGCTGGGAAAACTGATTTGTATACTGCAAAAATGCCTGAATATCTCCGAGTGGCAGCTGGCCGTTAGCAACTTGAATCCCGCCGAAAACAGCAATTACCAAGTAATCTAAATTATTTAGAAACTGCATAGCCGGAAAAATCAGAACAGAAATGAATTGTGCTTTCCAAGCGGCGTGGTAATATCGCCTGCTCTGCTCTTCAAACTTGTCAGTGACAGCTTGTTCACGATCAAAAGTTTTAATAATTAAATGACCAGAAAAAGTTTCTTCCACCTGGCCGTTCATCGAACCAAGAACCTCCTGCTGTCTACTAAACAGTTTCTGAGCGTGTGGTGCAATCCAGCGTACAAGAAGAATGCTGATTGGAATCGTCGTAAAAGCCAGCAATGACAGAATCCAGCTAATCGACAGCATAAAAATAATCACGGCAACAAATGTGATCGATGAGACCGCAATTTGAATTAAAGCCTGCTGCAAAGTCCCAGAAATGTTATCCATGTCATTAACAACGCGGCTCATCATATCGCCATTTTGGTGCTGATCGTAATAACTCACGGGAAGGCGGGCCATCTTGGCTTTAAATTCTGCACGTAGACGAAAAACGGTACGTTGTGATATATGAGTCATTATCACTTGCTGCAAAAAACTCATCAGAGCAGACAGAACATATAAAACAGATGCAAGCACTAGAATTGAAATAATTGCATGATAATCAATCCGGTAACGTCCCGACTGCAAGCCGGCACGAACACCACGATAGATGATCGTCGTAGCTTCGCCTAAAATTTTCGGTACGCTGACAGATAACAGCACCGAAATAATTGCCAAGGCAATCGAAAAGATGACACCGAAGCAATTTTTCCCCAAATATCTGAATAATCTAAAGGTTGTCCCCCAAAAATTATGAGCGTGTTCGGCAATCCGTGCCATTGGTCTTGGCCCGCTGCCGCCTCGCATTCTCGAAGCCGGATTACGCATGTTCGTCTCCGGATAACGCAGCAGCTGCGTCAACCCGATGCAGCTGAGAATTAACGATCTCACGATAGACAGTACTAGTTTTTAACAATTCGGTATGCGTTCCAAAGGCTGAAATCCTACCTTGCTCTAATAAGAGAATCCTGTCTGCATCAGCAATCGTTGAAATACGCTGTGCCACAATAATTTTAATTGCCCGATTGATCTTGCTGTCTTTATGCAGTGCTGCCCTGAGTAATGCATCGGTCTTAAAATCCAGAGCAGAAAATGTATCATCAAAAATGTAGACATCCGCATCTTTCAAAATAGCCCTTGCAATCGACAGGCGTTGTACTTGGCCTCCTGAAAAGTTCTGGCCATTCTGCTCAACAGGTGCATCCAGTCCGCCTTGTTTTTTGACAAAGGCGTCAGCCTGAGCAGTGTGAAGCGCCTGCCACATCTCTTCTTCACTGGCTTTTGGATTGCCATAATGCAGATTGCTGCGAATAGTGCCTTGGAATAAAAAAGATTTCTGACTAGCAAAGGCAATTTTTTCATGCAAATCACTTTGGCGGAATTGGCGAATATCAATGTCGTTGATTGATACACTACCCTTTGTCGGATCGAATAATCTGGGAATTAAATTAATTAAACTACTTTTCCCAGATCCTGTACCACCGATAATTGCTAGTGTTTGTCCACGCCCAACTTGCAGATTAATATCCTTTAATACCCTCGCGGCTGAATGCGAGAAGGCAAAATCAACATGTGCAAAACGAATACTTGTAATATTCGGCACGGTTTGAGCGTTATTTGAATCAAGAATGGTATCAGAAATAGCCAGAACTTCCTGAATGCGCTGGGCGGATGCCTGAGCTCTGGGTACAATAACAAAAATCATCGACAACTGCATAAATGCAAACAGCATCTGTGTGGCATAAGTAATAAAAGATAACAAGTTTCCAATCGGCATCTGGCTGCCGGCAATCAGATGTGCACCGAACCAAACAATGGCAATATTCGAAGCGCTGATAATAAAAGTCATGGTTGGACTCATCAGGCTCGTTGTCACATAGGCATTAATCGCATTATCAGTCAAATTCCCATTAGCTCGAGCAAAGCGTCTTTGTTCAAAGGCATCCTGATTAAAAGCGCGTATCACCCGAACACCGGTCAGCCCTTCTCGGAACACAAGATTAATGCGATCAGTTAACCCTTGTATCTTTCTAAAAAGCGGCACAGACTTTCTCATAATCAGTAAAACGACAATCGCCAAAATCGGGATGGCAGCTACAAAGACGAGCATTAATTGAGGACTTTGAAAATAGGCCATCAGGCTCGCACCAGCCAACATCATCGGTGCCCTCACCATCATCCGAAGCATCGAGTAGGTCACATTCTGCATCTGGACAACATCGTTCGTTGTTCTAGTAATCAAAGAGGCTTCACCAATCTTAGTGAAATCGGCCGTTGCCATTGCCGTAATTTTGGCAAACAAAAAATGCCGCAGTTTAACACCCAATTTCTGTGACGACGTCGCAGCTATCAGCTGGTTACATACAGCACCGATAATGCCTAACAAACTCACGGCTAGCATAATCAAGCCCGTGTGCCAGATATACGGAATGTTTTTCCTCACAACACCGATATTGACAATATCGGCAGTAATTGAAGGCAGAATCAAATCCGCCGCTACTTGAAAAAACAGGCAAAAAAAGGCGAAAGAGACAAGCAATTTATTGAGATTTTTAAAGGCAAGTTTGAACATGTACTTTAAAATCTATCTTACGCTTATTTGCAGTATACAATTACATGGAAAGATAGATGGCAAAATACATGGCAGCTGTACCTAAGAGCACAAATAAATGCCACCAAACATGATTCCACCAGATTTTAGTATTCAAATAGAAAAAAGTACCTGCTGAATAAGCAATTCCACCAAAAAATAACAGCCAAAGCGAATATACTGGTACGCTGTGATGAATGATTGGGAACATCACGGCAATTAACCAACCCATAGCTAAATAAATCAAAACAGTGATCCAGCGATAGCGCCCAATAAACAAGAAATCATAAACGATACCAGCAAGTGCCAAAATGAGATTGGCAACCCAAATCCAAATCGCAACGGGATCCTTGATAAAGACCCAGCAAAAGGGCGTGTAGGTGGCTAGAATGATCAAAAAAATACCCAGATGATCAAAATGTTGAAAGACCCAAGCGGCTCTTGTGAAAATTAGTGCATGAAACAAAGTAGAATTGAGCAGAAAAATGATCAAACAGACAGCATAGATAATGAATGCCGTTAAGGCAACAGCCGACGTGTAGCCCTTGTCGATGACTTTGATGAAAAGAAATATAATTCCGACAATCGCGGCTATTAAACCTAAACCGTGTGTAATCGAATTAAAGATCTCTTCAACCAAACCAAATGTTTTAACGCGGTGTTTGAAATTGTTTTTTGTAGTCTGCATTGGTTCAAGTTTACTCTATAAAAAAATCCGACAACATCGGATTTTTAAAAATTAATAAATATCATCATCAGTCAATGCATCGTCAGATTCACTGGCCTTTGGATTGTAATTAGGGTCAGCAAAAGGATCGCTGCTGCTATCTTCTATTGGTACAGCCTTGCCAGTATCAGTTGTCACTTTTTTTTTGGCGCCAATACCATAAGCATCACGTACCGCCTGAAAGATCGTATCATGTTCTTTTTGATGTTCAGGGTCTTCCAACCAAGCAATTGCATTAACGCGTCCCTGACCAATTTTTTCACCTTTATAGGCATACCAAGCGCCCGACTTGTCGATAATATCTTTATCAACGGCCAAATCAATTAATTCACCTGTCTGACTGATGCCTTTGCCATACATAATATCCACTTCGGCTACTTTGAAAGGTGGTGCAACTTTGTTTTTGACAACCTTGATTTTCGTATTATTACCAATAATATTCGTACCGTCTTTAATCTGTGTTGACCGGCGTACCTCTAAACGTACCGTTGAATAAAACTTCAAAGCGCGACCGCCAGGTGTTGTCTCGGGATTGCCAAACATAACCCCGATTTTTTCACGAATCTGATTGATAAAAATGGCAATTGTGCCTGTTCGGTTCAGAGTACCGGCCAATTTCCTCAAAGCTTGGCTCATCAAACGCGCTTGCAGGCCCACATGGGCATCTCCCATCTCCCCCTCAATTTCAGCCCTTGGGACAAGAGCTGCAACCGAATCAACGACCAGCATATCGATCGCACCTGAATTAACCAAATCATCAGCGATTTCCAAACCTTGCTCGCCTGTATCCGGCTGGCTCAGAAGCAGATCATCGACATTAACACCTAAAGCAGCTGCATATTTCGCGTCCAGTGCATTTTCAGCATCAATATAAGCAGCCGTGCCGCCCTTTTTTTGAATCTCGGCAACAGCATGAAGCGCGACAGTCGTCTTGCCAGAAGACTCAGGGCCAAACACCTCGATGATTCTTCCCTTTGGATAACCGCCAACACCTAAAGCAATATCTAATTTTAAAGAACCGGTTGAAACCACGTCGACCTTTGTGTGCGCATTTTCGCCTAAACGCATAATCGATCCCTTGCCGAAATCCTTTTCAATTTTTTTTAATGCCGCATTTAATGCGGCCTTTCTTCCATCAGACATAAAACCTCACCAATCTATTATGCTACGAAAGTCAAGAAAATGCGAACGCTTGTTCGTATTTAAAAAATACTTAACTTTCTACAGTGGTTATACGAAACCATGGGCATTTTTTTAAATCACATGCCATCCGAGAATACTGAACGGTTCTGAACGAAATAATCGATCCCTGAATAAATTGTAAAAATCACAGCAAGATAAATTAAGATCTGCCCAATCGGAATAGGACTGCCGAAGTTGCTGCAATACAGGAAAATAATGGCAAACATCTGTGTGAATGTTTTGATTTTGCCAGGCATCTGTGCAGCCATAACCGTACCGTTATTTTCAACAATTAAGGTCCTTAACCCTGTGATGGCTAGTTCGCGGATAACAATAATAGCGGTCATCCAAGCCGGAACAGCGCCAAATTGAGTCAGAAAGATCAAAGCGGTCATCACCAGCAGTTTATCAGCCAAAGGATCAGCAAACTTGCCAAAATTAGTCACCAAATGACGTGACCTGGCAATTCTGCCATCGAGTAAATCGGTCAACGAAGCCAAGGCGAAAATAACAGCAGCCAGCAGCCAGCCACTTGGCCGGCCGAATGTCGTCGACCAATTGATAGGCAGCGATAAGATTAAAATAAATAAAGGAATCATTAAAATTCGAAAGGTTGTTAATTTATTAGGCAAATTCATTGCGGTGTTTTCTCCCGTCTAATAATTATATTCGTAATCAGAATCGATGAGCCAGACATAAACTGCGTATCTTGATTATCAAACAGGATTCTCGTGTTGTATGGATTGCCTAAATGAATCACAATTTGATTCTGGTCACCACTTAGCGTTGTATCGTGCTCGGCACCTGCTGCAATTGTACTGGCAAACTGACGGACATTATCCACTGTCACTGTCGTCCATCCGGCATTGGCCGCCTGGATCTGAATCGTATGGTCCGCCGTATCGTAGAAGGTCATGGTCGCCGTGTTATTTTGAAACTGCGGTTTCGATAAAGGCTGCGTCTGGCTATTGGACGAAGACGAGGCAGATGAACTACTGGACTGCGGCCGGCTGCTGCTAGATTGTGAAATACTCGTTGAACTTGAATTAACCGGATTCTGGCTAAATAAACTTGGCCGAATTCTACCAAATGCCAGCCATAAGGCAAAGGCCAGAATAATTAACGCAACAATTAGAAAAATAACGGGCAGGCGGCTGAGCAGGCGGCGGGTAACTGGTGTGGAGAGATTCATGCCGGCACGCGGAATCCTGTCAGACCCTACTCGAATAGAATTATTAGACAGAGAATCATTCGCATCTTTGTCTCGCTCTTCCTGCTTGTTTTCCGAAAAGCCATCAAATAAGTGCGCAGAAACACCTCTGTTCTGGCCGGCTTTAATCTCGCCGTCATCTTTAGGCTGGCGAGCACGATCTGCAGCTGGCATGGTATCCAAAATTGTATTTGGATCAAGGTCCACTGTATTAGCGTATTGACGTATAAATGCCTTCACATAAAAAGGGCCAGGCAGCCTATTCACTTGGCCATTTTCGATTGCTTGCAGATAACGAACTTGAATTTTAGTCGACGAGGAGATATCTTCTAAGGTCAAACCATGCTGTTCACGTGCATCTTGCAGCCGTTTTCCAATTGATTGGTAATCAGTATCCATTCATTAAGATTATAACAATCTTAATCTAACGGTTCGATCGAAAAACGACTAAATGAATTTATATCGTAATATTTTTCAAATAAAGCCACTGCTCGCTTATAAGTGAGGCTTTTGAGATTATCTGTAATTTGAAAAACATTGCTATCCGTATCATATTCATCTAAAACTGTGAAAACGTTGTTTTCCAACTGATCCAAAGACATCGACAGCTCACCAAAAGTAGCTGATTTTTGGACCTCGAATTCATTTGCTAAACGGCTATCGAAAGATATGCGCTTTAACTGAGACAAAATCTCTTGGAAGGCTTTCTGTTGTTTGCCATGGCCGCTAAAACTAATGAACTGATAATTGCGGCCAATTTCTGCTTGTGCCATAAAATCGTCATTCAAAATACCTGCATCGTAATTTTTCATGTACCAGTCAGATGAATCAGAAAAATAAAGATCCAGCAGTAAATCACTTGCAAAAGCCAAATCAATAGCTTCATCCCGGCTCGATGGCATGTTTATGCCTTTAATACCGGCTGTAATTAAAGTTTGAGAAATCGGCATCTTTCTGCTGCCTGACGCAAGGATCGGGATTTGATTATCAAACAAACTCATCGACGTAAACGCTATTTTCGGGCGCGACAATTCCCTTTGCGTGTCTCTGATTAAAGCCATAGTCGCCTGTGGATCAATGTTTCCTGAAATTTTGAGGTGCAGATTGCTTGGCTGATAAAAGTATTTGTGAAACTGATAAAGCATGTCGCTGGTTAATTGGCTGATCGTCGATACTTTGCCGGCAATATCTTGGGCCAAGGGCTGTTGAGCGTATAAATTACCCATCAATCCAAAAGAAAGTGCCCAATCCGGCATATCCTGGTACATGACCAACTCTTGGCCAATGATCCCCTGCTCCTTGTTAATAGAACTCTGCGTATAATAAGGTTCCTGAACAAAATGCAGCAGCAGCCGGATCGATGCGGCAATCTCCTCTGTTCCCTGAAAGTAGTAAACAGTGCGGGATTGGCTCGTATAAGCATTTGAAAATGCACCATAGCGGCTAAATATTTGGTCCACATCTCCCTGCTCTTTTTCAAACATCTTGTGTTCAGCAAAATGCGCAATGCCCGAAGGAAAAGTGACCACTTTGCCATTTTCATCGACGATTTTCTGGTCAACAGCACCCGCATCAACGAACAATGCGGCAAAAACTGAATGAAAATCTTTCTTAGGCATCAAAGTCACTTTCAAACCATCTGTCAGTGTTTCACTGTAAACAGTCTGTTTAAATTGCGAATATTCGTCAATCTTCATTAATCAAAACCGCCTCTGCTTGCTTTACCGACTTTTTTGCAAAATCTGCTACCTGCTGAGGCGTCACAGATTGGATCACGGCTATAATTTGGCTGCTGGAAAGAGCGTAACCAGTCAAAAAAGCATTGATCGATTTCTCAATGGCAGTCTCTTCGTAGTCCTCGCCCGCCTGAATAGCTGCAACTAGCTCCTCTTTGATCGTGGTAAACAAATCATTGGAAAAATCCTGCTTTTTAACTCGTTCCAGCTGCAGATCAATCTCATTTTTAACAAGTTCGACATTATCCTTATCCAATCCTGCCTGAACGGTCATCCAACCATCAACGGCGAAAAAAGTTGAATTTGCGTAATAAGCCAGATGTAATTTTTCACGGATATTCAAAAAAAGCAAAGATTGACTCGAACCACCAAAAAGGCGGGAAAAAACCATCGCCGTATATCTCTGTTGAGTCAGATAATCATAATCCAGAAAATTATAGGCTCGTTCCAGGAGCGCCTGATCACCCTTTTCGTGCAGTTCAGCAAATTGGTCAGGTTTTACTGCTTGTGTATAGACTGGGTTGGGAATCGGCCGGCTGTTTTGCGAAACGTTTGGCCAAGAAGCGACCAACTTTTCAACTTCAAGTTCACTCGGGAGGCCAGCTACTTCCAATGACATTTCATCGTTAGCCAGCATAGCATGGTAAGCCGAAACGACGGTTTCATTTGTTAACTGCCTGATTGACAAAGGACTCCCTTCGGGTTGAATTCTAAAATCAGGATTGACAAAATATTTTTTGAGAATCAGATCATGGAGCTTATAGCTTTTATTATCAAAATTTGCTAAAAATTCAGAAAGAAAATTCTGCTTTTCATTTTCAAACAAATGCTCAGGAAATAAGCCATCAACAATCAACGGATTAAAAATCTGGCCGGACAAAAAATTGAAACTTTTTGCCAATAATTGCTGGTCTCCCGCAGCTTGCGGGCTGGGTATCTTCAGTGCAAAACGCAGTTTGGAAAGCCGCCCAAAACGACTTGTCGACACAGAAAAATGTGCGCCGTAAAGTGTATTAAGTTTCTTAGTCAGCAACTGTCGGTTCGGAAAAAAGGCCGAACTATCTTCCAGTATTTGAGCCAGCAACGCACGATTGACTGCCGTGCCTTTTTCAAAGGGAGCGTAAAATTCCGCAACAATTTTAACTGACTGAAATTTATCAGTCGTTAAGACATTTAAATTGATACCATTGGCTAATTTTTTCATATTTTTCACAGGATCGGTGACAGTAAGCGCGAAAACTTTTGCAGTACCGTCATCCAAACCCCCTGTCCATCGAAATCTTCCTGACTCAGAAGTTTTGACTGTGACACATCTTTAGTGATTTGATTCTTGATTTTGTTGGCAAACTTGGCACTGTAAATAAAAGCATTTGCTTCAAAACTCAATTCAAAGGACCGAATATCCATATTAGCAGAACCAATGCTGATAATTTCATCATCGATCATTAATAATTTGCTGTGCAGAAAACCATTATCATAACGATAAACATGTGCGCCAGCCTGTATCAACTCTTGTGCATAATACTGTGTTGCGCGATAAACAAAGGGATGGTCTGGTCGATTGGGAATAAAAACATCTACTTTAACACCGGCAGCCAGAGCAATCAGCAGGTTTTCAAAAATCGGTTGATCGGGAATTAAATATGGCGTCTGAATCGTAATCGTTTTTGTAGCAAGACTAATCATTTTCAAATAGCCTTGTTTAATCTGATCAACAAGCGATTCCGGGCCGGACGAAACAATTTGAATCGGATGAATACCGTTGACTTGTGTTGCTGGAAAGTAATCCGCCAGAAAAGATAATTTGTCATCTTCCTTAGCTGTGGCATTCCAATCAATAAAGAAACGTGATTGCAATGACAGAACGGCATCTCCAACAATTTTCAACTGTGAATCACGCCAATTACCGAATTTTTTTGATTTCCCCAGATACTGGTCACCAACATTAAAGCCGCCGATATAGCCAACTTTTCCGTCGATGACGACAACCTTGCGGTGAAAACGAAAATTGATTCTCAACGCAAGCAGCTGAAAACGCCGCGTTAAAAAAGGATAAATGATACCACCAGCCTGCTGTAAGCGGCGGTACATACGGCGATGAGTACCGTGAGAACCATAAGCATCATAAATCACACGAACTTCAACACCTGCTTGGGCTTTTTTGGTCAGCAGATCAATTAGCTTGTTACCGGTTGGATCGTCAAAAATAGAAAAAAAAGCCAAATGAATATGGTCCTGTGCCTTCTCGATTTCAAGAAATAAATCATCAAAAAAATCTTGACCATCAAAAAAGGTATCAAGATCATTGCCATAGGTCAGAATCGCTCCGCTGTTACTGGCAAACAGTTTAGAAAGCATTGTGGCATTTTCATCCAGCTTCAAATGATGATTGTAATATTTTTGATTATCCCGAATCTGTTCTCGGCCAACAATTTCCTGACTGGTAAAATCAAAAATTTTTTTATCAGAGATTCGGCGTCCTGTAAACCAATAAATAACAAAGCCAAAAACAGGTACAAATAACAGGACAACTAGCCATGCCCAAATTCTGCTAACCTCTCTTTTGCTCCAGAAAACCGTTACAACCGCAAAGAAAGCATTCAGCAATAATATAACCGAAATTATGTAGAAAAATAAATTCATGGGATTAGCTATTAATTATATAAGTCAAAGACTCAACCGGACGATAAAATATCATCTCAATAAGACTATTTATGAAAATCGTTGGAAATACAGTGAAAATCAGGTAATTAACCAGACTAATATTAACTTCCCCGGTTAAGATACCGGTGATATAAATGAGGCTGTAAAAAACAAGCAAACCGGTTGCCACTGTCCAAAACGAAGAGAGAATTCGATAGGGAATATGTGGATCCAGCAAGAAGACAGTATAAGCGGATAAAAGATAAGCGGTTAGATAGCTGCCAATAGACTGTGTGTAATAAAGATCGAAGAGCAACCCAAGTAATACCAGCCACCACCAAAAATGAAAATGGCGATCGGACCGAAAATGAATCGTGTAAAAAATGCCAATAAAAGTCAGATTGGGCAGAATTGTCCAGTTTGCAAAAGACAAAAAACCGGAAAAAGCCGCCATTAATGAGCCATCAACGAATATTAACACAATTAAAATAACTGGATAAACAATAGCGGGACGGAAAAAACGATGCGTCGAAACATGGCGATTATTCATTCCCCACCTACCTGAGTGACCGCGAGAACGCTGGAAATATCGGATAGATCGGCGGCGGGACGAATATAAATTTGTTTGGCAACGCCATAAGCATCATCACGTACGCTCGCAACTCGGCCAACGTATAAACCCTTAGGCAGGATGCCGCCAAGTCCCGATGTCTGCACCAAACTGCCTTTTTTAATCGTTGATTGCGTGCTGAGCTCATCTAAAATCAGTTGATCACTACTGCGGTTATAGCCAGAAATGACACCGTTAATCGTTGTGCTGCCGCTGTTGACCTGTACTGGAAAACGATCAGCATCAGCCGTCATATTCGAAATAAGCGTCACTTTACTGCTTGTATTCGACACTTGACTCACTTTGCCGATCAATCCCCGAGAATCCAGGATAGGCGCATTCTTTTTAATGCCGGCATTAATACCTTGATTAATAATCAACTGTGAATTCCAGCTGCTGGGTGTGCGGCTGATAACAACGGCGCTCACAGTCTGATAATCAGTCAGTGAATTTTTCAGTTTTAAATTGGCCTTCAGTTCCTTATTTTCTTTTTCCAAGGTCTGAATCCGAATTTGATCAGCCGCAATGCGGTCAACTCTTTTAACCAAATGCTGGTTTTCTTCATAAGTCTTAAATAGTTGTGTTAATGAATTTGTTGATCGGCTCAAGACACTGGTTGGTGCTGAAACACCGCGACCAAAAAAAGCCGCCATATCCGAGGCGAAACGCTGTATCACCGGAATACCGCTAGCTCTGCCGTAAAAGACACTTGAGCCCACAATAAGACCCACAGCTACGATAATCGAAGCTATCGTAATTAAAATTTTCTTTCCATTAAATCGCAAGACTCATCCAGACCCAACTACTTATTATTTTTACTTAAATTGCATCTGCGAAGAACGCAGCATTTCACCCAGCCCGTTAGCAACTGCTTCTTGCGGATTAGGCGCAATAAAAACAGGCACGTGAACAGTATCTGCAATCACGCGGTCAAGAAACCTTAAATTAGCACCGCCGCCTGTCAGTGTAATACCGCGGTCAATGATATCAGATACAAGTTCCGGTAGAGATTCCTCTAGCGTTGTCTGAATTTCAACCAGAATATGGCTGACTGGACTGGCAATGGCAAGTGCAACATCTTCTGCTGTCACATCGCGTTGAGCGGGCAGCCCGGAAATTAGGTCAATGCCCTTAACTGTAGCCGAACCCAGCTGCTTAGCAGCTTTAACATCAGCGGAACCAATCTCTTCTTTTAAAATCTGAGCATCACCTTCAGAAATGCGGAAATTGTAGCGTTGCAGAACCATGTCTTTAATGGCTTCGTTCATCGCATCCCCAGCAAAAGTCGTTGAACGAGAAGCATTGGCTTTGCCCAAGCTGATCGTGGCGATGTCCACTGTACCACCGCCTAAATCGACCACCATTGTGCCAGGTGCGTCATAGACGGGTAAACCAGCTCCAACAGCCGCCGCAATTGGTTCATCGATCACGTAAGCATCGCGGACACCGGCAGATTGGGCAGCGTCTTTAACAGCTCGGCGTTCAACTTCAGTGACACCACTAGGAACGCCGATAATCGCTAAGGGTTTTCCGGGACGATTATTATAGGCCACATTCAAAAAGTACTTTAAAAGACCCACTGTCGCGTCCAAATCAGAAATGACGCCTTTACGCAAAGGGCGGATGACTGAAATCGTAGGCGGATTCTTTTCAAACATTTTATGCGCTGCTGACCCAACAGCCATCAATTCACCAGTCGCAGTATCTTTTGCAACGAAACTCGGTTCGTTGATGATAATACCCGAGCCTTCTAAAAAGACCAGAGTATTGCTTGTGCCGAGATCAATCCCGACATTTTTTTGTCCAAATCCTAATGCCATATATGTCCTATCCTTACAAGTATAACACGCAGTTTTTCAGCGCCTTTTCACTTTTTTTGCAATTTATTTTTCAGATAAATCCGCGCCTGGCTGACGAAATAGAGGGATCCAGTCACCACGATCATCTGCTTTTCATTGTCTATTTTTTCAAGCAGTTCGTCCAACTGTTTATGCCATTCTTCATAATGATCCGATTCAGCTGTCTGACGGTATGATTCCCAATTAACTGGAAAAACCTTGGCAAAAGGTAGATTATCAAAGTTTCTAACTGAAATTTTTTTCTTTTCCAAATGACCGAACACAATTAATTGCTCCCGATCACCATATTCACGCAGCAGCGAATCAGTCAATATGGCAAGCCCTTGTGGATTATGTGCGCCATCAACGATAATCAGAGGATTCTTAGAAATAATTTCCATGCGGGCCGGCCAGGAAACGTGGTTAATAAATTTGATCAATTTATCAGTTGTCCAAAAATCGATTATCTCCAAGAAGCGTTCATTTGGCAGAATATTATGCAGATAAATTTTGACCACAGCCCAAGCCAAGGCCGCATTATATCTTTGATAGTAGCCGCGTGAAACTTTTAGCTTGCTATCAATCTCACCGTAGGGTACCTGCAGATCCTGAGCCTGTTTTTCCACGACCTCTTTAGCTTCACTGGGCAAACGGCCGTAAAGCAGCGCTTTCGTGGTTTTTTTAACGATACCGACCTTTTGGTAAGCAATTTTCGCTAATGTGTCGCCAAGAATGTCCATGTGATCCATGCCAACACTAGTAATAACTGCCACCGTGGCATCTATCACATTGGTTGAGTCCCAAAGGCCGCCGATACCAACTTCAATCACCAAGGCGTCCAGGTGGGATTCGGAAAAATACAGGAGCGCAATGGCAGTAATCACTTCAAATTCAGTCTGGTTTGTATAATAATCAGCGATCCGCTGTGTGTAGACGGTCAAATCGCTATCAGAAATATATTGGCCGTCAATTTCAATCCGCTCATTAAATTTAATAATAAAAGGAGAAATATAGAGGCCAGTCTTAAAGCCGCTGGCAGTCAAAATAGCCTGCGAAAAGCGTGAAACAGATCCCTTGCCATTGGTGCCGGTCACATGAATGACCGGCGGTAGTTTTTTCTCTGGGTGACCCAAACTCTCTAGTAAAGCCAGTATTCTTTTTTGAGTATCATGCTCGACTCGAAGACCAGGACGGGTCAGCGAATGAATCCATGCAATAGCTTGTTCTGCGTTTTCAATCATGGCTGCTTTCTTTTAATGTCTGAATCCGTTCCTGCGTAGCTGATAATTTAGCCTGCCAGTCATCCAGCTTTTCTCTTTCTGCTGCGACAACTTTTTCTGGTGCTGACGATGTAAATTTCTCGTTGGCCAGTTTGCCGCTAGACCGTTTGACTTCGGCTTGGAATTTTGCCGCTTGTTTTTCCAAACGCTGAACTTCTTCGCCCAAATCAACCAACTCAGCCAAAGGCACATACACCACTGCACCATTGATTACCTGAGACATCGCCAGGGCCGGGGCCTGGATATCCGGCGCAATCACCAAGGATTTAGGGTGGCCGAATCGCTGAATATAATCTGTATTCTCCTGGAAGACAGTTCTCAAATCGTCGTCTTCTGTCTGAATCAGAATATCAACAGGCGTTGAAATGGCTGCTTTGGCTTCAGACCGGATATTTCTAATGGCTGTTATCAAATCCTGCAAGGCAGAAAATGATGTCTCAGCTTGTTTATCGGATAAAGCCGGATTAACAGTTGGATAGTCAGCGATCACAAGGCTTTCTTGTGCTTTCCGGCCGGGCAGCTGCTGCCAAATAGCCTCTGTGACAAAAGGCATAATCGGATGCAGCAGTCGTAATGTCTGGTCGAGGACATAAGCTAAAATCTGCTGAACCGGCGTCTTGCCTTTATTGCCACCAGCGCCTAGCGTCTCTTTAGTCATCTCGATATACCAATCGGCGAAATCGTCCCAAATGAAGTTATACAGCTGACGTCCAGCTTCACCAAATTCGAATTTATCAAAATTGCTTGTTACTTTGTCGATCGTGGCAGTCAAACGCGACAAAATCCAACGATCGGCCAACGTCATTTGATCAGCTGACGGCAGCTGTACCAGTGTATTATCATCGAGGTTCATTAACACATAACGGGAGACATTCCAAATTTTATTAATGAAATTCCAAGCCGAATCCATCTTGTCATAAGAGAAATTCAAATCTTGGCCCGGCGTTGAACCCGTTGACAAAAACCAACGCAAGGCATCAGCGCCATACTTAGCAATCACATCCATGGGATCGATGCCGTTTCCTAATGACTTAGACATCTTGCGTCCCTGGGCATCACGAATTAAGCCGTGGATCAGGACGTTTTTAAAGGGCCTCTGGCCAGTAAATTGCCGGCCTTGAAAAATCATACGGCTAATCCAGAAGAAAATAATGTCATAGCCTGTCACCATTGTCGTAGTCGGGTAAAAACGTTTGTAATCAGGACTTTTCGTATCCGGCCAGCCCATCGTTGAAAAAGGCCATAAAGCGCTGGAAAACCAAGTATCCAAAACATCTGGGTCCTGTACCCAATCATCGCCTTTGGGTGCTGTCAAACCAACATAAGTCTCGGTTTTTCCGCTTGCGTCTTTTCGATACCAGGCCGGGATGCGATGACCCCACCAAAGTTGACGGGAGATGACCCAATCATGGACATTCTCCATCCACTTTGTATAGGTATCTTCAAAACGAGTCGGCCAAAAATCGACATGTTCATTAGTAATTCCCTGCATCTTTAAGGCTTGCTGTGCTAAAGGCTGCATTTTAACAAACCACTGCGTCGACAAACGTGATTCGATTTGGACATCAGTTCTTTCTGAGTGGCCAACAGAGTGGACAATCGGATCAATTTTCAGCATGTAACCGCCGCTTTTTAGGTCCGCGACCATAGCTTTGCGCGCTTGGAAACGATCCATTCCCTTGTATGGCCCGGCATTTTCATTCATTGAAGCATCTTCATTCATCGTGTTGATGCGAGGCAGGTTATGACGATTGCCCACTTGAAAATCATTGGGATCATGTGCTGGCGTGATCTTGACCATACCAGTTCCAAAATCCTTATCAACATACTGGTCAGCAATGATTTCAACTTCACGGTTCACCAAAGGTACACGAATTTTTCTGCCGACTAAGTCTTTATAGCGCTCATCAGAAGGATTAACAGCCACGGCCGTGTCGCCGAACATTGTTTCTGGGCGCGTGGTCGCGATTTCAATATAATGCTGGCCGTTAAACACATAATCTGGATCAACAAAAGGATATTTAACGTGATAAAAAGCGCCCTGATCGTCTTTATGGATGACTTCAATATCAGACAGAGCTGTACGCGCTTGAGGATCCCAGTTGATGATGTACTCGCCGCGGTAAATTAATTTTTTCTTGTACATATCAACAAAAACTTTACGAACGGCATCATTCAGCCCTTGATCCAAAGTGAAGCGTTCCCGCGTAAAATCTAACGAAAGACCTAATTTTTCCCACTGAGATTTAATAATACTGGCATACTCGTCTTTCCACTGCCAGACCTGATCAACGAATTTTTTCCGACCTAAATCATAACGGCTGGTCCCTTGTTCGCGCAAGCGTGCTTCGACTTTAGCTTGAGTGGCAATACCAGCATGATCCATGCCAGGCAGCCACAAAGTGTCATAACCCTGCATGCGTTTTTGACGGATCAGCATGTCTTGTAAAGTCGTGTCCCAGGCATGGCCCAGATGCAGTTTGCCAGTCACATTTGGCGGTGGAATGACAATTGAATATGCCTCAGGCTGTGCATCGGCATATTTTTGTTTATTTAGTTTTTTGTCAACGTCTGGATTGAACAGTTCGGCTTTTTGCCAACGGTCGTACATCCCTTTTTCGACCTCGGTCGGATTATATTTGGTCGACATTTTAATCTCGCGCATCTCACTTGCCCTTTCTTCTTAAGCGGAAAAAGATCACCAAAGCAGCTATCAAAAATAAAACAGCTGCTAAATGCCATTTATCGTGAATTGTCAGCTCTAAAATTTTTCTTATTAACAATAATCTAGCTTGCATCATCAAATTAAAAGCGCCCTAGGAAAAATCCCGGGACGCTTCTGCGTGGTACCACCCAAGTTGCCTGTTGCCAAGCCGCTTAATATTTATTTTCCGCAATCTCTTAGCAACCTTCGGCCGGCTTGTGTCTGACTCGCAGCAAACGTCAGATCTCTGAACACAATAAAGCTTACTCCTCTAAGTTGTCTTTAAGTATATCTAAATGCCGCCTGCCTTTCAAGCTAGAAAGGTGTCTGATTGCGATTGACATAGCCATCTCGCAAACGCCTGTAGCTGCCGGCTTCCACTTGATTTAAGGCGCGTCCGACAATATCGACTGTCCGGCTATAATCCAGATCACGTTCATAATATAATCTAGCCTGCTGCAAGGCACTGATAATTTCCTGGCGGTCAACATAGCGATTAGCGTAATGAATTAATTCAACCGCCAAATTTGCATTGACATACAATTCCGACGAGCTGGATTTCAAATCTGCCAGATCGGTTGTCACTTCATGCGCCTGGCGCTGTGCATCGTCCAAATTCACTCGGGCTGAAGCCACCATTTCGTTAAGCGATTTGATTTCATCCTGCACGGAGATAAACTGCAGGCGATAATCAGCTGGCAATCCCGGCATATCAACCTGTTCCAACACACGACGAATATTAGAAAGTTCGCCAGCATATTGAAGTGAAATTCGTTTTAAATCATCAAAAACCTGCGGATAGGAACTGATTGTGACATACAGATCACGCTGATTTTTAGAAATTTGGTCCAATTGTTTGAATAGGCCTAGCTGCGTTTGGCGCAAAGCTGTAAAAGGTGCCTTCTTTTCCCGCCAGCGTTTCACATTGCCGTCGTTTTGCGCAGCAACTGATTTAATCTGTTCTGCCCAACCGCGGGTGTCTTCGACCTCTGAGTGCGACAAGATAAAACGCTGGTTTAAACGATCAATTTCCAGAGTCAGCTCCTGATTTTGCGCACGAACATGGGCCAGTTCACCACTTAGTTTGCGATCATTTTTCTTAACATCGTATTCGGCACCAAACTCATTATCAATCGTGTCGTACAAAGTTTTGATCTGAACCTCCAAAACAGCCTGTGCTTCAGTCGTTTTTTTAAGATTCAATGCCTTTAAACTATCAGAAATCCGTTGATAGCTTTTCTTCATATCGGAGATAACGACGTTAGGATCTGCGTCAAACACAAAGCCGCGTTTTGTTAAGGTATCGGCCCCGCTTTGCAATTCTTTAAAATTAGCTGGATAACGATTGACTAATTTGTCATAAAGCGGCGGAATATCAATCATCTTTTTTTCCAGATCATTGGTCTCAACACGCAAACGTTCATAAACATCAGTAGCAGCACTATGGTCGCCGGATTCGGTTAATTTGACAAATTTCGCAAAATTGTCTTCCAAGCCGGACAGAACATTTTCCAAAGGTTCTGCGGCTGGGCCGTATTTAAACGACTCGGCCAGTATTTTTTTGCGCAGGCGGTCATAACGAACCCGTAATTCATCAACTGCTTTACGATGTTCTTGATCAACTTCGTTGAGTTTTTCAAGGCCGTCTTGGATATCTTTAATCTTGGCCTGCGTTTCTTGCAATGTTGCATCCAAAGTATTAAATTCTTCTCGTGTCTTAAAGACGTTTAATCCGCGTGCATCAAAAACAACCGAGTTGGCTAGCTGATCAATATGAAGGAACTTGGAATTCTCAATGTCATTGTAATCTGCTTCCAAACGCTGATAATCATGCAGCGATTTACCTGTCAAACTCAGTTTGCGAGCATCCAGCAAAGCCTGGCGGACATTGATCTGTGCCAATTTGTCCTTTGCATCCACGATTTCGTTGGATCTCCGTGCAAAGGACCGCTGAAAAAGAATTGCTGCCAGATATGTCAGAAATAGAATTATAGAAATTATTAATACCCAAACCATAGCTGTCATTATTTTATGACTTGTTTGCCTGATTCTTGAAGAACATCAGCTTTTCTTAAAATCTAGTTCGCCTTCACACGAACGTGGGAAGCGGCTCAGCTTGCTTAAAAACCAAAATCCGTGTAGTATATAAGGGTTGTTTGCAGCAGTTAAACGAGAAGCTCGTCAACAAGTCAGTTTCAAAGCAAATCTTTGAGTAGGCAAGCTGTAGAACCGAAGCTGTTTTGCACGAATCTTGGTTTAGCCCATTTACAACAGAATGGAGAAAATATGTCACGTTATACCGGACCAAAGTGGCGTTTAAGCCGTCGTCTTGGCATTTCCCTTTCGGGAACTGGCAAGGAATTGGCAAAACGCCCTTATGCACCTGGCGACCACGGTAATACCGGCCGCCGCCCTAAGTTTTCTGAATATGCCACGCAATTGCGTGAAAAGCAGAAACTTCGTTTCACCTATGGATTGACTGAGCGTCAATTCCATAATTTGTTCTTAAAAGCCGGCAAGATCCGTCAGGGCTTGCACGGTACTAATTTCTTAATTTTATTGGAGACACGTTTGGATTCAGTTGTCTACCGTCTTGGTTTAGCAACTACACGTGCTCAGTCACGCCAGCTTGTCAATCATGGCCATATCCTGGTTGACGGCAAGCGTGTGACGATCCCTTCTTTTGAAGTCAAGCCCGGAGAAATGATTTCCGTTCGCGACCGTTCCAAGAAGATCACTCCAATTATTAACGCAGTTGAGTCATCTCTGCATAACACACCCTTCGTTGAATTCGATGCTGATAAGCTGGAAGGCAAATTAGTTCGATTCCCAGAGCGCGAAGAACTCGGTGCTGATATTAACGAATCTCTGATCGTTGAATATTACAACCGTCTTGGTTAATTTAAAAGACCAGCAATCAGATTGCTGGTCTTTTTTGTATTCAATTGCCTTATGTCGTGACACAAAAAAAGACCGCATATTCGGTCTTTTTAGTTTGCATGGTGAAACCAAGCAATTCGTTTGTCCAATAAAGCAACTGCATCATTAGCCAAGTAAAGCATATAAGTGAAGAATAGGACTAGAGAAGCATCCCCTTGTGCTGCTGTAATTCCCCACAAAATCACTTGTGCCAATCCTTGGATAATCCAAAAATAATAAGATTCTGAGAAACGCAAAGTTGTTAACAAAGCACCCGTGATACCAATAGCAGCCGTGAAAGAATCAATCATTGGACGAGGTGTTTTAGTGATATAAATTTCAAAGAAATAAAGCAGAATCCAGGCTGCAATAAAAGAAAATGCAAATAAACGATGCCAATAGGCAGCTGAATGTTTTTCGCCACGCTGATCAACTTCAGCAATCCGCCGAACTTTCTTTTCCACGTCGATCGCCCAATTAGGCGAAATCAACACTGGAATATCCAGCAAGACGATGTAAACGGCCTGCAGAATGGCATCCGATGGATTGTGTGCCGCTACAGCCACCACGATATAAATCAGGGCCGAAATTAAGCCGAAGACGCCGTTTAGCGGACGAGTATTCGTAATTGCCAAGGTGGTTGTAAAACCAAGGATGGCCGCAATAAATGTCCAAATTGCAATCGTACTGAGCGGACTTGTAAAAGTCTGCCAGGCAATAAATAGATAGCCAAAAATCAAAAGAATATATGAAGACCTTGACCAACCGGACATTTGGTGAATGTACCAGGATGGTTTGAATAGATCAAAAAAAGTGTGCTGCGTCATAATTTTTTTCCTCCTCCATCAAGCATTTTTGTGAACACAAGATATAAGAATAACAAAAAAATCCCGGAACAATCCGGGATTTTATGTGAAAAATAAGTTTACATCATACCTGGCATGCCTGCACCGGCTCCAGCTGGTGCAGCAGGTTCATCTTTTTTAGGAAGCTCGGAAACAACAGCTTCGGTAGTCAGAATCATAGCCGAAACAGAAGCAGCATTCTGCAAAGCTGAACGAGTAACTTTAGTTGGATCAACAATGCCGGCCTGAATCATGTTTACCCATTCGCCAGTTGCAGCGTTATAGCCGACTTCTGGATCTTCAGTCTTAGCACGCTGAGCAATGACAGAACCTTCAAGGCCAGCATTCTCAACGATCTGACGAAGTGGTTCCTCCAAAGCACGCAGAACAATGCGGGCACCAGTAGCTTCATCGCCCGACAAACCATCAGTCACTTTTTTGACTTCTGGGATAGCATCGATCAAAGCAGTACCGCCACCAGCAACAAAGCCTTCTTCAACAGCGGCACGAGTTGCATTCAAAGCATCTTCAATACGATATTTCTTCTCTTTTAATTCAGTTTCGGTTGCAGCACCGACTCTGACAACAGCAACACCGCCAGCCAGCTTGGCCAAACGTTCCTGCAGCTTTTCTTTATCAAAATCAGAAGTCGTATTTTCAATCTCTTGACGAATACCCTTGATGCGGTCAGCCAAGGCAGATTTATCACCTTTGCCTTCAACAATCGTGGTCTTGTCTTTTGTGATATTGACACGGTTTGCCTGGCCTAATTGGTCAATGGCGACATCCTTCAATTGAAGGCCCAAGTCTTCAGTAATCACAGTACCCCCAGTCAAAATGGCCAGATCCTGTAATTGTGCCTTACGGCGATCGCCAAATCCAGGCGCTTTGACAGCAGCAACATTAAAGGTACCGCGCAGTTTGTTCAAAACAAGTGTTGGCAATGCTTCGCCTGTAATATCATCAGCGATGATCAAAAGCGAACGGCCTTGTTCAACAACGCTTTGCAAAACAGGCAGAATATCTTGGATATTGCCGATCTTCTGGTCGGTAATCAGCAAATAAGGATTATCCAGGTTAGTCTCCATTTTGTCGTTATCTGTGACAAAATATTGACTCATGTATCCACGATCGAACTGCATACCTTCAACGACGTCTAATTCGGTCTCGATACCCTTGGACTCTTCGATCGTGATGACGCCATCATGACCAACTTTTTCCATAGCATCAGCAATCAACTTGCCCGTCTCTTCATTTGCAGCCGAAATCGAAGCAATTTGCTGAATAGAAGAAGAGTCTTTAACTTCATGAGATTCCTTTTTCAAAGCATCGACAGCGGCGGCAGTGGCTTTTTCAATACCAGCACGAATGCCGACAGGATTAGCACCAGCCGTCACGTTCTTCAAGCCTTCGTTAACGATTGCTTGTGTCAAAACAGTCGCAGTTGTCGTACCATCACCGGCAACATCATTAGTCTTAGAAGCGGCTTCAGTCACGAGCTTGGCACCCATATTTTCGTAATGGTCGTCTAATTCGATGGCTTTGGCAATTGTGACACCATCATTTGTAATCGTTGGTGTACCGTAATTCTGCTCCAAAACAACATTGCGTCCTTTAGGACCAATCGTTGTCTTAACAGCATTTGCCAACTTGTCAATTCCTGCCTGCATACGTGTGCGGGCATCTTCAGAAAAACGTACTTCTTTAGCCATGAATTACAAAACCCCCAGAATATCTTTTTCGTGAACGATGAGATAATCTTCTCCATCGATCGTAACTTGTGAACCGGCGTATTTATCAAACATTACTTTGTCGCCGACTTTGACAGACTTAGGAGCTTCAGTATCCCCAATTCCCGTTTCAGAAACTGCCACAACAGAACCTGTAACTGGTTTTTCTTTGGCGTTGTTTGCAATTAAAATCCCACCAACCTTTTCTTCTTCGGGCTGGTCAATACTAAGAACAATTCGATCACCTAATGGTTTAATCATGAATTTAAAAACCTCCTTTAATTTGTTCCGCGTAAAATTATAACGCAATTGGTCAAAAAAGGTCAAACTTTTTGACAAATCCTGACTATTTTAGAAAATAATAAAAAAACGCTTTATTTAGCGCTTTTAATGTTCTTAAAATTATCCACAAAATAGATCAAAGTCTGCATACCGGTCGTCAAATCGACATTCTGCACACGGACACTGGATGGTACCGTAATCCGAATCGGTGAGAAGTTCAAAATTCCCTTGATACCAGCTGCAACTAATTGATCGGTCACTTCTTGAGCTGCTTTTTCCGGCACTGTCAGAATAGCGATCGTAATATTGTTGGCATGCAGCCGTTCTGCCAATTCTTTAACATGATAAACTGGAACCGATTTTCCCATTTCGTTTACCAGCTTGATCGAGCGCTTATCATCGTCAGCATCAAAGCCCATGACGATTTCAATATTGCTGGTATGACTGAAATTATTTTTCATCAAAGCCTGGCCTAGATTTCCAACACCAACCACGGCCACTTTGTTCAGCTTATCTTGCGACAATACCTTACTAAAGAAGCTTAAGAGCGCGCTGACATCGTAACCGAATCCGCGTTTGCCCAAAGCGCCAAAATAAGAGAAGTCGCGGCGAACTGTAGCTGCATCGAACTTAATCGCCTCAGAAATTTCGCTTGAATTGATCCGCTTGATACCAGCATCATTCAATGTGGATAAATAATAATAATAAATCGGCAAACGTTGTGCAGTCGCCCGCGGTATTTGATTTTCAGAAGTCATATCCTTTAAAGTCCCCCAGAACCATTTCTATTACATTGTAAACGAACTAGATAAAAAAATCACAAAAAATGTGAAATAATCACATTCTCGAAAAATTCAGAGATGGATCCGTATTCAAATCCAGCCCTGAAAAACGGCCGGCTTTAAAATTCAGATATGCGGCTGCACCAATCATCGCCGCATTATCACCTGCCAGTGAAATCGGCGCCTCTGTCAGTTTCAAATGATAGGTCTGGGCCAGATGCTCAATCGCTGTGCGCAAAGCTAGATTTGCCGCAACACCACCACCTAGAAGAAGCTGCACGGGTTGAAACACTTGAATTGCGGCTTCGGTTTTTTCAATAATCGCTTCCACAACCGCTTTTTGAAAACTCGCCGCAACATCATTTTTATTAATCTGCTCGGAAAGCTGATCAGCATGATGCACATAATTTAAAACAGACGACTTCAAGCCGGAAAAAGAAAAATCAAAGGTGTTTTCCGTGTGTGCGATCGGAAAATGAATGTTGGCTTGCCCCTTTGCTGCCATTTCCTGCATTTCTTTGCCGGCAGGATAATTCAGCCCGAGAATGCGGCCCACTTTATCAAAAGCCTCGCCGGCGGCATCATCTAGAGTTGTGCCGATAATTTGAAAAGAGTTTTCCTTTGCCATCCAAAGCAATTCGGTATGTCCGCCAGAAACCATCACAGCCATGGCTGGATAACTGGTCGGCTGGACAAAATTAGCTGCGCTGATATGCCCTGCTAAGTGATTAACAGCAATAAAGGGCAGGCCGTGAACCATCGCAAACGTTTTACCGGCCATTAAGCCAATCAATAAAGAACCAACCAGCCCAGGGCCGTATGTCGCAGCCACTGCCGATAGTTGTGCAGCCGGATCAGTCACGGATGCCTCCTGCAGGGCTTCTTTTGTCACACGGTTGATCCACTCCAAATGGTGCCTGCTGGCGACCTCCGGAACAATCCCGCCAAAGCGTTGATGACTGGCAATTTGCGTTGCCACAATATTACTGAGAATTTCGTGACCGTTTTTTACAACTGCTGCACTGGTCTCATCCGCCGAAGACTCAAAGGCCAAAATTAAATTATCTTGTTTTGCTGTCAAAACAGCCACTCCATTTCTATTGCATCTTCGTGATCATCATTATAGTAACCAATCAATTCCGATTTTTTCTTAAAACCAATTTTTTCATATAAACGGCGTGCATGTGCGTTAGACCGGCGTACTTCCAGCGTGAGGCGCTGCAAATGATTTAGTTGGGCGATTTTCCCAGCATAGTTCAGCAAGTAACTGCCTAACCCTTTGCTTTGCCATATTGGCAGCACAGCAATATTTGTAATATGCAAGTCCTTGCTGTTGCGGCGATATGTCAATCCAATAAATGCAATCGCCTGTCCCTCGACACTGGCCGAAAGATATAAATTGTGCCGGCCGTAAGCAATCTCAGTCACAAAAGCCAATTGATTCCAGGGAGCTAGTCCAGTATAAACAGCTTCCTCAATAGCAACAAGTTTTTTGCTGTCCTCTAGGTCCGCCTGTCGAATCAACACTTTTTTTCCGGCAATCGAAATCTCATGCTCAGTAAATCCTTCGATTTTTTTAGACTTCAGAAACATATTTGGCGTAGTCTCCATCACCGGCGTCCGGATGTTTTTTCAGCCAAGCCATTTCAGCAGCCGTCTTGCGCAAATAACGCGGCGCAAAACTATCAGCATCAGCCCTTGCGGCTGATAAGCCTTGCTGTGCTAATAATTTGGCATCAATGAGTTTTTCTGATGGCTGTTCGATAAACTTCAATCCTGCTGTTTGGATTTCCGCTTTAAAATCATCACCTGTCCCCTGTTCGAAGACAAAAATACTGTTTTTCGGAGCTTTGGACAAAAAATCTGCAAATGGCCAATGCCCTTCATCATCCAAAGGCTTCCCTGGGCGGCAAATAGCAGCAAAAACATTGTGGTTGCGGGCATTGATCATCGGCAGATAGCTAGTTGTATTGGGATCGGCGGCCGATAAGCGTGCACTAAGGGCAATCATTTCCAGCGTTGATACAGGAACTAATTCAGCAAATGTCTGGCCGGCGATCATTTTGGCCACGGCCGCGCCTATTCGAAGGCCTGTAAAAGATCCTGGCCCGGCCGTCAATGCAATCCTGTCCAATTGGTCAAAGGACCAGCCGGCTTTTGTCATCAATGCCTGAATAGCTGGCAGAATTTTCATTGAATGCGTGCGCGCTTCGTCTTTTGTGTGTTCGTGTGCAAAAAAAAGGCCGGTCGAAGAATCTAACAGGCCAACATTTAAACTTGATCCACTTGTATCAATCGATAAAATCTTCATTATTTTTGATCATCGTAGCCGTTAGGATGCTTTGTCATCCAATTCCAGGCCGTTTTCATTTCGTCTTCCACATTACTGAGTTTAGGATCCCAACCCAGCACTTCCTTGGCCTTTTTAGGACTGGCAACAAGAGCATCCGGATCACCAGCGCGGCGAGGGCCGACTTCGACTTTAAAATCAACACCAGTAATTTTTTTAGCAGCATCGATCAGCTGCTTGTTTGACATCCCCTGCTCAGTACCCAGGTTGAAACGATTAGATTTGTTTTCCCGCTGCAGATAGCCTAAAGCCAGGACGTGGGCATCTGCTAGATCAACAACATGGACATAATCGCGCACGTTGGTGCCGTCAGGCGTATTATAATCATCCCCAAAGATGACCATTTTATCTTTTTTGCCTTGAGCTGTCTTTAAAATATTAGGAATCATGTGGCTTTCGGGATTATGGTCTTCTCCGATCGAACCATCTGGTTTGGCACCGGCAACATTGAAATAACGCAGTGCAACCCCTTTGATACCGTAGGCTTGATCGCACCAACCCATGATTTCTTCCATCTGCAGTTTTGTCAGACCATAAGGGTTAATCGGTTTTTGCGGTTCCTCTTCAGTGATTGGATTATGCTCAGGCACGCCATAAGTAGCAGCAGAGGACGAGAAAACGATCTTTTTAACATCATGGTCACGCATTGCTTCCAGCAAAGAAATCACACCATATGTATTATTGTCAAAGTAAAAAAGTGGTTTTGCCATTGATTCGCCAACTTGTGTCAAAGCGGCGAAGTGTACAACAGCATCGAAATTATTCTCATCAAAAATCTTTTTCATGGCCGCTTTGTCCCGCACATCAGCCTCATAAAAGGGCACTTGCGCAGGCACAGCAGCGCGGTGGCCAGTCCAAAGATTGTCAACAACCGTCACCTGATCGCCGTGAGCCAGCAATCTATCGACTGTATGCGATCCAATATAACCAGCACCACCCGTTACTAAAACATTCATGTGAACCTCCTATTATCTTCCAAATCTCTCCTTGACAATATTATCACTTGCATTACCGCCACTCAATTTCTGCAGTTGCATTAATGACAGAATCATCAGAAATTTCGTGAATACTTGTCAAAGGGTTAACAAATTGCGTTTTAGAAGCCACGGTCTGACCCTCTAAAATCTCCTTCGTGTATTTAACAATAATGCGCTTGGCCTCGTGATGCAGCAAAAAATCCTCTTTAATCGGCAGCAAAAAATACTTCAGATAATTTGAATTGTTCACATGCTGATTCGTATCGATATCAAAGTAAGTGCTCTTGACCTCTTCAACGGCAATAGCACTGCCGGTAAAAGTGCGATCCAGCAAATTCGGGCTCGGCAGTTTTTCCAGATGCTCGACACTCTGCCCATTCAGCGGATCGACAAATTCATTTAGCAGCGAAACAAGACGCCGGCGTTTTAAATTAATCATGGCCCACAAGGAATCAATATGAATTAAAAGATTGCCATCGGCATCATAAAAATCAAAAACACGCAGTGCAAAGAATTGATTGCGTTTTTTCGGATCAGTCGTCAAACGAATTTTTTCGCCAGAATCCGGCCGGCGGTTAATTTGAATATCATACTGCAGCAAGACCCAACCGCGGTCAATTGCATGCAGCTCTTTCATACCAATCCCCATTTCAGCCGTCTGTTGGATGCTGCTAGCTATAGCCAATTCAGCAATCATAGGGATGGACAATTTAGCCGTTCGGTCGCAAAAGAAATCTTTAATATATAAATCTTCGGAATAAATTTTAGACATTAGTTCTCCTTATGATAAATATCGTAAACCTGTGCACGATGCAGGCCGCTAGCCTTAGCCAAAGCTTTGATTGCGTCGATGGCCTTTTCACCATGGTCAATACGCCGCTGGACAGCTTCTTTGATACTAGCCTCAGATAACGTATTTTCCTGAGGGACGGGGTGCAGTAAGATCACAAATTCCCCGCGCGGCTCATTTTCTGCCACAAAATCCAAGGCCTGAGCAAGGCTGCCGCGAAAATAAGATTCGAATTTCTTGGTAAGTTCGCGGGCCAGAACAACTTGTGCCTGCTCGGAAAATTGTTCCTGCATCGCCGATAATGTCTTTTGAATACGATAAGGCGATTCGTAGAAAATCAATGTCGCATCCACATTCTGCCAAGCTGATAATAATTGCTGCTGTTCACTGCTCTTTTTGGGCAAAAAACCAATAAAGGCAAAACGTTCAGCCGGCAAACCGCTGGCAATTAAAGCTGTCATACCTGCAGTTGGGCCAGGCAGGCTGATCACGTCAATGCCGGCCTTAATTGCTGCTAGAACCAATTCGTGGCCAGGATCCGAAATAGACGGCATGCCGGCATCGGAAATTTGTGCAATAGTCGTACCTGCTTTTAATTTTTCAATCAGTTCCGGTACCCGTTGAGCATAATTATGTTCATGGAGGCTGATGAGAGGCTTTTTAATCTGAAAATGCTGCAGCAAAATCCCGGAATGCCGTGTATCTTCAGCCGCGATCAAATCGACTTCTTTTAAAACAGATAATGCCCTGAGCGTAATATCTGCCAAATTGCCGATTGGCGTCGGGACAAGATAAAGTTTGCCATATTTACTTGTCTGAAAACTTTTTTGTTCCATCACTTATCCTTAATGCTTCAAGTACAAAAGTCTCTAAAATCACCTGCCAGGCAACATTGAATCGCTGCCGGGACGAGATGTCCAGCCAGCAAGCCAATATATCAGCGGTTTTCGTATCCTTTTGCTGCTTTAAAACATGGCTGAGACCGTAACTGACCCCAGCAGCAAACAAACGCTGATGATCAATCGTGTCGGCAAAGGCGATTAAATCCGTTTGAACAAAAGCAAAAGCCCGGTAATCACCCGTCAGTATCATTGACAACCATTTATCGATCGCATTTTTAAGGTTAATCGCAAAGCCAGCCAATAAAAAGGTCTGTGCTTCTTCTAAAGAAGTGCTGACAGCGCTGACAAAAGCGGCATCTTCTTGCGATAACCCATCGGCCACGAGCCGTGATTGCACTTCTCGACCGAAAGTTTTCGGCATCTGGATCAGCTGTACACGCGATAAAATAGTCGGCAGAATCTGATTAAAAACAGCTGCCTGAAAAAAGAAATATTGATTGTCAAAAGGCTCTTCAATCAATTTTAAAATTGAATTTGCAGCGGCATCGGTCATTTGATCCGCGTGATCAATCACTGCAATTCGAGCTTGTGATGATTTTTCGGAGAAGAAAATCTGCAACTCGCGCATCTGATCGACCGAAAGCGTTTTTTTGCCCGTCAAAAGATCTACCTGCATCAATTGGCCATTCTCAAAAACGTTCTCTGAGGAGTTTTCGTGGAGGATCCGAGCAGCAAGGGCTGCGATGAAATTATGTATTTGGTCTTGGCTTTGACCAAGAAAAAGGTAAGCATGCGAGAGCTTACCGGCATCGATTAATTGAAGAAAATGATCTTGCAACGAATTCACTTTTAAGGTCATGGCCGACATTAAAAGTGTTGAAAATCCTCGACGGCTTGTACGATAATAGTCGCACCGCCAATCTCTACCTCAATAGGCTCGCCGATTGTGTCCAAACTCATATCCAAGCCAACTGGTGGTGTGACAAACTGTTTTCGCGTCTTGGAATGTTCTTTGATCACATCAATTGTCTTATTGACATCTTCGTCACTGACAGCAATCAAAAAAGTCGAGTTGCCAGACCGCAAAAATCCCCCGGCTGAGGCCAAACGCGTTGCTCGAATATTATTTTCCACTAAGGCATTGGCAACTGAAGAAGCGTCTTTGTCCTGTACAATTGCAGTAATAAGTTTCATATTTTACCTTTCAAACTTTCTTGAATTAATTGTAAAGCATTATCCGCAATTTTTTCAGCCCTTTCACAAGCATCGATGACTTTTATACGCCCAGGATCAGCTTGTGCGAGCTGCAGATAAGTCTGACGGACTTTTTGATGAAAAGCCAAGGGATCCTGGTCCATACGATCAACATCATTTTTGCGGTGTTTCATAATTCTTGCGAGGCCGACTTCGCTAGGCAAGTCGAGCAACAGTGTCAAGTCCGGCTGCAGTCCGGCAGTAGCGAAGAGGTTGATTTGGCGAACTTCTTGAACCCCTAAGCCGCGGCCGCCGCCCTGATAAGCAATCGATGAATCGAGAAAACGATCCGAAAGAATAATTTTGCCGGCTGCTAAGGCAGGCCGAATCTTCTCAGTAACGTGCTGGGCTCTGGCAGCGGCAAACAGCAAAGCCTCGGTACGGGCATCCATTTCCGAGTAATCATTATTTAAAATGATTTTTCTGATTGCCTCAGAGATACGCACACCGCCCGGTTCGCGCGTTTGAAAAAACCGGTCGCCCAGCAAGGCATACAGTTTAGGCGTTAAGCGGTCAATTAAGCTGGACTTGCCAGCGCCATCAGGCCCCTCGATTGAAATAAAATAGCCACGACTCATTTACGGACTCCAATATCTTTTAGGCGAATCTGGCGCATCAAATAGGCTTGTTTGTCTTTGGCCAGCATCGTTTTAGCATGAATAATACGCTGATTGACATGCCCGGATTGCAAATTTCTTTCTGTCTGAAGAGCAGCGTCGTAAGCATCCTGGAGACGCCCGACAGCAGCAATCAGATTTTCGTGGAAAAATTCGCTATAAGAAATTTTTTTACCCCAGATCATATTTCTGTCCTCCCATTAACAGCTTGCGTCAATGTCAGCTGGTCTGCGTAGTTAACATTGGTTCCCATTGATAATCCTAACGCCAGACGCGTTACTTTGATCCCAGCCGGCTTGATAAGACGACCCAGGTACAAAGTCGTCGCCTCTCCTTCTGTGGATGCGTTCAATCCGATAATCACCTCTTTGACCTCTGGGTGATCGGACAGGCGGGTGATCAAACTGCTCACATTAATGTCCTCTGGTCCGCGCCCTGCCATTGGCGACAAAACGCCGTTCAGTACGTGATAAAGACCGTGATAATCGTGTGTGCTTTCAATAGCCATCTCATCTTGGCTGTCTTCAACAACAAAAATTTTACTTTGATCGCGAGAAGGGTCGCTGCAAATCACACAAGGATTATCACTTTTTGACGTGATAAAGCCGCATACTTGACAAAAAGTCAGATCTGATTTGCTGGCTTTTAAACTTTCTGAAAAATTGCTCACATCTTCTTCTGACATGCCTAAGGTATAAAAAGCCAGCCGAGTGGCTGTCTTTCTGCCGATACCCGGCAACTTGCTATATGATTCAATCAATTTTGCAATCGCATCAGGATACTGCATAAATTATTTCTCACCCTTCACTTTGACAATATTTCCAAATAACTTTTCTGCCTTTTCAACCACATCGGCATTGTCACCAGCTTCTTCAGGCACAGCTTCATTAGATTTTTCAGGAATATCCGGTTGCAGTTGTGGGCTTTGGCTTAAAGCGGCTTGGCTATCTGCTTCGTTTTTTTTTAACTCAGGTACCGGCATCGGCGGATCAATATCAGCACCATGCAGTTTGGCAATATAATTCTTTTTTAAAGTCATCCAAGCGGTATCGCTGATAAAAACGAGCTGGTAATCGACTCCTAATAAATCTGATAGGCTTTCTGCTAGTTTGCCAACAAAATCAGCTGTCTCAGCTGCCGCATCAGCCAATTCAGGATGGTTAAAGGCAAAAATCAAGGCGGTTCGGCTGGCCGCGACCGGTTCAGCATTTTCGGCCAGCATCAGGACTGCCGGATCAAAATCGGCTTGAATATCAGGCCAAGCGTCTTGAACTGCACGCAGCTCTTCTTTAACAGCTTCGGCCATCACGTGCCAAGCCGCTGCACTATCGGTACTAACCGGCGTTGAACTTGTTAGTACTTTTTTTGTCGGAATCTGTTGTTCGACAGTTCGCGGCTGATCTACAGGCCGCGCGGGCTGACTATCTTTGTCAGCTTCGCTGCTTGAATTGCCATGAGCATTGTCTAATTGTTGGGCCACTGGAGTATTATCTGCTGCTTGTTCACTTGGTTCAGCGGCATCAGCAACCGAGTCAGCTGGAACCTGATCAACGATGGCGGCCTGTTTAGGCTGCAACTCGCTTTGCTGTGAAACAATTTTGACAGCCAAAATCTCTAAGTAGAGTTCCGGCCGGGTTGTTTGTTTCATTTTGGTCAGACTATCAGCAACCAAATCAATGGCTTGTTGAAAAACGGCATTATGATAACCGGCCGAAAATGCCCGAATCTTCTGGCTATCGGTTTCCTTGACCAACTCAGGCGCAATTTTGACCAGCATGAGATTTTTTAATAGAACCAGCAGATCTTCAGCAAAACGAACAGGGTCTTTGCCGTCAAGCAGCAAACGGTGCAGGTCTTCAAAAGCCTGGTCAGTCTGTTTATTGAGCAGGTGACTAAGGAAAGCCAGCTGATCATCGATTCGGCTGCTCCCTGTAATTTCAAAAGCATCTGACAATTCGATTCGGCCGGTCGTCGAAACAGCAACAGCCTGATCAAGAATTGACAAAGCATCCCGCAGCCCGCCGTCAGAAGCGTTTGCAATTACAGTCAACGCCTCAGGATCGTAGGCAATTTTTTGATCCTCCAAGACGTACTGCAAACGGGCAACGATATCTTCAACACTGATACGCCGAAAATCAAAACGCTGTACACGGCTGAGAATCGTTGCTGGTATTTTCTGAGGCTCGGTTGTTGCCAAAATAAATTTAACTTGCGCCGGCGGCTCCTCGATTGTCTTCAAGAGTGCATTAAAAGCGCCGGTCGACAGCATATGTACTTCATCAATGATATAAATCTTAAAAGGATATTCAATCGGTGCGTAATTGGCAGCATCGCGAAGATTACGGATCTCGTCAACACCATTATTGGAAGCCGCGTCGATTTCGATAATATCTGTAAAAGTATCCTGGTCGCTATCAGAAGGAATTCCTTCAATTTCGCGCGCAAAAATCTTGGCCACTGATGTCTTGCCAGTGCCGCGAGGACCGGCAAACAGATAAGCATGCCCGACTTTATTCTCTTTCAGCGCATTTTCTAGCGTCTGTGCGATTACTTTTTGGCCGACCAAATCACTAAAAGTGCGCGGCCGGTATTGTCGATAAAGTGCTTTATACATTAATAAAATTCTAACATTGCAGAAATAAAAACGAGCACAGCGCCTGACTAGTTTAAGGCTGCTACATTCCTGTCCTGACCTGATTCACTAGCGGCGTTTGCCCGCTATTCCATTATACCGGATTTTTACCGGAACTACGAATTCAAGGGCAGAATCACACGACTTTTTTCCAAATCAAGCTGATAGTGCTGAACTGTCCTGGGGTGAAGCGTGTATTGCATATCGCTGCCAAAAATATATAAACGCAGCTTGGTTTGGTCAGTCAGACGATAAATGGTCGGCTGCAAATAGAAAACGGCCTGGACATATTGATCGGGCTTTAGTTGGTTGATTTTCCCAGGCCCTTTCAGATTCTGCAGATTCAGATGACCGTTTGCGATCAAGTGAGCCTTCACTGATTGCTTGAAGAAATCACGCAAAGGGACTTGCCTGTCGCCAAGGCTCAATTGAAAACCACGGTTTAAGATTGCCTTAGTTGTTTGGCTAGCATGTTCTTTAGCATCTAATTCGACTAAAGCTGCTGTGACCAGGCCAACGGTCCGATCTGTCTGAATGCGCAAATCAACCTGCACGCGGCCATTAATCGTTGCCTCGCCAAATGATGGCAGATCAAAAACAGCAGTAGATTTGGCAAAACGCGCATCACCTGCATAAAAATCTTTTTCGTAGCTTGTGTAATCGTGATAGTTTTCCCGATAAATCTGGCCCAGATCATCATCATAGCCAGCTGTCTTGGCACTCGACAATGCAGCCAAAACAGTAGATTGATGGCGTTCACTTTTAGCCCAATCCTGCTGGCTGTGCCAAATTTCCGGATCCAGATTATCTTCTACCATGACATCCGGCAAGCTTTTTTCAACCTGATTATCTTGGCCATAAAGCTCATGGCTGAGCCATAGATTACAGATATCTAGGTAATCCAAAGAACGAATATCATGCGGGCTGATGTGCCGGCCCTGGTGAAGAATCACTTTAGCTGCTGCGTCTCCTGTTCCTTTCAGACTTTTTAGGATATTGAAAACATTGATCGGTTTAACATTCCAATCGTTCAATCCATGAGTATATAAACAATCAATTTTAATGTTGCCTGCGTCTTTTAGATAATTGCGCTTGTCCCAAAAAGCTGTGTAATTACCCGTTGTACGGTCTTCTTCAACCTTCATTTCTGCTAAGCTGTCCTGAAAAATCTGCTTGCTTTTTGCCATTTCAGCAGCATCAAACCAGCGCGAAAATGTGTCTAATGCTAAAACATCAGCGTCTTCGCCCTGAAAACCGCCAGGTGCGACCACCAGACCGTTCTCACGGTAGTAGTCATACCAAGAAGAGATAGCGGATTCGGAGATAATGGTCTTCAGCCCAGCTGGATTGCGTGTCGCACAAGCTGTTGCCAAAGTTCCAAGATAGCTGCGGCCAGTCATGGCTACCGAACCATTAGACCAGTCGGCATGGAGACTATGGCTAGCTGTTTTATCTGTAAAAGCTAGACGGTGTCCACTTAAATACTCGATGGCTGCACAACAAGCAATCGTCTCATCGGGCCCGCCGGAAGAACGCAGGCCGTCTGACCCGCGTGTGCCAGGGCCGGCATAATAAGCCACCGCATAACCGCGGGCCAAAAAAAAATCATTCAATGGAAAAGAGGCAGCGCCACTTTTCAAAGTCTGTTGAAAAGCAGCTGACTGGCTTTGTTGATCAGCGGTCAAGGCTGGTAAAAGCACTTGGTCGTCAGCAATTGGTTGATCAGCAAAATCAAAATTGTCTTTAACTGCTAAGTCACCATCCGGGTTATGAACATCCTCGGCCATATCGTTCGTGCCGTAATAATAGGGACTGGCCGTTAAAATAATCGGTACCTTTAAATCGGGACCGGACTGTTTGGGCCGCGTCAAAACCAACTGAATTAAATCATTTTTGCCGTCATGGTCGCCATCTAATTGGGAATCAACATAAACAGCTTCACTAATCAAATCAGATTTTGGGACAACGGCCAGTGTTTTACCGGCGAAAAACAAAGGCAAAGGCAGATCCTGCGGCCAAGCTTTTCGCAAATAACCGTCATTGACCAGGTTGTCAATCAGGCTTAAACCGTTTGCTGAACGCAAATTCAAAGCATTGAACATAAACTGCACCAAATTAGCTGTATCGACTGTCTCATCAGACAGAATTTTCTGACCGCTCTTTGTTAAAAAGTCTCTGCTGGCTGTCAATTCAAAATCAAGCCCGGCATTAAAATCCAGTATTTGGCAAATAGCCGCATAGAATTGTTCAGCAGGGAGTTCGGTCAGCGTATTTTGCCATAATTGGTCCAGCGGCACAGTATCGACGATCAAGATATTGGCCTGGGCTTCTATCAAGCTCTGTTTTGACTGGCAATTAGGAAACAGATGGTCAAAAAAATGCTTCAGATTGACCGAAAACGACTGTTTGACAAATTGGTCGTCAATCATATGAATCTTTTTAAGCTCCTCGGCCGGATTAAAAGATGAATAATCGCTAAACGCGTTATATCGAAATTGCTCAGTCAAAATAAAATCCCTTCATCGTAGATAATTTATCTTTAAGTATAGTAAAAAACCGCATGAGGCGGTCAATATTATCTCAATCAGCTTGCGTGCCGGTACTTTCTCACCAAAGCCTTGCGAGCTTCTTCTAACAGAACCATTGGAACCGGGATACATGCTAACAGCAGCCATTCATTGCTGTTTAGCGGACCAGTCTGAAACAGGTTCTGTAAGAAAGGCACATACATCAACAACAGCAGCAGCAGGATTTCAAATAAAATCCCAAAATCAATGTGATAATTTGAGAAAACGCCGATTTTAAAGACTGACGTTCGCTGTGTTCTGGCATTCAATGCTGCAGCAATTTGGAAGAAAACGATCCCAGCCAGCGTCATTGTGGTGGCTTTTCGATAATCGCCTCCCGACGATACTAAGGCTTGACCTGGCCAGCCAAAAGTCCAGTTGGCGAAGAAATAAGCAGCCGTTGAGATGATTGAGCCCCAAAGTCCATACCAGGCAAATGCCTTTAGCAAAAGATTTTTCGTCAACAAATGAGCATGCCGATCGCGCGGAGGCTGATCCATCACGCCAGCTTCTATTTTTTCAGCACCCAGTCCCAAGGCTGGCAGCATATCAGTTCCTAAATCAACCGTTAAAATCTGCATAACAGTCAAAGAGAGCGGAATCGTCCCTCCCGAGAGCAAAAACAGCACGGATGGAACAGCTTCCGGCAAATTGGAATTTAAAATATACAACAAAAACTTTTGGATATCTGCGTAAACAACTCGTCCTTCTTCGATGGCAGCCACGATGGACGCAAAATTATCGTCTGTCAGAATCATATCGGCGGCATCCTTGGCCACATCGGTGCCTGTTACACCCATTGCCACACCAATATTGGCTTTTTTTAAGGCCGGTGCATCATTGACACCGTCTCCTGTGGATGCCACGATATGACCCATCGACTGCAGAGCTGTGACAATTTGATATTTTTGTTCCGGGGCTACTCGAGCGAAAATAATCTCGCCCGCCAGTGCATCCTTGAGCTGATCGGTCGTCATTTTGGAAAGTTCTGCGCCTGTCACAACACGAGCTGATTCAGAGACAAGGCCAATCCTTGTTGCGATCGATTTGGCGGTTAATTCAGAATCACCAGTCACCATGATGATTTTGATACCGGCTGCATGTGCCTTGCGGATGGCTTCATATATTTCCGGTCGCGGCGGGTCGGACATAGCGGCCAGGCCAACAAAGATCAGATGCTGCTCGCAATTGCTGACATGATAAGTCTTAGGATCGCTATCGTCTTCAAAACTACGGTAGGCAAAAGCCAGAGAACGTAGGCCATCACCAGCATAACGCCGGTTTGCTGCGAGAATTTCGGTCTTGTCATCATCAGTGATAGCACGCTCAACACCGTGATCCAAAATGCGGTCCGTCACTGCCAACACAAAATCTAAAGCGCCTTTGGTCAAAATAAGGCGTTTGCCATCACTCGCTTGATGAATAGTCGACATGCGCTGGCGTCTGGAATCAAAGGTCAGTTCATGAATTCGCGGCAAAGCTTGTTTCAAATCGGCTAAATCGATACCTGATTTTTGCGCCAGGATAACCAGAGACGCCTCAGTCGGTGTGCCAATGATTTTCGGGCGGTCTTTTAGAGATTTGGCCGGTTGAACCTCGGTATCGTTATCGAGGCTGGCAATCGTGATCAATTGTTTTAGGGCCGGATGCCTGCCTAAATGAATTGGTTTGTTTTTTTCGCGAATCTGGCCGTTTTTCACATAGCCTTCGCCAGTTACCTCATACTCGGATTCTTTAGTCCAAACATGGTTAATCGTCATTTGGTTCTGCGTCAGCGTACCCGTCTTATCGGTGGCAATCACAGTCGTTTCGCCTAAAGTCTCGACAGAATTGAGATTTTTAACCAACGCATTTTTGCGTGCCATACGTTGGACGGCTTGTGCTAAAGACAAGGTCACAGTCGGCAAAAGCCCTTCCGGAATAAATGCGACGATCATGCCTAGAGCAAAAATGAAGGATTTAGCGATTGGATTTTTCACAAAGAAAACAGCGGCAAGAAAAAACAGGATCCCAATTGAGACCGCAATAATTGATAATTGTCGAGTCAGGCGATTGAGTTCCAAATGAAGCGGTGAATCGACTTGTTTAGTTGATTGGGTCAAACGGGCAATCTGGCCAAACTCCGTCTTCATACCGGTCGCTAAAGCAATTGCCAGCCCGCTGCCGCTGGCAACAGTCGTACCAGCATAAACCAGATTACTATATGCAAATTTACCGGCTCCCTTTGCAAAGGCAGAAGATTTGCTGACAAGCAGGGATTCGCCAGTTAAGGCTGATTCATCAACCTCCAGTTCGTCTGATTCAATGATCCGTGCATCAGCAGAAACAGAATTGCCGGCCTGAACCGAAAAAATATCGCCAGGAACCAGCTGTGTGGCATCAATCTGCTGCAGTTTGCCATCCCGATAAACATGTGCATACGTTGGCAGCAGTTTCATCAAAGAATCGGTCGCTTTTTTTGCAGCAAACTCCTGCCAAAAAGAGAAGAGGCCGTTAATCACATTGACAGTCCAGATCGCGACGCCCAGTTCGCTCATGCCGGCAAAGATTGCAATCACGCCAGACACCCAAAGCAAAACAGCCATCATGCTTGAAAATGATTTAAAAAAAGCCTTCAATTGAGACTCGCCGCGAGCTTTGCTGATAATATTCGGACCGGATAATTTTAACTGCGAAGCTGCCTGTGCAGTCGACAACCCTTGGCTGCTTGAAGAAAATTTGCGGTAAAGCTCATCTAATTCAGTCCGGGCTAATTGCTCATCGTCCATATATTTGCCTCGATAACATCCAACACCAGCCTGTTTGCATTAATTATCATTTGACGGCCAAAACAGGCTTGCGCTTTTCTGTGATCATTGTATATCTATCCAAGAGTTAGTTAGATGCGATATTTTTAAAAAAATCAGTTTTCACGAAGTTTTCTAAAAAAATCCTGCATTAAAGAAGCCGCCTCATCAGCCATCAGACCGCCTTGGACACTAACAAAATGATTAGCTCGGCTATCCTCTAAGACATGATATAAAGACGCCACGGCACCAAATTTAGGGTCTTTGGCGCCGTAAAAAAGTTCCGGCAAACGGCTTTGAATAATGGCACCGCAACACATCACACAAGGTTCAATCGTGACAAACAGCTGACAGCCGGTCAACCGCCAATTACCAACCAGCTTATTTGCACGCTCAATCACGAGCTTTTCTGCATGAGCCGTCGCACTGCCTAACTGTTCTTTGCGATTATGATCAGAAACAAGCAGTTGGCCATCCTTAACTAGGACTGCACCGATTGGTACCTCGCCTTCCAAAAAAGCCTGTTTGGCTTCGTTTAAAGCCTGCTGCATGAAATATTCATTGCTTGGTTGATCGTAAGACATAGTATCCCTTATCGCGTTTTAAGATTTCAACATTGCCAAAGGCGGCCATCAAATTTTTTTCAGCTGAAGGTGCACCCTGCTTTTTTTGCAAAACAGCAAAAATCATACCGCCGGAAGGCAAATGTTCCCTAGCCTCTGTCAGCATTTTCGTGACGACTTGTTTGCCGGCACGAATAGGCGGATTGACGACGATGGCTGCAAACTCGCCATTCAGGCCATCATAAATATTTGATTGCAGCACTTCAGCATCCAACTGGTTCCGCTGCAAATTTTCTTTAGACAGCGCCAAAGAACGCAGATTGACATCTGTCATGGTCAACTCGCGCCTTGGATCCAGCGATTTCAGCGCAACACCAACAACGCCGTAACCGCAGCCCAAATCTAAGATAGACCCCGATCGTATTTCCGAATAATGATCGGCTACACAATCCAACAGTACCCGCGTACCGTAATCAATGCGATTTTTCGAAAAAACACCGGCATCTGTTTTGAAAAAAAGGGTCTTGCCTGAGAAATCAAAGGAAATTTCCTGATAATCATGTTGGGAACTAGGTTCAGCTGTAAAATATTGTTCGTTTTTATCTGTCATATTTCAATTTAAAAATCTTTCGGCTGCTTGTTCATAAGGTCTGATGCAACGCCGGCTTGACTGTCCCTATTATATCCTGAAAAGAAAAGTGAATAAATGCAGCCATATCTTTTAGGACAAAATAAAAAACGATCCGAACTCCAAACAGGAAATTTCGAATCGTTTTGAATCAAACTTCAGCTGATTACTTAAGAGTAACAGTTGCGCCAGCAGCTTCCAACTTAGCTTTCAAGTCGTTAGCATCGCTTTCGCTCAATGCTGACTTGATAACTGATGGTGCACCATCAACTAAGTCTTTAGACTCTTTCAAACCAAGGCCAGTAGCATCACGAACAGCCTTGATAACACCAATCTTAGCTTGGCCAGGTTCAGTTAATTCAACGTCAAACGAATCCTTAGCTGCGGCTTCTTCGCCAGCACCTGCACCAGCTGCAACTGGAGCAGCAGCTGAAACACCAAATTCATCTTCGATAGCCTTAACTAAGTCGGCCAAATCGAGGATTGAAGCTTCTTTCAAAGAAGCGATAATTGCATCTTTATCAAATGCCATGTTTTTCCTCCAACGTGCAGATACAAATCTGCGTCTTATTTATTTTCGATCGTTAAAAAAGTTAATACTCTAATAACTATTAATTTGCTGCGTTATCGCCAGCTTAGGCAGTCTCGCCATCAGCTTCACGCTTTTCAGCAACCGCTTTAACCGCATACATAAAGCTGCGGAGTGGTGACTGGAATTCAGCAAGCAATTGCTGAAGCAAAGTCTCTTTGGAAGGCAATGCTGCGTAACGATTAATTGTGTCAAGATCTGCGACTTTACCGCCGATCACACCACCTTTTAATTCCAAAGCATCAGCAGTCTTGCTGAACTTTTTCAAAATACGGGCAGGTGCGACAACGTCTTCTTTAGAAAAGGCAACCGCCGAAGGGCCATTAAAGACATCATTCAACTCTTTATAGCCGGCTTTTTCAGCAGCACGAGTCAAAATTTTGTTCTTGATAACCTTCAGGGAGACACCTTCATCACGAAGCTGAGAACGCAAATCATCAGCCTGTGCGACAGTCAGGCCACGAACGTTGGCAACGACAGCTGAAACTGAATTTGCAAACAGATCAGCGACTTCGTCAACTTTTTGGGCTTTAATCGCAATCGCTTTTTCGCTCATGAGATATCCTTTCCGTAAATAGTTCTATACATAAGAAAACCGCGTACTAGACGCGGCCATGGAAAAATTAGCTTTCCTCGGCAGGAATTACGCTTTGCAGCAACCGACGTCTTAGGTAAAAACGATATTTACTTATATGAGTATATACAAAACGACCTGATTTCTCAAGTCGTTTTACTCGTTATAGTGATGCAACATCAAGGGCAATACCAGGACCCATTGTAGAAGCCAGGTGTGCACTCAGGACGTAAGTGCCTTTAACTGTACTTGGACGAGCCGAGAGAACAGTAGAAGAAACGGTCTTAACGTTCTGTGCCAATTTTTCAGCATCAAATGAAACTTTACCAACTGGTACGGCAACGTTACCATTTTTGTCGGTCCGGTATGTGACTTGGCCGCCCTTGGCATCTTTAACTGCCTTAGCAACGTCCAGCGTCACAGTTCCTTCTTTAGGATTAGGCATCAAGCCTTTTGGTCCTAAAGCACGGCCGACACGGCCGACTTTAGCCATTTGATCCGGTGTTGCAATCGCAACATCGAAGTCAGTCCAGCCAGCCTTGACCTTCTCGACCAATTCGTCTGTGCCAACGAAATCAGCACCGGCATCAGAAGCTTCCTTAGCCTTATCGCCTTCAGCAAAGACAGCAACCTTTTTATCATTGCCAGAACCGTTAGGCAACACAATGGCACCACGCAGCTGCTGATCAGCTTTAGTCGTATCAACATTCAAGTCAAAGACAACTTCAACATTGGAATCGAACTTTGTAAAAGCAATCTCTTTAACGAGTGCTGTGGCATCAGCCAAAGAATATTTCTTGCTTGCGTCAACTTTTTCAACGGCGGCTAAATACTTTTTACTGTGTTTTTTAGTCATTATTCGGCACTCCCTTCTGCAGGCACGTCAGTAGCGTCAGCGTCATCATCATCTTTCTTAGGTACGATACCAGCTTCAGCAGCAGCACCTTCAGCTTCAGCTTCGGCTTCGGCTTCGGCAATTTCAGCACCGGTAGCCAAGCGTGCAGCACCATCATCCAATGACTTGCCATCAATCAAAAAGCCCATAGAACGAGCAGTTCCACTAACAACTTTCACAGCAGCTTCGACACTGGCTGCGTTCAAATCAGGCAGCTTAATCTTTGCAATTTCTTCTATCTGAGCTGAGGTCACATTAGCAACCTTTAACGTATTTGGTTGTCCAGAACCCTTATCAACTTTTGCTGCCTTACGGAGCAAGTCCGATGCAGGAGGTGTCTTCAAAACAAAGGTGAAAGAACGATCGTCATAAACAGAAATGACAACTGGGATGATTGAACCCGCTTGATCCTTAGTCTGAGCGTTGAAGTCCTTAGTGAACTGCCCGATATTTACACCGGCCTGGCCTAGAGCTGGTCCAACAGGTGGTGCTGGGGTTGCTTTGGCGGCTGGAATTTGTAATTTAACAATTTTTACGACATTTTTTGCCACGATAATGTCTCCTCTCGTAATCTAGCGGTGATACGTAGCCGTGACGCCACTCCCGCACATGATTGTCTACAAACATGCAGTTATGACTATACGCTCTTCCACTGATTTTATCAATCATTTAATGGAAAATTGCTGCCAGCAATAAGACCATCAGCAGCCCGACCACTGAAATCAGTGTTTCCAAAACGGTCCAAGTCTTCAATGTCTCTTTGACATCCAAGTCAAAGAACTCTTTAAACATCCAAAAACCCGCATCATTGACATGACTTGCAGCCAAAGAACCGGCACCGATAGCCAGAACCACAAAAGCTGGATTGATCGCTGTCTGCGCAGCCACGATCGGAGCCACGATACCAGCCGATGTCATACCCGCAACTGTCGCTGAGCCCACCGAAACACGGATAATCACAGCTACCAGCCAAGCAAACAGAATTGGCGACATTGATGAATGGGCAAATGCCTGAGCAATCGCCGTCGAAATACCGCCGGAAGTCAAGACGCCCTTAAAAGCTGCGCCGCCGCCAATAACCATTAATAAATTAGCGATTGACTTGATCGCATCAGATAGCGTTGCGTTAACTTCCTTAATAGAACGCTTTTGGTGACGGCCCATTGACCACATGGCAAACAGCAGCGCAATGACCATCGCAATCAGAGGATTACCAAGAAAAGCGACGATTTTCTGAAAATCAGTCGGATGAAGCAGATAACCATTTTGTGCAGCACTAGTCATGGCTTTCCAAGCTGTATCGCCAATCACGCCACCGTATACTTGCTTGCCGCCATTGACAATCATCGTAATAATAGTTGTCACAACCATAAAGATAACAGCCATCAAAGAAGTCAGAATTGAAAGCCCAAAAGAAGGTGTTTCTTCTAATTTAAACTCTTTGACAGTTCCTAAGGCATCCAAATGTTTCGTAATTTTGAAGGCTTTGGGCAAATACTTTTGTGCGACACGTGTAAATAATGGGCCGGCCACAATCATTGCCGGAATAGCAACTAAGATACCGTAGATTAAGACCATCCCCATGTTGGCACCAAGCACATTCGTCACCGCTGTTGGTGCAGGCTGCGGCGGCAAGAATCCTTGAGCAGCCGACAACGCTGTCGCCATTGGAATGCCTAAATAAAGCAAAGGCACGCCAGCTTCCAAAGCAATTGTAAAGACAATCGGAATCAAAACAACCAAGCCGACTTCAAATAGCAGAGAAATACCAATAATGAAGGAGGCAAAGGCAACCGCCCACTGCAGGCGTTTTCTGCCAAACATGGCAATCAGTGTTTTGGCAATTCGATAAGAACCACCTGAATCAGATACCAAACGGCCGATCATCGATCCAAAGCCGAAGACGACAACCAGTTCTCCTAATGTGCCGCCAATACCATTTTTAATCGCATCGGCAATACCAGCTGGATTCATGCCTAAAGCGAATGCAACAACAATCGAGACAACAATCAAAGTGACAAATGTGTTGATTTTAAACTTCAAAATCAAAGTTAACAATAAAATAATGCCCAAAACCAAGATTAAAAATGGCCAAACATTCAACCCGCCCATCTGCCAATCATAAAAGCCGGTTTTCGGGTCAACTGTAATAGCTGCTAGTGATAACATAAACTTCCTCCGTCAAATCCTTTTTATGCTCAAATACTTTTTTATTCTTCAGTCATCTTAATGTGAACATGCTCACGCTGAAAATTAGCGATGTTCTCATATTCAGTCTGCAATTGCCGGCTCAAACGGATAAAGATCGGCGTCAATTCACGATAGACCTGATAATTATCCGGATTCGGCTCATAGGTTTTTGCTTCGCCAACCATGCCGGCGATGTTTTCAATCTTATCAGTCAGGCCTAAAGCTTTCTGGCCAATAACCGTGGCAGCCAAAGCGCCGGATTCAAAGGCTTGCGGTACCGTGACAGACTGTTCGAAAATATCTGCCAGCATCTGACGCCACAAAGCTGAACGGGCAAAGCCGCCAGTCGCCTGAACCGATTTCAAATCGCCGACGACTTCTTCTAGCGCCAAAGCTACCATATAAATATTGAAAATAATCCCTTCCAGAACGGCACGCACCATATGTGCACGCGTGTGGTAATGTGTCAGGCCGAAGAAAGAACCTCTCGCGTTAGCATCCCAAATCGGTGCACGTTCACCACTCAAATAAGGATGAAAGAGCAGACCGTCAGCACCAGCCGGCACTTTAGAAGCAATCTTTGTCAGCAAGTCATAAGAGTCGATGCCCAGTAAGGCAGCTGCTGATTTTTCGGCATCAAACAAATTATCTCTGGCCCAGCGGAAAACATCCCCGCCATTGTTGACAGGCCCGCCGACAACCCAATGATCACGATCCAAAGCATAAGTAAATGTCCGCCCTTTTGGATCAATTTTTGGCTTATCTGTCACAACACGAATCGCACCGGAAGTCCCAATGGTCACGGCTGCCACACCTGGTTGAATCGCATTAACACCCAAATTAGACAAAGGCCCATCACCAGCACCATATATAAAGGGCGTCTGCACCGGAATACCGATCACTTTTGCATATTCAGAAACCATACCGCGTTCAATTTCGTAGGGTTCAACTGGTTTTGGCAATTGGTCAATTGACAAGCCGGTTAATGCCAAGGCCTGCTGATCCCACTGCAGTTTGAAAATGTTAAACAATCCAGTACCTGACGCGATGGAAATATCCATCTTATTCGCGTTGAATAAACGGTGAAAAATATATTCCTTAATACCTAAGTAATGGGCAGCTTTTTTATAAATATCCGGCCGTTCGTTTTTCAGCCATAGCAATTTGCTTAAAGGTGCCATGGGATGAATCGGCGTACCGGTCTTGCTGTAAATTTCCTGGCCAGTACCATCTTTTTTCAGCTGTTCGGCATATTTGACAGCTCGGCCATCGGCCCAAGTAATCACACGCGTCAAGGGCTGCCAATCTTTATCAAAAGCAATTAAAGAATGCATCGCAGAGCTAAAGGAAACGCCCAACACTTGATCACCTTGTTTTAATTCGGCCTTGCGCACAACATCGGTCAAAGAATCAATCAAAGCTTCGAAAATCTCCACTGGATCTTCTTCAGCCATATCAGGCTCGTCTCTGTAAAGGGGATACCCATTATTAGCAGAGGCGATCACATGCCCTTTGAGATCAAAAAGGACTGATTTTGTACTAGTTGTTCCAAGGTCCACACCAATCATGTAGTCCATATCTATCCTCCAATGTAAGAAGCTGCCCGAATTATGCTCAATAAAAAAAGCCGAAAAATGAGTTGCGAAACCATTTCTCAGCTTGGAAATCTATTTCAGGCAAACGGTTACCTGATAAATTATACACTCAATAAATCTTATCGATATCGTTGAAAGGAACTTCAGTTTCAGTTTCTCGGCCAAACATGTCAACCAATACTTTGACCTCTTGTTTTTCGCGGTCAATCGCTGTTACTTTGCCTTCCATACCATTCATGGCACCACCAACAATTGAAACCGTCTCGCCGACTTCAACATTCAGATCATCAACTTTGCGTTCGATCAGGCCCATGCGGTGCATGATCCGGTCAATCTCATCTTTCGTTACAGGGTTTGGCTTTGATCCTTGTCCATGAGAACCCAAGAATCCAGTCACACCAGGCGTGTTACGGACAACATACCAAGATTGGTCTGTCATCACCATTTCAACCAGCACATAACCAGGGAAATCGTTTTCGACAACCTTTTTCAATTCACCATTAGGCCCAGTCTTAATCGTTTCGTTTTCCGGCACAATGACCTGAAAAATGAAATCAGTCATGCCCATTGATTCACGACGCTGCTCTAAGTTTAGTTTGACACGATTTTCGTAACCAGAATAGGTATGAACCACGTACCAATCCTTTTGTAATTCTTGTTCAACCATTATTGCCTCTTTTTAATCAAAATAAAAAACCTCGGTCGCCCTTGGTCTCTTTAATAACAATTTTAACTGATTTTTATCGATTCATCAACAAGCGAACGCCAAGTCCGACTAAATAATCAACAATTCCAAGAAAGCCGGCAAAAAAAATCGCACTGAAGATCACATAGCTCGTGTCCCGACTGGTCTCACTGCCATTCAGCCAAGTCACTTTTTTCATTTCTGCAATTGTACCTTTAATATAGCGAATCATAGTTAAGTTCATTTTAACAGATTTTTTCCATCTGCTTATGTCCATTATTCGCCTAAACCATAAAAATGTGCGTAAATATCTCTGGTCACACGCTTTTTCCGATAATCCAGCGAGTGCGCTTTGACCTGCTTTTGAACAATTTGCGCCTGTTTTAAATCACCAAACAGTTCTTTAATGGCAAGCGATTCTTTGTCGCCAGCCCGAAAATCAGTTTGGCTGATCGCATCCTCAAAATCCATTTTTGTCTGCGCCTGATTCCACCCGTGATCTACCGGATCATATCCGTTAAAGGCCAGTTCTTCTAAGGACACATTCTGGCGACGGTTCTGTTCCTTTTTAGAATAACTTTTACGCAGCAGATCCATAGCTTTATGCTGCAGTGCAGCGTAATAATAGGTGGTAAATTTGCAGTTCCCATTTGTATGGTAACGACGCACTGCGTGCATGAGAACCGTCAAACACTCACTTTCCCAATCATCCAGCTCCAAAACATTGCTTAAATAATGATAATAAATTTTTCTGACTAACCCCTTAGTGACCAAAATAATGTGTTCATAACCCGTCTCATCCCCTTGACTAATTTTATTCAGTGCCTTTTCTATCCGCATCAACTTAACCTCTTCCAAAATTTAAAGTCAGCTTAGCTTACACGATCGATTAGGATAAGCGAATATATGTTCGTATTTTCAGGAATTATCGTGAATAATGTTTTACTAATAATTAAGGGCACTCGGGGGCGGGGGCTTTTTTCAACAGAAAAACCGCTCAGCTGAGAACAAAGTATTAAAATAATAAAATTTTAATAGATTACATTAAGACCCAATGCGGCGGCTATTAAAGCCTTGATAGATTAATAATGCGGCAGCAACGCCGGCATTCAGCGACTGCACGTGCCCGACCATTGGAATCGTCAGCATTTGATCAACTTTCTTTTTAGTCTGCGGCGAAATGCCGCGTCCTTCATTGCCGATGACCAATGCGACTGGTCCTTTAGCATTCCATTGGGTATAGTCCTGACCTTTCATATCCGTGCCGAAAATCCAAAAGCCTGCATCTTTTAAACTGTCAATAGCATTATTGATGTTGGTCACGCGGGCAACTGGGACGTGCTCAATTGCTCCGGTTGAGATTTTAGCAACTGTTTGCGTCAATTGGACGGCACGTCTTTTCGGAATAATGATCCCATCAATGCCTGCTGCATCAGCCGTTCGTAAAATCGAACCTAAATTCTGCGGATCTTCGATCTCATCTAAAATAACCAAAAAAGGGTCGTGATCAGTTTTTTTGGCTAGAATTTCTGGCAATGACACGTAACTGTAGGCTTCTATTTCAACTGCCACACCTTGGTGGTTGCCATGATCGGTCAATTCGTCCAAACGTCGGTTATCAACTTTAACAATCGGCTGATGACCAATAACAGCCTTCTTTTCAATCTCCAAAACACGATTTTTTGCCAGAGAATCGCTTAAATAAATACGGCTGACGCTTTTATTGTTATCCAGCGCCTCGATGGCGGCATGAATCCCGTATACAACTTCTTTAACCACGTGTCTGCCCGCTTTCTACTTTCTCTATCATCCAATTAATGATCTGATCCAGACGCTTTTGATCATTCTTCAAATATAGATAACCCAAAACAGCTTCAACACCTGTCGAAATCTGATAGGTAGCAAAATCAGTATTTTTGGCCTTCGTATGCGGATGCGAATTGCGTCCACGTTTATAAATCTCGGTCTCTTCTTCAGTTAAAATGTGTTCTTCTTCTAATAAAAAGTAAAGCTTGGCATGTGCTTTGGCAGCAACAAATTCCTTGGATCGTTTTTGAAGATCGTTCACTTTTGTTAATCCCGTGGAAAGTAAATAAGTTCTAATTTTCAGTTCATCAACGGCATCGCCGATAAAAGCCAGCGAAAGTCCATTGAAACCCTTGACATCTGTAATCATGGTCTTTATTATAGTGTGCAATTCACTTATTTTAGTGTGAAGATTTAATTATTTAGGAGAAAGTTTTAAAATGAAAAAATTAGTAAGCAAGTTTTTTAGCGGTTTAGTGTCGGCGATTGCAGTTACTGGTATTTTTGCGACAGCTGGAAGTCAAGTTCAAGCGGCGGGAAATAAACAGGATGTGCTGTATTCGAAGATCAAAACCCGAGGGAAATTGATTGTTGGTACGTCTGCTGATTTCCCGCCGTATGAATTTTTAGCACAAAAGAATGGCAAGCAGACGCCAGCAGGTGCCGATATGAGTTTGGCTAAAAGGTTGGCTAAGGGTCTGGGCGTCAAACTAGAAATCAAAAATATGTCTTTTGATTCTCTACTCGTGGCTCAAAAATCCGGCAGAGTTGATGTCTTAATTGCCGGCATGGGTTCAACGCCGGAAAGAAAAAAACAAGTAGATTTTTCAATTCCATATTACACAGCGAAAGAGACTCTTGTCATCAACAAATCTGAAGCCAAGAAAATTAAGTCTTATAAAGACCTAGCTGGTAAAAGAGTTGGCGTTCAAACCTCAGCACGTCAGGAAAGTCTGATCAAAAGCTCATTGGCGAAAAATAAACTCTCAGCTGCTCATTTCGTGCAGATGCAGTCCAACAACGATTTAATTTTGGCTTTGCAGACTAATAAAATTGACGCCGTTGCTTTATCAGGCGGTGTCGGCCAGGCTTATGCACACAGCGTATCGGGTTTGAAGTACGTTTACGCAAGCTATCCTAAAGGTGTGCAGAACGAAGAAGGCATGCAGGTTGTGATCCCAAAGCATCAGCAAACACTGGTTGCGCATATTAACAAAACTATCAAAAAAGTTAACAAGCAAAAAGTATTTCCAAAATGGATCGCACAAGCTGGCAAGCAATTAGGTAAGGCAAAGTAAGTGATGAATTTTTTATCCAACACGCTGGCTTGGCGCTTTAGAGACGAGATTTTATCCGGTTTAGAAGTGACGCTGGTTATTTCTATCGCGTCAGTTATTATCGGCTCGATTTTAGGTTTGATCATTGCACTCATGCATATGTCGCATCATAAGACAATCCGGGCAGTTGCCGGTACTTATGTCGAAATTCTTAGAGGCACGCCGATGATTGTACAGTTGGAATTCGTGTACTTTTCGCTGCCTTTGATCTTGGGTGCCATTCTATCGGTCACAGGTATCCATATTCAGCCAAATATTGCCACAATTCCGGCCGGCATTATTGCCGTTTCGATTAATTCATCAGCTTATGTTTCAGAAGCTATTCGCGGTGGATTTAATTCGGTTAATATCGGTCAGACCGAGGCAGCAAGATCATTAGGCCTTTCGCAGAGAACAACAATGCGTTTTGTTGTCATTCCGCAGGCTTTGAAAAATATTTGGCCGGCATTGGGAAATGAATTCGTCGCCCTGATCAAAGAGTCGTCAATTGTCCTGATTATCGGTGCACCTGATATCATGTACCAAATAAATAACATGCGAGCAACTACTTTTAACGGCGTAACACCTTTAATTATTGCAGCTGCTATTTATTTCATACTCACTTTCAGCCTATCTAGAATCATGAAACATTTTGAAAGGAAGATGAAACATGACTGAAGATACGATTATCGAATTAAAGGGGCTAACCAAGAAATTCGGCAAATCACTTGTTTTGGATCATATTAATGCGAAAATCAACCGTTCTGAAGTAGTGACTTTGATCGGCCCTTCCGGAACCGGAAAATCAACTTTAATCCGTGACCTGAACATGCTGGATACGCCGACTTCGGGATCTGTGTTGTTTGAAGGTCAGGATCTAACAACTTTAAAGGATAAAGAATTGGACGCTGTCCGCCGTAAAATGGGGATGGTGTTTCAATCATTCAACCTCTTTCCACACTTAAATGTTGAACGCAATATTACCTTAGCACCAGTTAAATTAGGTTTGATCCCGGCTTCTCAAGCGCGGGCAAAAGCTCAGGAATTATTGGAAAAAGTCGGTCTGACAGAAAAAATCGATGCCTTCCCCAGTTCCTTATCAGGCGGGCAGGCACAGCGTGTCGCCATTGCAAGAGCACTTGCGATGAACCCGGATGTGATGCTCTTTGATGAACCAACCTCAGCGCTGGATCCAGAAATGGTCGGCGAAGTATTGAAAGTCATGCAGGATTTAGCAGCTGAAGGTATGACAATGGTTGTTGTCACGCATGAAATGGGATTTGCCAAAAAAGTTGCTGATCGCGTCTGGTTTTTAGATCAGGGTAAGATTGCCGAAGACGCTAAGCCCGATGAATTTTTCTCTCACCCGCAAAATCCGCGGGCACAGGAATTTCTCAGCAAACTGCTCGAAGTTAATAATTAAATAAAAACCCGCTCATAACCTGTGAGCGGGTTTTTATGTACTAATTTTCAGCTTTGACCGGTTGGATATAACGATAATGCAAAATGACCAGCAGCATAATCAGGTCTAGGCACAGAATCATCCAACTTTTATGCAGAAAAGCCACGGCCAGCATAGCAGCAAACTCAAACATGAAAAATAAAGGTTTATTTTCACCTTGTGCTTGTTGATCGTGCGAAGTGATCTTCTGGATCAGCCACATCACAAAAAGGCTTGCAAACAGCAAAAATGACAGCCAGAGCCTTTGTGTCAGCTGATCTTTCTCCAAGACAAAAATGAGAAAAACACCAAAAAGCATTACTGCATAGATATCCAGCAAAAAAAGCCAGCGTACAGCCATAACCTGAATCGAGGAGGCCATCTGTACATGCAATTCACCAATCACCTGGTAATAGACAGCTGTCACCAAAGCGACGAGAACAATGCTCATAATAAACTCTGTTAGGCCAAGCATTGTCACCGGATGACCAATAGCTTCATAAAGGCCAACAATCACTTCGCCTAAAGCGATCATCGTCATCAGGCCGTACCGCTCAATCAGCGAATCCTTCAAAACAAAAGGCATATGCGTGTTTTCATATTCTCGTCTCAAACGCGGATTTGCGAAAAAAACAACCAGATAATTGATCAGCAGCGTGGCTAAAATGATCACAAACTTACCAGCTGTTGGTGCAAATAGGCCAATATGCAGCAAAAGCAGAGCAAAGCTGTAGACTGTCGCCCAGGCACGCGATGCCGGCCCATGTGTCGGATCAAAATGGCCGATAATGTACCAAACCGCAATCAGCAGCAATTCCATCGGCACAAAAGCAATTAAGATATTTGTATAATTGCCAGCAATCGCATCAGGAATAAACAAGGCAGCAATACCTGCCAAAATCAGCTGAACATTAATAATCAAAACATTCAGGATACTATCATTGCCGTGGTTGTCAAAATAGCCCGAGGTCTCATGCCAGCTCCAAAAGAACCAGAAAAACAAGACACTAGCATTGAAAAAACGCGGCCATGAAAAATCTGCCACTAATCCGCTGGTCAGCCTTTCCAAAACAACCGAAAAAATTAAATCGTAGAATAGTTCCAACCAGCTGATTTTACGGTGCCTGATTTGTTCGGTAATATTCCTTGGTCTTCCAAAAAAGTTCAGCATCTTGATCTGCCTCAATTATTTAAGATTATAAAACATCCGCCAAAGGGCTCAGCCATTTTTGTTCTATATCACAACATTCAGCTGAGGCTGCAGGCTCGTTCACGCAGTTCGGTGATAATCGCACGGGCCTCATCAGAACTATGTGTGTTGACCAAGCGGTCCCGATACTTTGCGGCCTCAGCCAGCCCACGAACATAAATTTTGAAGAAACGTCGCAAGGCTTCAAAACGTTTCGGCCCAACCTCAGCAACATATTGGTCATATAAATCTAACTGAAATCCAAAAAGATCCAAGAGCTCCCCTAGGGAATGTCGCTGGGGTGTCTTTTCAAAACAGTAAGGATTTTCAAAAATACCGCGGCCAATCATAATTCCATCCAACCCAGGATGCTGCTCAGCCAATTCGATGCCTTGCCGCCGTGTCTTGATATCGCCGTTTATCTGCAGCATTGTCTGCGGTGCAATTTTGTCTCGCATCTTGACGATCTGATCAATCAGCTCAAAATGTGCCGAGACCTTGCTCATTTCCTTTCGCGTACGTAAATGAACAGTTAGGACTCTAACATCCTGCCGTAAAAGCCAAGGCAGCCAATCATTCATTTCGTCCACACGAGAAAATCCTAATCGCGTCTTCACAGAAACCGGCAGCCCTGCCATTTTGCTAGCAGCGATCACATCGGCAGCCGTCTGCATATGACGGATTAAATCCGAACCACCGCCGTTTTTAACGACGGTTGAATCGGGACAACCCATATTCAAATCAATTGCCTTAAAACCTTGATTTTTGACCGCTTCAGCAGCCCTTGCAAATGCTTCAGGCTGGTCGCCCCATAGTTGGACAACCGGCCGCTGCTGTTCATTAGGTGAAACATGCAGCCGGCCCATCACAGAAAATTTGGCTTTCGGGTGTGTAATACTTAACGCATTTGTGAATTCCGTATTAAAAACGTCCGGCGCGGCCGCCTTTGCGACCACTTGACGAAAAACGCTATCCGTGACAGCCTCCATTGGTGCCAGACTAAAAAAAGGCTCACCAGATTTCTTTGCATTTGTCTGAATGTGATCCCAAAAATCTGCTGTCATATTAGTAAATACCCTCAAATGCGACAGGCGATCCTGTGACTGCTTGTATCTGAACCCGACTATTCGGGCCTTTTAAACCGATCGATTGGCCACCGCCAATGTACATAGCCACGCTGAACTCAGCGCCCTTTCTCCCCCAAAAAAGCAGGTCTCCAGGCAAAGATTGGGCGTAATTCTTTTCTCGCCTTCCGGCTTGGCGCAGACTAGCAGCCTGGACATACACTTTGTCTCCAATGTCGCTAAGACCAGAAATCAAGCGCAAATATGCAACAAAACCCGGTATATCCAATCCTTTTTGATCATTTCCGCCCCAGACAAAAGGAATATTCAGCAAAGATACAGCATTGGCTAGTGTCCTTTTTACTGAGATAATTTCTCGAGTTTGATATTTTTTTGGAATTGCAGTTGGTGACTTGCGTACGGGCTGATACACATCAGGCCCGAAAACAGTATCCTCGCGTCTAATCCGCTGCAGATTTTTAAAAATATCGGCCTTATGCTTTAATTCGGCAATTTCGGCATCGGAAACATGAGGGAACAAACCGCTGATTTTGCTTTGGACATCAAAAGCGTTTACCTTGTCCAATTGTGCGGCGCCTGAACTCTCCCAATTATCAAAATCAGGTGTCAAATTTACGGCTAGGAAACTAGGTGATCGTTCAGCCTCGATCCTTCGAACGACCAATTCCTGATTATTTAGTTCGTCAATAAAGGGCTGAACCTGTTTAAAGACGGCTGATGGCTGACCTGCCAAGCCAGTCTGGAAATCACGAAATTTTAATAGATCGCTTGTTCTGGCAAAATAATAATTCAGTTCTTCAAAACCGCTCACCTCATCATCAAGCCAGCGCCCGTGTTTGACGAGATCCAAAATCGATTGGTTGCGAAAAATTTGGAAAGTATAACTCAAATTCTCGCCACGCTGGCCATCAGGATTTTCGAAGGGAATAATGCCAATGTTGACTGCAAAAAGAGCCTCATTGTCCGAATATTGATCGCGACTGTAGGCCCACTGGTCAACCGGAAGCATGTGATTGATAAAAATATCCGTCAAACCATCCAAGGCAGATTGGACAGAGGAAAAATTCTTTTCAGCAGCGGCTATCTGAGCAATTAAGTCGTCCGAAATAAAACGGCCTTTAAACTGAAAGGTCCTAAAGTCAGTAAAATACTGACTAACCTCGCCAATGGAAGTATTTGGCGAGAAAATCCAATGATTTTTGATTGTCAAAAAATTGCGATATTGCATATCTCTAATTTACCGTAAAAAAAAAGGCCGGAGCCTAAAATTTTTTTGAAACAGGAACTTACTTGGCATGAATGTATTGGTAACTAGATGCGGAAGCAACAGTTCTTGTACTAATCGCGTTGCCACCGGCATTGCCTTCTTTAATACGGATTGAATCACCATAAACAGCTGTCACAACAGCCACATGGCCATAAGCAGCGCTGGCACCAGCTTGGCCGCCTTGGAAGACAACAACCGAACCGATTGCAGGAGAGTGATCAACACGGAAACCTTGCGCAGCAGCTGATGATGCCCACTGATTAGCATTGCCAAGCATATTTGGTACCCAGCTAAGCATGTTCTTCACGTACCAAGTGCACTGGCCATAATAATATGTATTAGTAGTCGATGCAGCAGTTGAATAACTAGGAGTCACTGCTTTCTTGACAGCAACAGGTGCAGCTGGCGCTGCGGGTGCTTTAGCTGCTGGTGCAGCAGCACTAGCGGGAGCAGCTGGCGCTTGGCTTGCGGGTGCCTGACTTACAGGTGCCTGACTTGCCGCCGGTGCGGCTGGGGTCTTAGCTGCTGGTGCGGCGCTGACAGGTGCGGTAGTCAAAGACAATTTTTGACCGCTAGTGATAAATGTGGATCCATTGTTGTTTGCAATCAGAGTAGAGACAGAGACGTTATAACGGGTGGCGATACCATAAAGCGTGTCGCCCGCAGCAACAGTAACTGTACCATCAGCATTCTTGGGTGAAACACTTGTTGCGGCAGTTGAAGCTGCGGCTGCCGGAGCGGCAGGCGTCGCACTGTCAGGAATATTCAGAGTTTTGCCGGTCAAGATCAGATTAGGATTTTCCAAGCCGTTTGCTTTGATGATGTCGGCCGTGGTCGTCTTATACTCTTGAGCCAGTTTCCAAACGCTGTCTCCTTGCTTGACTGTGACTGTATCAGCGTTAGCCGAAACGGCACCAACCGCTAAAGCAGCCGCTGCCCCAGTTGAGACCAAAAGTACATTTTTAACAGTTTTCGTAGTCATCTATTCTCTCCAACGTGCAAAGTTTCTTTTTTCTAAAAATCTATAAGGATTTCTAAAGCACGTCCTTTAGAATAGGTGGCTTTCTTGACATTAGAATTAATACTTTTTTAAGGTTGCTTTACATTGTTACAAACATATTACATGACCTGCTGTGAATGCCTTAGGCAAGGCTTTCCCGCTTGTCAAGTTTTTCACTATAAAAAGATGGCCCACGCTGAATTCCGTAAAAAAAGGCCGCCTTAACAGAAAAAATCAACTGATTTCTGTTCACAAAGGCAGCCCATAGCTTAAAACAAAATTTAGATTTTGTTCGCCTCTTAATTGTTCCCCGCAGCCTTCACAATTTCACGAATAGTCGAAACAACTGTATTGGACGGGATGGAAAAACTCATTCCTTCGACGCTGTTGCTGCCATCACTGCTTGAAGAAATTTTCATGGAGTTAATACCAATGACACCACCAGCCATATTAATCAAAGGGCCGCCGGAATTTCCGGGATTAAGTGCAACATCCGTTTGGATGGCCGTCAAACGAACCGGATCGTCATTAATCTGCCGATCATTGGCTGAAACGATTCCCGAAGTTAATGAGTTCGCGTAATCCGACCCTAAAGGAGAGCCTAGCGCTAGAACCTGCTGGCCAGGTACAACACTGCTGGAATCGGCAAATTTGCCCGTTTGCGTCACATTTGCTGACGAAATGCGCAGCACAGCAATATCATGACTGACATTCCGTCCGACTAGGCTGGCCTTGATTCTGCGCCCATTACGGAACAATAATTCAATTTCATCAGCACCGGCCACGACATGATTATTTGTCACAACATAAGCATCACTGCCATCCTTTTCATAAACCAGGCCAGTACCTTCAGCTGCCAGTTGTGGCTGGTCGCTGGAAGAATCAGAGGAACTGCTGGATCCGCCAAAACCGCCAAACCACTGGGAAAAATAATCATTCGCCTGAGCTGAAGGGCGCTGATAGTTTTCAACTGTTACGACGGCATTTCGTACCCGGCGATAAGCCTGAGTGGCAGTCGAGCTGCTATTATTGCTCAAATTGACAACTCTTGTAATTCCAGCTTGTTTTGCGGAATTTGTCTGAACCTTATTGGATGCCGGCAGCAGATAAAATTGATAGAACAGCGTCAATACAATGACAGCGCCCACGATGGCGCTAAGCAGACCAATAAAAAAAATACGTAAACCGTGAAAATCTTTTTTCATGCTCTCATCATTATCCACAAAAATAAAATTAAAGTTAAATTTGTGAAAAATCAGTATAAAAAACCGTAGTGTTTAAATGACTTGGTCTGTCATAAAACGGTTAATAACCTGATCAACTGTTTTTTGAGTCAGCTGCCAATCGTCGTTTACGATCATCGTTGCGTCTTGTGCGAGTTCGTCAGGAATGTGCATATCTCGTTCAAAATCTGAAGAACTTGTTCTTTCAAGCACGTGTTTAGGATCATCCCCACGCGCAATTAAGCGTTTTTGCAAGCCAGTCACATCACTGACCGTGACAAACCAGATCACTGCCTGTTCTTTAATCGTCTGCCGATAAGTGATTGCCCCAATCGTGTCAACCACGAGGCTGATAATGCCCGGATGATTGGATTGCCTGGATTTACGCCAAGCACGTTCCAAGCCTTCGTATGATGAGCCATAACGATGGCCGGAATAACTGATTTCCTCGATAAAATGATTATCGTTCCAAGTCTGCGCTGTCTCAAAATAATAATCAACGCCGTCAATTTCGCCTTCTCTTGGTTCGCGGGTCGTGTGGGTAATCACACGCGGCACCCCGTATTTAACCCACAAATATCGAGCCACCGAAGTCTTGCCGGCTCCAGAGGCTCCTGTAATTACGATCACGCGATTTTCGTTTGCCATATTGATTAAAATATTACCAGCTAAAAGCAGATTTTCAATGTGAACAGACAATTTTTTCTACAAACGGTTTTCAAAAAACAGGCAGCTGTTATTCCTCAGTACCCTGTTCCATCTTCGACATAGACGCGATGTCTAGAACTTTATCAATCCAGCCATCGTAAAAACTCTTCTCATGTGTTACAAGAATCAGACTGCCATCGTAACGCTGAATGGCTTTTTTTAAAGCAATTTTAGTCGTCTCATCCAAATGGTTGGTCGGCTCATCTAAAATCAGGAAATTAGACGGTGTCAATTCCATCAAGGCTAATTTGACTTTCGTCTGCTCGCCACCGGACAAAAGGCGCATCTGTTTAGTCGCATTGTCAGCATTAATACCGGCCGCTCCCAAACGCTGGCGCAATTGACGCTGTGCTTCTAAGGGATAGACGGCCTGCATGATCTGCAAAGGCGTCTTTTTATCGTCATCCCAGATTAAATCCTGATCAAAATAATTCGTCTTGGCTGAAGGCGAAAACTTAGACTTGCCTGAAATCGGCGGCAGAATTCCTAATAAGGTCTTAATCAAGGTCGATTTTCCGGCGCCGTTGAATCCTGTGAAGACAACTTTATCACCCGCCGACATACTAAAGGTCACAGGATTTAAGACGGGTTTGCTTGGGTCATAGCCGACAACCAGCCGCTCGGCTTTTAAAGCATCTGTGGATTGAGAATCGACATAAGGGAAAGTGAATGTTGCCTTGGGATTGGTCTGGGGTGCTGAAATAATATCCATATGCGCCAGCATTTTTTCCCGTGATTTGGCCCGGCCAGTCGTCGAAGCACGCGCTTTGTTCTTTTGGATAAAGGTCTTGGTCTTTTTGATCACTTCCTGCTGTTTGTTATAGGCACGCAGCTGCTGTTCGGCTTTTTCAGTCTTTTGACGCATCGCCTGGTCAAAATTACCGCGATATTTGGTCAGCGTATTAAAAGAGACATCCAAAATGACGTTAGCAACATTGTTCAAAAAATCAAAGTCATGGCTGATAATCAAAGCCGCGCCTTCGTAATTTTGAATATAACCTTCCAGCCATTTAATGTGCGACACATCCAAATAGTTGGTCGGCTCATCTAAAATAATCACATCGTTAGATTCCAGAAGCAGTTTTGCCAGAATGATTTTGGCACGCTGTCCGCCGGACATTTCGGAAATAATATGATCACGACCGATCGCATCCAGCCCAAGGCCTGTAATGACCTGCTCGACATTATTGTCGATCGAGTAAAAGTCAGCTGCATCCAATTCATTTTGAAAGCGTGTTGCCCGTTCCAGCAGATGGTCGTCAACCGTTTCAGCGTATTTGCTGTACAAATCCGTCATTTTCTTTTCTTTGGCATACAAATCGTTATAGGCCGTATGCAAAAAATCGATCAGAGACATGCCTGAAGGAATATCTGCGTACTGATCCAAATACCCGATCTGAATGTTGTTCTTCCACTCAATCCGGCCGGCAATTGGTAAAACTGCGCCCGTCAGAATCCGGATTAGCGTTGATTTACCAGCCCCATTCTGTCCGACAATCCCGACATGTTCCCCTTTTTCCAGCGTGAATTCAGCATCTGTATATAATTTTTTATCCGCGTAGGCCATCGTTAGGCCGCTTACATCTAATAAAGCCATCAGAGATAGTCTATCATGCTAGAATAATTGCTGATATGAAAGCTCGGAAAATGCGTCCAAAAACAATCCCAGCAGCCAATGTTAAACGTGCTTATCGTTTTTATCGCGATGTTTTTGGTTTTTTACGCGACCCTAAAGACCAGACCACTTTAATTGTCGATGGCCAAGCGATCAATTTCGTCCAAAGCGATCAGCGCATCGAAAGCGAGATTATTGTTCGAGATCATTTGACACAAATCCGTGAACATTTAGCTAATAACTTTCTGGCAGAGATTGGTCAGGCAGAAGAACGTTTTAACCAAAAAATTGCCCTGAGAATTCACGATTCCGAGGGCAATATAATCGTGATTGAGGGCAATCAGGACAAGTAAATTATTTAGCTAGGGCCTGGGCAGCTGTGATAATCGCCACTTTATAGACATCTTCTTCATTAGCACCGCGCGACAAGTCAGATACCGGCGAGGCCATCCCCTGCAGGATAGGCCCGATCGCTTCAAAACCGCCCAAACGCTGAGCCACTTTATAAGCGATATTGCCTGATTCCAGGCTCGGAAAGATAAAGACGTTGGCGTGGCCGGCAACTTTGGAACCCGGCGCTTTTGACTGGGCGACTGATGGCACAAAGGCTGCATCAAACTGCAATTCGCCATCGATACTGTCAGCCAGTTCTGGCGCTTTCTCCTGCGCCAATTTAGTTGCCTGAACAACTTTATCAACCAAAGGATGTGCAGCTGATCCCTTTGTCGAAAAGCTCAGCATGGCTACTTTTGGCTCAATACCAAATACTGTGGCCGTGTGTGCGGACTGGATGGCAATCTCAGCTAAAGCCTCGGCGTCGGGGTCGATATTAATGGCCGAATCAGCAAATACATAGCGTTCGTCCCCTTTTTGCATCACAAAAGCACCGGAAATCCGTGAAACGCCGGCAGCAGTCTTGATAATCTGCAGCGCCGGGCGAACCGTATCGCTAGTCGGGTGAGCAGCTCCGGACACCATGGCATCGGCTTTACCGCTATAGACCAGCATCGTACCGAAATAATTGGCATCTTTGAGCCAGGCAGCAGCCGTTTTAGCATCTGTCTTGCCGTGACGGCGTTCTACTAATTGATCCACCAGATCATCAAATTGGTTTTCTTCAACCTCATTTTGGTCAATCACAGTCAGGCCGGCTAAATTGAAATGATATTCGGCCGCAGTCTTCTCGATGGCTTTCCTAGATCCCAAGAGAATCGGTACCAGCAGGCCGTCTTTTTCCAAGCGCACGGCTGCGCCTTGGATTCTAGGGTCCTCGCCCTCAGGAAAGACAACCCGAATGTGGCGGCCCCTAATCTTATCTGCTAGTTCCGTAAATAGTTCTGTCATATTGCCTCCAGCCTTATTATCATAGAAAACGCTTCCATATGCACGTTATTTCAACCAATTAATTGCATTTCTGCCGTGTGCCTGCAGCCAGTCATTTGTCTGGCTAAAGGGCCTGCTGCCAAAAAAGCCGCGATTAGCCGACAAACCAGACGGATGTGCCGACTGCAGAATCAAATCTTTTTCAGCGTCGATTAACGAGGCTTTTCTCCGTGCGAAATTGCCCCAGAGGATGAAGACTTTTGGCTGCGGCTCGGCACTGGCCAGCTGAATCACTGAATCTGTAAATTTCTCCCAAATCAGCCCGGCATGCGAATTAGCTTGGTGTTCTTTAACTGTTAGCACTGAATTCAAAAGCAGCACGCCTTGCTTAGCCCACGGGATTAAATCATGCGATTGCCTTGCCTGTCCCAGATCAGTCTGAATTTCTTTATGAATATTCTGCAGGCTGCTAGGTGCCGGAAAATCGTCAGGAACGCTGAAACTCAGCCCTTGTGCTTGGCCCAGCTCGTGATAAGGATCCTGGCCGACGATAATCACCTTCGTATCAGCTAAGCTTGTATCAAGCATAGCAGAGAAAATCTTGTCAGCCGGCGGGAAAACACGGTCCGGCCCTTCATAACAGTCAGCTAAAAAGTCATTGATCTGTTTAAAATACGTTTCACCTAGGACTGGCAGCAGGTGTTTGTACCAATCGGTCTTTTTTAAATTTATTAAATAATCATTCACGGTTAAAATTATAGTATGAGTCGTTATTTTTTAACCCAACAGCATGATACGCGTCAAAAAGAAAATCGCGCCTACAACGAAGATTTGACAATCGCTTTTAATATTTCCGGTAAAATCGGCAGCAAAAACGATGTCCTGTATGTTTATGACACACATGGCGTTGAACAGTCCCGTATCCGCCAGGTTTCCTATGGTATTCTGCCACGTTTTCAACTGCTCTATCACGATAAATATGTGGCCTCGATCGGCTTCAATTTTGCAGGGTTAGGAGATATTATCTTCATTCGCTACTTAAATTGGGTCGTCACAGGCGAAATTACTTCCGGCAAATACCGCATTCGCCATGGCCGGGTCAAACTGTTAGAAGTTAATCCTGTCTCATTTCCAGACGGCCTGTACTATCAATTGGACGTGACCAAAGACGCCCAAGCACCAGTCCATGTGGCGATTGCGGCCTTATTAGACCGATGGGGTGTTAAAAAAAATCGCAGCCTCCTGCAGCTGCCGACTCGCGCGACGAAATACAAATACAAAATGGCCACGAGAATCAATTAATCAATGATAATTTTTTAGATTTTTGCCCAATTCGCGCTGCATGTCGCGTTCCTTGATTGTCTGCCGTTTATCGTAATTCTTTTTACCAGTACCGATGGCAATCAGAATTTTGGCAAAACCTTTTACGAGATAAACGCGCAAAGGGACAATCGTCTTGCCGCCTTGCATCACAGCCTCGTCTAAAGCAGCAATTTCGCGTTTGTGCAGCAATAGTTTGCGCCGCCGGAGCGGATCACTATTGAACTGGTTGCCCTGCTTATAAGGCGAAATATTGGCGTTATTCAAATAGGCCTGACCGTTGCGAATTGTAACGTAAGCATCCCCAATCGTGATTTGGCCCAAGCGGACAGATTTAATTTCCGTACCAGTCAATTGGATACCAGCTTCGTAGGTCTCACCGATCAGATAGTTAAAAGAGGCTCGGCGATTATTGGCCAAGGCTTGGTCTTTTGTCTGTTTTTTAGCCATTAATGCCGGCCTCCGCGGAGACGATATTTACCTGTCGACTTGTAGGCTCCTTTTTGTGGACGCTTCTTTTGCCCTCCTTGGCTATTTTGGAAATTGTTGCCTGGGCGGTGGCTATTGTCATGATGAAAAGACCGGCGTTCAGGCTCGGCTGCCAGACGAATCTTGGTGATTGGTGCTGCTTGCGGGTTGACCAGTTTGAAATCAATTTTGCGCGTCTCTTTATTGGCATTGACAACCTGTACTTTCACTGCCAGACCAATTGTAAAAATCCGATGGCGCGTCCGGCCAATCAAAGCCTGGCGCGTCTCGTCATACTGATAGACATCATCGTCCATCGTGCTGATATGGACAAGGCCTTCAATCGTATTAGGCAAACTGATAAACAAGCCGAATTTCAAAGCCGAATTGACAACACCGTCGTATGTCTCGCCAATATGGTCCTCCATATATTCAGCGAATTTCATGTCGTTGGTGGCTCTTTCGGCATCAACTGCGCGGCGTTCTCTTTCAGAGGTATCAACACCGATTTGAGGCAGCTTGTCGCGGACGGCTTCAGTAGCTTTTGGGCCAGTGCCGAATTTGGCATAATGTTTGATCAAACGATGAACGACCAAATCCGGATAACGCCGGATTGGCGAAGTGAAATGCGTATAATATTTGGCCGCAATGCCAAAATGGCCAATTGGCTGAGGAGAATAATGGGCTTGTTTGGTCGCCCGCAGCATCATGGTCTGAATCATCATCTCTTCAGGCAAGCCGGCAACAGCTTCTAAGGCCGCCTGGAAATCTTTTGGCTTTAAATTCTTCGGATCAGCCTTAATCGGATGGCCGATTGCACGCATGAATTCAAAGAAATTGGTGACTTTATCGCCTTCAGGCACTTCATGGACACGATACAAAAAAGGTACATGCAGATGATCAAAATGCTGAGCCACGGTCTCGTTAGCAGCCAGCATAAAGGATTCAATCATACGCTCGCCAATCCCGCGATCGCGTACAACGACATCAGTCGGATGACCTTTTTTATCAACGATGATCTCAGCCTCATTGGTCTCAAATTCAATGGCACCACGAGCTGTCCGCATTTTAGCTAAAATTTTGTGCAGCCGGCCCATTTGTTCGATCATTTCAGCCAGATCAGCATATTTGGCCCGTTCGGCGCTATCACCGGCTAAAATTTTATTGATCGAATCATAGGTCATACGTGCATGTGAGCGAATGATACTGGGCTGGATTTTATGTGAAACAATTCTTCCCTGCAAATCAATTTCCATCTCGCAAGACATGGCCAAACGATCCTCATTCGGATTCAATGACGCAATGCCGTTAGAAATTTCTGTCGGCAGCATCGGAATAACGCGATCCGTCAAATAGACTGAGGTCCCGCGTTTGTAAGCCTCCTGATCCAAAGGCGTCCCTTCAGGCACGTAATTAGACACATCAGCGATATGAACACCTAAATGGTAATTGCCGTTGGGCAGCTTCCAGACAACAACCGCATCATCAATATCTTTCGTGTCAGCACCATCAATCGTGATCAGCGGCTGGTCGCGAAAATCAGGCCGGCCATCAGCTAAAGCCTGTTGTAAATCAATTGATTGCGGAATCGCCTTGGCTTGTGCTGCGGCTTCATCCGGGTAAACACTGGGGATTTTCAAGCTATAAACGATCTCAAGGATGTCAACGCCAGGCGCATCGGAACGACCGATCACTTTGGTAACAGATCCGATCAAAACGGTCGGATTGCTGCTGGTCGGAAACACACTGGTCGTTACTGTCACAGAATCGCGATCGCTTGGCGTCAGGCCTTTATTGTCGACAAGATACTTAAATTCCTGCATTTTGTCATCGCTAAAGGTAATTGTCCCGATAAACTGGCTAGGGTCCATTGGGTGCGGCAGATCGTCACGATTGACGCCCGAACGAAAAACACCCACCACCTGTTGATTGGCGTGACTGAGAATTTTTTCAACTTTGCCTTCTGGACCGCGGCCATCACGACCAGCATGAACGATTGAAGCCAGCACTTCATCGTTTTGCATGGCCAGATTCGTGTTGGCTCGGCCGATAAACAGGTCTTCTTGACCCTCATCAGTCTTAACGAAGCCGAATCCCTTGGCGTTAGCAACGAAAGTGCCGTTTATGAATTTTTCTGAAGCGAATTGGGTAGTAGGCATACTTTTCATTATATCGGTTATATGAGCAATAAAAAAACGCCATGATCCGAAGATCATGGCGGGTAGGTAGATAGATACTACCTCAGCTGGTCGCATTTATTATATCAGATTTTTTCATAAAGATGCTCATCAACCTGATTAAACAAGCGGCTAAATTCTTGGTCTGAAAGAATCGTGAGACGGTGCATCGCACGGCTGGCAACTGTATACAACAATTCACGGTCATTTTCGCCACTATAATTACGATTATCAACCTGCCATAAAATGACGGCATCAAATTCCAGACCCTTGGCCAGATAGCCCGGTATGACAATCGTACCCGGCACCAGACGCTGGTTTTCCAATGTGATCAACGTTGAGGCGGTGCCAGCTTGTAAGAGATCTTCATGGACTTCTTTAGCCTGAGCAGCAGTTTTTGTGATAATCGCCGTTGTTAATTCATCAGCCAAATTATCCTTTAGTATCTTGACTAAATTAGCCGCGGCATTGCCCTTGATAAACTGCGGTTTTTGTCCTTCACGGGCAAAAGCTTCGATATTTTCCGAATCAGTCAGCAAAGCACTCGTAAAGTCGGTAATCTGTTCGGTCGAACGATAAGTCTTCGTTAATTTGATCGTTCTCGACTTGTCCGGGTCAAACAGCTGATACATGGCGGATTCAAGGCTGCTGGCATTTGTCCGCGTGAAAATAGCTTGGTTCAAATCACCCAAAAGCGTGAACTTGGCCTTCGGGAAAGAAAACTTCAAAAATGCCAGCTGGAAGGCCGTGTAATCCTGAACTTCATCAACGAAGAGGAAACGAATCGACCGGTCACCGTGATGGCCGTTGACCAAATCAAACAAATACAGATAAATAGCCGTATCATTTAAATTCAGCTTGCCGTCTGCTAAATCAGCAGCCGAACGATCACAGGCACGAGACCACTCGTCAGGCTGAATGCCGAATTGATCCAAAGACAGCAAAGTTGGGACGGCTTTGAGAAAACCGAGGAACAACTTGTTAGGATTCATGAAAATACCACGGCGGATGCGTCGGAAAACAGGTTTTAACGCTTCGCGGACGATTTTTTTAGCCAGTTCGTTGCGCTCTTTTTTTTCGGATTCGAATTCTCGTTTGTCCGGATCACCCAGCATCAGCTCAAGATCACTAGCTGCTAGATTTTCAATCGCGATATCCACCCAGCGTTTTTTCATCTCTGAGGAAATCCGGCCCATCGTCTTGCGCAGCAGTGCTTGTTTGGTAGCCTCCAAACGTTGACTGAGCGAATAATTGCTATTGAAGGAATAATAAATTTCAGCAATTTCTTCAGATGAGAAAAAGATTTCTCCTTGAAACATGAGATTTCGAAAACTCATGCCTGAACGGCCGATATGTTCGGAATACCGGCGAACTGCCTTAAAGAAAGGCAAGCTGCCCTTAAAATCAGTCATTTTCACAGACTCAGGATCGTTTTCGCTTTCAAAACGCTCAGCTAGAGTCTGCACTTCGATTTTCGGCAGGCGGTAATTAGCATATTGATAAAAGGTCATTTGAATCATGTTGTTTTCACCCAGATCCGGCAGCACCTCATTGACATAGTCATTAAAAATCTGGTTTGGTGAAAACAAGACGACTTGTCCGGACGTGATCTTGCCGCGGTAGCGATAAAGCAGGTAAGCGATTCGCTGCAAAACAGCCGCCGTTTTTCCCGAACCAGCAGCGCCCTGAACAAATAGCAGATCGGAATCTGTGTCTCGAATGATCCGGTTCTGTTCGCGCTGAATCGTCGTCACGATCGACTTCATTTTCGTTGATGAATCCGAAGATAGAGCCTCTAAAAGCAATTTATCGCCAACCGCTTCTTCAGTATCGAATAAAGTCAAAATCACGCCATCAGCGATTTCAAACTGGCGTTTTAACTTGACGTCAGCCGTCTGCGTCCCATCAGGTGTCTGGTAATCAATCTTCCCTAAAGCGCCGTCATAATAAATAGAAGAAATCGGGGCTCGCCAATCATAAACGTAAAAATGCCCGCTTTCATCAGCAAACGACGCCAGGCCAATGTAAATTGTCTCTTTTTGAGCTGCCTGATCACTCTGATCAATAAAATCAATCCGCGCAAAATAAGGCCGGCCCTGCAGCTTTTTTAATGTCGCCATCTGAACTTCAGCCTGGGATTGATCGCGTTCGCGCTGTGCCAAAATCTGCTGCTGGGCATGGACGGATGCGCCGGTCTCAACCACCGCATTGAAGTCGGAAAACTTCACGCGAATGTCCTGCCAGCCCTTTTCAGCTTCTTTTAAATTGTCTTTAGCTCTGCTGATCCGTGTGCCGGTCTCGACGATTTTCTTGTCAAGTTCCTTTAACACCAGATCCAGATGCTGCTGTTCATTGTCTCTTATCGTATCTGTCATAAAGTCGTCATAATATTATACGCCAAAAACACTGATTAAGTAGACAGAATTGCCGGCGGTGGATTTACGCGGCGTGCTAGAATGAAATTATGACAGAACAAGGTATTAACGTATTTTTTGTCCGCCATGGACAGACCTATTTTAATTTGATGGGTCGCTTTCAAGGCTGGTCAGATATTGATCTAACTGAAAAAGGTATTGCAGACGGCAAAGCAGCCGGAATTAGGCTGGCCGGCGTACATTTTAAGGCTGCATTTTCTTCCGACCTGCCCCGTGCCTACAATACGGCCCGCTTTGTTCTAAACGCCAATCAAGCTGATTCTCCGGCTTTGCCAACAGCTGAAAAGGACTTTAGAGAAATCTTTTTCGGCAGCGCTGAAGGCTTGACCATTCAGCAAATTGTTGCTGAATATGATCACGGTTTTGATAAGACCATGCAGGCAGAAGCCGTTGGTTATGGCGACACAATCGCAAAATTTGGTTTTGACGGCCTAATGGATCTTTTTAAAAAGAACGACCCGCTGCATCTTGCTGAAGACTCAGCCGAATTCAATCAGCGTCTCACACATGGCTTGAATATGATCCGAGAGACTTTCAAGGCTGGCGATAATGTGCTCGTCGTCACACACGGCAGTCTCATGCGTGCCTTAGCAAACAAATTTCAATCAGCCGAGCTCGCTTCTCACAAACTCGATAACGGTGCGATTTCCAAACTGATTTTTGAGCCAAAAAAAGACGGTCGTGTCACGATAGCCGCCTGGAACGATACGGAAAAGATCTGGTAACAGATCTTTTTTATTGCTTTATTTTTTGAATCCGCCCATGGCGCCGTTTGATCCTTCTTCTTGCCCAGGGTTAAACCAATTGACATGCGCATTGGTCTGATTGAGACGCATGTCAAAAATGCGAAGCAGCGTTTTCGGTGCTGTCATCAAGGGATATTTTTTGCTCAAGACAGCTCGGGTGATAATCCGGTAATTGATATTGGGAAACAGACAGGAAATAATCGTCAGTGTCGGCTGTTTGCCGATGGTATTGGCCGGATCCATGACTGACACTTGGTCTTTATAGACCGTGTTTTGAACAACAACGCGATAAACATACAAATTTTCTTTATCAGCTGCGTAAACTTTGATGCCGTCAAGGCCATGAACATCGTGTGTCCCGCTACTGGTTAAATAGGGCGCATTTTGATTTTCAGTCAGTTGCAAAGGCGAAAATCCCGTCACATGGTTATTAAAATTATGTGCGGCCAGCGAATAATTGCTCTTTTGGCCTAATTGTTGGCCTTTGACTGAAGCTGCGCCTAAATTCAGCGTCTGGCTGCTATAAGGATTAACATAAATCGGCAGCAGAATGTGCTGACTAGGAATCGCCACATAACCGATTTTGTCCTCTTTTTGATCGGCATGCGGATTCCATTGAATCATTTTAAGAATCTCGGCGGCATAGGAAGGATCAGATCGTTTGACAATTTTTCCCTTGGGTTCATAGACCTTTAAAGGCTGAATACGCGCGTATAATTCTTGAAAATGCTGGTAACCGAGATAGCCTAAAGTGGACAAAAAAATAATCAGTAAAAGAGCCGGCAGCAGCCAGCGGCGAAAACGATGTTCACTTGTCCTAGCCTGCTTTTTTGCCATTACTTAAAGGTCTTCAAATACTGTTCGTAGGCCGGCTGGTCTAAGACTTTGTCGACTTCGCCGATATATTCTCGCGGTGCATCTTCGTAGGTAAAACCATGTTTGAAACGAAAAAGGCCGTCAGAAGGATCGAATTGGCCGACGCCGCCAAAATCGTATTCAGCTTTCCCTAGCGATAAACCCCATTTCGTCATCTCCCACTGCACGAGATAAGGCGCATAATGTTTGGAAAATTCCCGGTCCGATCCAGCATACATGTACCAGATCTCATCCCCGTGAGCAAAACCAATCCCCGACGCAATAACCTGGCCCTGAAAATGAGCGACAAAGATCTTCAGCAGGCCAGTCTGGGCAAACAAATCCACCATGCGGTAAAAATAGCTTTCCGGACGATAAGTAATCTGCTGATAGCCGGCCATTTTTTTATAAGTATCGTAAAAAGCGTCGACAAAATCCCGATTACATCCAGAAGTGACCTTAACGCCGTCTTTGATAGCCCGGCGGATCTGGTTGCGGTAGTCGCGTTTGAAATGTTTCATCAAATCGTCTGTGTTGGCCATGCCTTGATAGCTCATTACCATATTTTTGCGCGGCTGAATATTGCCATGCATCGTCGTGACCTGGCGGTTACGCGTCTGAAAACCAGCTGCAAGATAACGCTGATTTAAATCGTCATCATAAGCGACTTCCGGATCCATGCGCAGCAAAAAAGTATTCTTTGGCAAAGCAGCAACGGCTTCATCAACTAGGCTGGCAATTAAATCAACATTCTGAAAATCAGCAATCGGCCCGCGCGGCGAATAAGCTAAAAGCCGTCCCGGCACGGCTTCGATTGTCAAAACAGTCATGGCCGCAATCACTTCTCCCTGATCATTTTCACGATACACAAAAAGATGCCCCCAATTGGCTTTCAAGTCTGCCCAGAGAGTATCTTGTGTGGCCTGCCCGCGCCAATTCGTGCGGACAAAGCGATTATATTTATCAACTGCTTGTTTATCTGCTAAATCTAATATCATTACTTATCTATCATACCCGACATTTTCAAAGCTTCCTGCCAAGTCGGGATTTTAAATCCGGTTGCTTTGGCTTTCTTTAAATCCAGAATCGAATGGCGCGGCCGATAGGCTTTTTGCGGAAATTGTTCCGATGTGACAGGCTCAATTTCAGCCTGGCTGCCCTTTAAAATTTCTTGGGCAAACTGATACCAGCTGGCAGTACCGTCGTTGGAAAAGTTATAAATACCCGGCTCTTGACCGCTATCGACTAAATGCTGCATAAATTCAGCCAGCGATTTAGTCCAGGTCGGCCGGCCAATCTGGTCATTAACCACCGTCAGTTTCGGGTGTGTCTCAGCTAATTTCTGCATCGTATAGACGAAATTATGGCCATATTCACCATAAACCCAGCTGGTGCGGACCACATAGGCCTTAGCATGCGAAGCAAGAACAGCCTTTTCGCCAGCTAGTTTAGCCTTGCCATATTCATTTTTAGGATTGACTGAGTCTGTTTCCAAATAAGGCGTTTCTTTTTTGCCATCAAAAACATAATCCGTGGATACATAGACAAGCGTTGCGCCAAAAGCAGCCGCGGCCTGTGCCAGATTTTTAGTACCATCGACGTTCACGGCCCAATTTCGTGCTTTGCCTTCATCTTCGGCTGCATCGACTTTTGTATAAGCTGCAGCATCAAAAATCACACCGGGTGCCTGAGCCTGAACAGCTTCAAACACTGCTTGCCGGTTCGTAATATCCAGCATTTTAGAATCATAAGCAGAAAAGTCCAAATTCTGTGCTTCTAGCAGTTCATGCAGCTCGCGGCCCAATTGGCCGTTTGCACCAGTAATTAAATATCTCATAATCCAATCATAATAAAAAAAGCCGTCATTGCGGTTTTTTAAAGGAATATTATGGCTCAATCATCTGATAATCCGGATTAAGCAGGTGAAAAGATTGTTGCAAACCGTTTGTGACTGCCACTCGCCGGTCGCGGGTCACAAAAATAGCTTCCAAATCCGGCTCTTTTTCAATCATAACTAAGCCAGATTCTAGGCCGGCATAAAAAGCCAAAGTCGTCCAGATATCGCCGTCAATTGATCGCGGGCTGATAACCGTGACACTGGCTAAATCATTGGCGATTGGGTAACCGGTTTTGGAGTCAAACATGTGATGGTATTTTTTTCCATCTACTTGTAAAAAACGTTCGTAGATACCAGAAGTCACAATCGATCGAGCAGGTGTTTCCAAGCTGCCCAGAAGCTGATTACGCGCCAGATCCGGGTCTTGAATACCAACACGCCACAATCCGTCTGGGTGCTGGCTTTTCCCCATCAACAGAATATTGCCGCCCAGATCAATCACGCCGCTCTTTAATCCGTGCTGCTGCCACAAGGCTAAAACAGCGTCTGCGATATAGCCTTTGGCAATCGCACCCAAGTCAAGTTCCATACCGGCTTGCTTTAAAAAAACAGTCCGCTTGTCGTCATCCAGCTGGATCTGAGCGGGATCGATCAAAGATAGACGTTTTTGAATTTCGACCGGATCCGGCAGATTAGCACCGGAAAAACCAATTCGCCACAATTTAACGAGCGGCCCAATGGCAGCATTAAAACCTAGATTGAGTCTGCTGATGGTGTAAGCGCATTTTATCAAATCATAACTAATTTTTGAAACAGCGACCGGATGCCGGCCGGCAGCTTGGTTGATCGACATTAATTCGGATTGATCCCGATTGACGGTTAAACGGTCTTCATAATCGCGAATTAAATCGTAAGCGGCGGCTAGATCAGCCTCTTGAGCTGGCGGCAATAACGTCAGGCTGATCCGCGTCCCCAAGGCGTAATAACTTTTATGAATTATCGACAGTGGCATCTTGTTCCTTTCCAAAAGGCGGCTGGAAAACTTCCTGGGCCAAATTCATAAAATTGATTAATGGTTCGCTAGGCGCTACATCCACATCAAAAGTTCCCGAGATATCAAATTGAAAGACTTCCGGGCTTATGCTAATGACTTGCAGGTCGGCTTTTCTAACCTCTTCAGTCAACATCAAACGCGGAATCAATGTCGCTGCAAAACCAGCACAAGCCAGACTCCGTGCCGTAGAAATATGGGCCGTTTTCACAAGAATATTCGGCGCTAGATTATATTTAGCCGAGTAAGCATTCACAAGCCTTTGAAACGAGGAGCCCTCTTCTTCACTGATAAAATCCAGGCCATTAACCAGCGGCCCGATATCCTCGATACTTGGCGGCAGCTTTAAGTCTCTGGACAAACGCCTGGGCAATAATAATACCGCACCATCTGTGAACAGTCGGCAACAGGAAAATTCTTTACGGTAACCTGGTGTGACACCGATATACAGATCAATCGCATGGTTCAGCAGTGCTTCTTCTAATTCGCTGGCGGTCTTTTCAAGCAGATGCAGATGAATATGCGGATAGCGTTGATAAAACACCGGCAGGAGTTGGGGCAACACAACTGAGGATAGAGATGGCGTCACACCAATTGTTAAGCTGCCAGCTGAAACGCCAGCAAATTGCCGCAAATGATGCTGCATAGTCTCATATGATTGATTAAAACGTTTGCATTGTTCCAAAAAATACTCGCCGGCATAGGTCAAGTGCAGTGGATGACTGCTGCGGTCAAGAAGTTCGACTTGATACTTTTTTTCTTGTTTACGAATGATTTTGCTGATTGTCGGCTGGCTGATAAAAAGTGCGTCAGCGGCTTGTGAAATGCTGCCCGTGCGCTTAACAGTCTCCAAAACATCAATGATCTGGCGGTCAAATGAAAAATCTTCCATTGTCTCCTCTGATAATGATAGTGCTCATAATTATGCCCTTTTTGGCATATTTTCTCACAAAAAGAGCTATTTTGAAAGCGCTGCCACCAGGACGATAATAGAGGCAGGGAAAGTAACTGTTGTTTTTTAAACATACTTGCTCAAAAAGTCACAATTAATGTTAGCCATGATTCAGGAGGAACAAATTTGAACTTCGTCGCATTGGTTGGCACAAATGCCAGCTATTCATTCAATCGTCAGCTGCTTGCTTATATGCAGCGTCAATTTGCCAAAGAGGCGCAGATTACAATCGTCGAAATCAGCAACCTGCCCTTGTTTAGCGAAGATAAAATCCTGCCCGATGTCGTCAAACATCTACAGCACGAAATCGATCAGTCTGACGGCGTGATTATCGCCACGCCAGAATATGACCATTCAATCCCGGCAGCTCTGAAGAGCAGCATTGAGTGGCTTTCTTGGGAAATCCATCCCCTCAGAGAAAAGCCCGTCATGATTGTCGGCACCTCGTTGGGTATTCAAGGAACTTCCCGTGCCCAGCAGCATCTGCGCCAAATTCTCGATTCACCCGGTGTCGGTGCTTTTGTCATGCCTGGAGATGAAATGATGCTGGGTTTTGCCCAAAACGCCTTTGATGCACGAGGAGACCTGAAAACATCTGATAATATTAACTTTCTAAGGCAGTGCTTTACAGACTTTCTTAATTTTGTTTCAAAAATTCCAAAGAAGGAGCCATCAAAAATGGAAGATACGAAGAAAAACGCCATTCAATGGGAATCGGCTGTTTACGATGTGATTGTGCTGGGATTTGGTGCCGCTGGTGCGACTGCCGCGCGTTTTGCCGCTGATACTGGTGCCAAAGTCCTGATAGTCGATTCAGCTCCGGACGGTCACGAAGGCGGAAATACACGTTATGCCGGCCAACTTGTCCTCACCGGTTATGATTTTAAAAAAATGAAGACCTATTTCAAACAACTTTTCGGCCCGATTTCCGTCGAAGAAGACACACTTGATACTTACGTTGACGGGCTGGTTAATATGCGCGATTATTTCACCAAATATTTAGGAGTCCCAAACCCGACCAGTTACAACAAAGTTCATCGGGACCCAAATTACCAAGCGTTTGCAAACGGCCTATCGCCTGAATATCCAGAATATGAAGGCTCTGATACAGTGGACCTCACGACGGTTCACGACGGCTATTTCGACGCTTCTCTATGGAAAAACCTCCGCAAACAAGTCACAGACCGAGCTAAAGAAATTGACGTCTGGCTTGAATCACCTGCCATGCATTTGATCAGCGACCCTGACAGTCAGGCTGTTGAAGGTGTCCAAATTCAGCGCAAAGGCCAAATTGTCAATGTCCGCGCCCGCAATGGTGTCGTGATGGCTATGGGCGGGTTTGAAAACAATCAAGACGATATTCAAAACTTCATCGGTGTTCCTAAATTAAAAGTGATTGGCACATTGTACAACAAAGGCGACGGTATTCGGATGGCCCAAGAAGTTGGTGCCAAGCTCTGGCACATGAAGAGTTTTGAAGGTTACGGTTTTGATACGGGTCTCGTGTTTGATAATCCAGAGGAAGAGCGCGGCAAATTCATCCTCTCACCATGGCCGGAATTATCACACGGCAGCATTTTTGTGGCTGGTGATGACGGTGGCCGCTACCTGCGTGAAGACGAAGACGGCCGGCACGGTCATGCCTATGAACACGGCAGTTGGAAGAGCCCAACCGTTTATGAGCATCCCCACTTGATCTTTGACCAGGCTCAATTTGATAAAATCAAGGCGCAAAAAGAGCTGCCTTATCCGGATCTATTCAAACTTGTGATCCAAGCGGACAGCCTAGACGAATTAGCTGACAAAATCCAAGCCGATCGAAAAACACTGGCAGACACAGTCGCAGCCTTTAATCAATTCGCTGAAAACGGTGAAGATGCTGCCTGCCATCGTGATCCGGCATCTATGCAGGCCTTTTCTCAGACTGGCCCCTATTATGCTGCGCCAATAACCACTGCCATGCTGAACACACAAGGCGGTGCCAAGCGAAACAGCCGTGCCGAAGTACTGAATGCCAGCGATCAGCCGATTCCGCATCTTTATAGTGCCGGTGAATTCGGCGGCATTAATGCTAACCAGTACAATGGCGGCGGTAATCTGGCGGAATGCTTGATTTTTGGCAAGATTGCTGGTGAAAATGCTGCCGCTGTTAAGGGTGATCAAGTGATCGAAAGCCGAGCAGCAGCTAATACAGCGAATCTCGGCAGCAACGATCTCAGCGACGAAGAAACCTTGGATCAATACGAGACAGCTGCTAATCAATATCTCGGTATCAGCGAAGCCGGCATCGGCGGTCAAGTCGTTGTCCGTGTCACTTACATGGATAATAAGATTGCCAAAGTCGAGGTACTTAAAGAGTCTGAAAGTGAGGATGTCGGCCGTCAAGCAGTTATGCAGCTGCCTGACGAAATGGTCGAACAAAACACTTACGATGTGGACGCCGTTTCCGGTGCCTCAGCTTCCAGTCGTGCGATTAAGAGCGCTGTTAAAAATGCGTTGGATAAAATCAAGCCTGTCAATGCAGTTTAAATTCAAAATTCACGGTCAAAATAAAAAGCGGTCTCACAAACGGGATCGCTTTTTTATAATTATTGATTCTGCTGCACGGTGTTATCCGCGTAATTTTGAAGATCCTGAACATCTCTTAAAGCAGCGTCCAAATCTTTATTGCGTTCTGTCAATTGAGAGATCTGATTCTGCAGATCGGCAATTTGGCGATTTGCCTGCTCCAATGACTGCCTTGCATTTGCCACATCTTGCTGTCTAGCGTCAACTTCTTGCTGTTTTGCTTGAACTTTATTATTGCCGTCAGCAATGGCTTGCTGCGTTTCAGCAATTTTCTGCTGGAGCTGGGCCTGAAATGACGCGTTCGCATCGTTTAATTGACCTTGTAAACTGATCAATTGCGACTGCATAGCACTGACGTTGGATTGTGCTGTCTGCAAATCGTTGCGCGATTGTGTCAGCTGATTGTTAAAAACCGCCAGCTGATTAGTACTGTCCACAATTTTTCTATTCTTATCTTGAATACGATCAGCCAAGGTTGTGATATCCTGCCTGACAGCCTGAACATTTTGATGGCCGGCCCAGACAGAGTCGGCAAAAGACTTGACGCCAAAGCCGGAAAAAAGCAGCAAAGACCCTGCTCCAAAGACTAAGAGATATTTTTTGATATTTGACATAGTTCCCCAAAAAAGTTTATTTATCAGGCCTGAAGGTTTTTTGCCCAACAGGTTAAGATGTTACTAAATATCCAGAGATAATGTCAAGCGTTAATCACAAAGTCAAAAAAAAGCCCGATATTCGGGCTTTTTAACAATTATTTCAAGACTGCCTTGCTCTTCAAAGGCTGCCACCATGTTTCGTGTGTCTTATACCAATCAATGGTTTTGACAATCCCTTCGTCGAACATAATCGTTGGTTCCCAACCCAGTTCGCGCTTGATCTTGCTTGGGTCGATCGCATAACGGCGGTCATGGCCCAGACGGTCAGCGACGTACTTGATCCGGTCAGCCGATAAACCAAGATTATCCACGATCAAATGGACGATCTGATTGTTTGTCCTCTCATTGTGGCCGCCGACATTATAAATTTCACCAGGTTTGCCATTGTGCAATACGAGATCGATCGCGCGGCCATGGTCTTCGACATAGAGCCAATCACGGATGTTTTCACCGTCACCGTAAATCGGCAGCTGTTTGCCGGTCATGCCGTTTGTCACCATCAAAGGAATCAGCTTCTCAGGGAACTGGTAAGGACCGTAATTGTTCGACGTGCGCGTAATATTCACATTCAGGCCATAGGTCTCATAGAAAGCACGTACTTCCAAGTCGGCAGCGGCTTTTGAAGCCGAATATGGCGAATTAGGAGCCAGAGGCGTCTCTTCATTAAAGAAACCATTTTTGCCCAAGGTACCATAGACCTCATCAGTCGACACTTGGAGAAACTTTTTAATACCGTATTTTTTGGCTGTCTGCAGCAGATTGACAGTACCCTCGACGTTGGTCTGGACAAACAATTCTGGATGCAGAATCGAGCGGTCAACATGCGACTCAGCGGCAAAATTCACGACTGCATCAAAATCGTATGTTTTAAATAAGTAGTCAACCAGTTCAGCATTGCGGATGTTGCCATGCACGAAAATATGATGCGGATTGTCTTTGATATCGTCAAAATTGTGCAGATTGCCGGCGTAGGTCAGCAAATCAAGATCAATCAAATTATAGTCCGGATACTTGTGCAGCATATAATGGATAAAATTCGACCCGATAAAACCGGCTCCGCCTGTGACAAGAATATTCATAGCCATGTTTATATCTCTCCGTATACAAAATTATTTTCCGCATCCTTGAAAAGCGGATGATGCTGATCCTTTTCCGAGAGAATCGCATGAGAAACATCAGTCGGCCACTGAATACCAATCTCAGGGTCATCAAAAGCAATCCCACGATCTGCTTGCGGCGCATAATAACCATCGACTTTATAGACAAAATTGACATTCGGCGTCAAAGTAACAAAGCCATGAGCAAAGCCTTTTGGCACGAGCAGCTGACGGTGATTATACTCAGATAGAATGTAGCCTTCCCACTTACCATAGGTTGGACTGCCTTTACGCATATCGACTAAGCAGTCCCAGACAACACCTGTCACAACACGGACAATTTTCGTCTGTGTGTAAGGCGCCATCTGATAATGCATACCGCGTAAAACGCCGGCTTCAGCCGATAAAGATTGGTTATCCTGCGTAAAGTCGAATTTCAGACCTAGTTTTTCAAATTTTTCTTTCGTCCAAGTCTCAGTAAAAAAACCACGCTTGTCACCAAAAACGTCTGTTTCAATCAGCTTGACGTCTTGAAGCTGTGTATCAATCAATTTCACCATTTATTTCTTCTCCTGTCCGGCAATTCTTAATAAATATTGACCATAATCATTCTTTTTTAAGGGCTGAGCCAAAGCAATCAGCCGATCGACGGAAATATAACCCATGCGATAAGCGATTTCCTCTAAAGCTGCCACCTGCAGATTCTGCTGTTTTTCAATCGTCGCGATAAAATTCGATGCATCTAAAAGCGAATCATGCGTACCTGTATCAAGCCAGGCAAAACCTCGTCCCATCACTTTCACGTCTAGGTCGCCGCGCCGCAGATATTCGGCATTGATATCGGAAATTTCAATCTCACCGCGTGCTGAAGGCTGGACTTTTTTAGCAATATCGACAACATCGTTATCGTAAAAGTACAAGCCAGTCACGGCATAGTTGGATTTAGGCTTATCGGGTTTTTCAACAATCGACAAAGCATGTCCTTGTTTATCAAATTCGACCACGCCAAAACGTTCAGGATCTTTGACCTGATAACCGAAGATGGTCGCACCGGTCTTTTTGGCTTCAGCTGTCTGCAGCAAAGCTGATAAACCAGCACCATAATAAATATTGTCGCCCAAAATCAAAGCGACACTGTCTTGACCAATGAAATCTTCGCCGAGAATAAAAGCTTCAGCCAAGCCCTTAGGTTCTGGTTGAATCTTGTATTCGATATGTAAGCCGATTTGAGAACCGTCAGCAAACAATTCTTGGAACTGAGGCAGAAATTCCTCAGTCGTAATTAGAAGAATATCTTTAATTCCGGCCAGCATGAGCACAGACATCGGATAATAGATCATTGGTTTGTCATAAATTGGAACCAGCTGTTTACTCGTTGCTTTTGTGATCGGATATAAACGTGTACCTGATCCGCCGGCTAAAATAATGCCTTTCATGAGGCTCCTTTCAAAACTGTCGTCTTCTTTATCAGACTGCCAGCTTGGAGAAATCAGCGATTTTATGCTGGATTTCCTTTTCTAATTGAATATTTGCAAATGTTGTGCACAGATGATCCCCGATCAAAACATGCCGAATCATCTTCAAATAAGCCAAGAAATTCGGGTTTTCATCGACATCTTCAATAAAGTGGCTGGGATGCGTTTTCATCTCTTTTTGCCAAGTGCTGTCCTGATGCGCACGCCGATACAATAAAGGCTTGTGCAGATGATACAAAGAACCGCGCAACAGTGCTGACAGCCAGGTCGCCTGATCATGAGATTGCGGCAGGCCGTTGGAGTCCGTGGACACTTTTTGGAAGACTTCCTTTAAGAACGGGATCAATGTTTTTCTAAATGCCAAAGTGCATCCATCGCGTCTAATCAATAGATTAAACAAATTTGGAATCACTTTATAGAGCGGATCTCGCCCGCTTTCAGGAATTTTCGCCATTGGCAGAATATTCTGATTTTTTGGAATAAAACTGTAGTCGGACACCAAAGCTTCCATATCATTATTTTGGCTGAAGCAGCTTAGGTAATCCGAAACTTTATCTTCGTGCCATAGGTCATCCTGGTCAGTATAAAAAATCACGTCCGTCTTGGCCTGGCTAATCATTTGAATAAAATTCTGACGCCAGCCTTTTCTAATTGGATTGACTTTAAAGTCCCAACTTTTTTCGAGATGACGGTTGCTGATAAATTGCTTAACGATTCGAGCTGTGTCATCACTGGAACGATCATCACGAATAATGACCCGATCCGGCTGACTTTTTTGATCATAGATTGATTGCAATTGATCAGAGATAAATTGCGACCCGTTATAGGTCGCCATGATTGATGTTGCTGTTAATTTCATAACCACCCCCAATTCTCATTGTAAATTTTTCTAACAAAAGGGCAAATTGCAAGTCAGCTTTGAGAAGGGTTATTCATGGAAAAACAGCTAAAATCTGTCACACACAAACATTGCTGCAGACAGCCGAAAACCCGCTGCTAGCAACAACTTCAGTATACAAAGGATTTTGAATGAAATGCGTAAAATTAGATCATCATGAATAAAATGAAATTTTAATTTTTTTAAAAATATAAATTCGTTTAAATTGAATTAATACAAATTCTTCTATTTTTTAATTTTTATGTTTTTGACGAAATCAAGCTTCGGAGCGTAACAAGCGAGTTTCGATTTCTGCCAATAATTTGTTTGCAAGTTCTGGATAAGACAAAGAGTGGCGGTCAAGATATGCCTGAACTGATTTGATAAAGAGCGGAAAGTGGTCATTTTCGCTTGGAATAGCGGCAAAGTGGCCGCCACTAGCCCGTTTTTCCAGCTGCCAAGCACTGTCTGCATGAGCGCGGCGAACAAACAAAGCTTTTTTAATATGATACAAAGACTGCCTTAATATAGCTGCCAGCCAGGTCGGCTGGTCATGTGTCTGCGGCAGTCCATTACCGTCAATCGGTACCTCATGAAAAATATTCAGAACAGTCGGTATGATAGTTTTCCTGACAGCCATCGCACAGCCTGGACGCAAAGTCATTAAATTCGCCAAAGTAGCAGACACACGTGTCAGATTCTGATGATCCGGTTCGTCTATTGCAAACATTGTCAGCAGATTTTGTCCGGCCGGCAGGTAATCAAAGTCCGATACCAGCAACTCTGCGTCTGGGTGATTAGTAAAGATTTTCATTGACTCAGACACCTTGTCGTCATACCAAAGATCGTCCTGATCACAATAAAAAACAATATCCGTATCGGTCTGGGCTAACATATGAAGAAAGTTTTCCCGCCAGCCTAGGCGTTTTGCATTGACTTGAAAATCCCAACGACCGCCTAAATGATGCTGGGCGACGAAGTCCCGTGCCACTTGTGCCGTATTGTCCGAAGAACCATCATCAGAAATCAGTACCTTTGTCACAGGCATTTTCTGCTCATAAATTGATTGCAGCTGCTCATGGAGATATTTTTCACCGTTGTAGCTTGCGATAATTACCGTGGATGTTAGATTCATGGTCACCTCCTATTTTCATTGTATGATGGACTTTAACGAACAATTTTCGTAAATTAGCCCAAGTTAGCGAAGGGACTATGATTATGGTTTTTAAATTCTCCCATTTTGCTTATTTTGTTAAAATATGAGTGAGCAAGATGGCTTATAAAACATTAAAAACAGTTGCCTACGAGGCGCATAATGATATCAAGACAATTCAGGCCGAGTACGACCGCCGGCAGCAGAACTATGGTGTTTTCAAAACTGGCCTCTTCCCATATCTTAAAAAAGGACGCACCCTCGCCGAGGATAGCCGGGAAATCTTTCTGATTCCTTTACGAGAAATCGCAATCTCATCGGAACGGATCGAATATAATTCGGCAGAAATCAAATCACTCATGGCCCAGTTGCCAACTCAAGCCCGACAGCTTTATATCGACAACAAATTGGCTTTAGAACTGCTCAAAACCAATCAGCTGGCTGGCTTAAAGCCCTCTAGGCCTGAGGTTGCGATCGCAATGGAGCAAGCCGATACAAAATCTTTTCAGCAGATCCGTTTTGCTCCGATGGCGCGTATGTATCGCAGGCTTGTTAGAAAAGACTATCAGCGGATTGAAAGCCTCGTTGATATCCGCAAAATCTATGATCAGCTGCTAGTTGGCTTGATCGATTCTCAGCAGCTGCCGGATGGCGCCTTTTTCCGTGCCGGTCAGACGACTGTACTGGATAAAAATCGTGACAGCGCTTATGAGCTGCCGGCTGATGAAAACGGCTTGGAAAATCGTTTGCAGCATTGGCTGCAGTTTATTTCTAATAAGAATATCCCCTTTATGATTAAAGGCTTGCTGGCACATGCTTATTTCATTAATATCCGGCCTTTTTACGACGGCAATCTGCGTACAGCCCGCTACATACTGACATCATATCTGGCCAGAAAACTCGATATCATCACAGCTTTGAGCCTTGCCAGTGCTATCAGCGACAACCAGGAAAAATTTCAAAAAGCGCTGTCTGCTGTCGACGACTACCGGAATTATGCAGAAGGCAGTTTCTTTGTTTTGGATATGCTCTCGATGATTGAAGAAAAACAGCAGCAGCTGCTTGAAGAATTAAGTGCCAGCTGCCAGGCATTTCAACTGAAAAATGAAAAAATCCGTCAACAGCATGCGACGGCTGAGACGGATTATTATGTCTTAAACACGCTATTGCAGTCCGGCCTATTTGCGGCTGGCATCGACCAAGGCCTGCTGGACCGAGACATCCTCAGCCAAGCAAAAAATTATGGTTTATCAAAACGCGCTGTCGGCCTCGCCTTAAAGGACCTGACAAACAGGCAACTCATCCAGCTGGTCAAGAAAAATCCGATGCAGCACGTGTTCGAGATGAATTAGTCTTGTGACGACGACGGAAAATATCACTCATGTGCAAGCAGGCCGAAAAAGCCATGAACAGCTATATAATTAACAACAACCGAGCAAACGGCTGGTCAAATTAATGTTAGAAAGTGCCTCTTATGTCAGATAAAAAAACACTCATTTTTGCCCATCGTGGTATTCCCGCGCTAATAGCGGAAAATTCTCTCTCATCATTTCGATATGCAGTTGAGCACCATGCTGACGGCATTGAATTCGATGTCCATCTGACTAAAGACCGCATCCCCGTGATCATGCACGATGAACGTTTGGATCGTACCAGCGACAGCAGCGGTTTTATCAAAGACAAGACTTTTGCCGAATTAAGACAGAACCATTTAAAAGATGGCCAGCAGATTCCTTCTTTAAAAGAATTCTTGGAACTGGTTAATCAGCAGCCTATCCGCCTGAATTTAGAATTTAAAACGGATATGTTTCATTACGAAAACATTGAAAATATCGTCATGGACATGGTCAGCCGTTATGATTTGAAATTCCCTGTTATTTACTCTTCTTTCTATTTGAATTCACTTCGAAATGGCTACGCGATTGATCCGACAGGCCAATATTGTTTTCTGCATGCCAGATATGTGCATAACCCAGAGCATTTTATGAAAGTTAATCACCTTGCCGGCCTTCATTTAAAGCACTACCAAAAGCTCCCAGGCGGATTGCCGCAGAGAATTTGGACCGTCGATGACCCTTCAGAAGAAAAGAAACTACTGAAAAAAGGTGTTGCCGGTATTTTTACAAACAATTTTCTGCAGGCGGGCCAAGTCGCAGCCTTTTTCCAGTAAAATAAAGGTAGCAGCAAAATAATAGGAGCTTTCTCATGGAATTATTGTCCACTGACCAACAAGCCTTCAGAATCTGCCAGCTAACTGATCTGCATCTGGGCAGCCGCCCTTTTTCCGTTGAGGATCAAGAGACGCTCAAACGCATCGGCCGAGTACTAGCCAGTGAACATTTTGATCTGATTATCATCACAGGTGATTTGATTTGGGGAAATAGAATCAAGCAGCCTGAAGAAGTTTTGAGTTATTTTTATCGTATGTTTGACCAAATCGATACGCCAATTGCTGTGACCTACGGCAATCATGATACCGAGGGAGATTTTGACCGCAAGCGTCTACGCGAGCTGGAAAAGTTGATTAAGCATCCTGCCAGCAAATATGATATTTTTGTTTTTCACGATTTGGAAAATTACGTCTTAAAAGTCTTTGATCGCAATAGCCGAGAGCTGTCTCACCTGCTCTATGTCTGGGACAGCGGTGCCTACAGCAGCAATAATCGTATGGGCTTGTACGAGCCAATCAACCCTGAACAGATCCGCTGGTTTGCTCAGCTGCCTGAGCCAGTCAACCCGGATCGTGCCGATTTAGGCTTCATTCACATTCCGATCCCTGAATTTGCACAGGCACAAAACTTGATCCGTGATGGTCAGATAGCCGAAAAAGTCGGTTCACCGGAAATTAATTCCGGCCTCTTCTACAGTCTGCTGCAAAAAGAGAATTTCAAAGCCCTGTTTGCCGGCCACGATCATGACAATAATTTTACGGGCAGCTACAAGGGGATTGACCTGGTCTACGGCAACGTCAGCGGCTATAACACTTACGGCAAACTGGCGCGCGGTTATAAATTAATCGAACTGTATCCCGATCATGCGATCTATAAAAATATTCCCTTTGTCATTGATTGATTGATTTTATATATATGAAAAGACCGCTGCTAAGGGCGGTCTTTTTGTTTGGCTTCACAAGTAGATTTACTTCACAGCACCATTGACGACACCACTGATAATCTGCTTTTGTGCAAACAGGTAGAAAATCAGCACCGGCAGCGACGCCAGCATATAAGAAGCAAAGGCCAGATTGTAATTTGTGCCGAATTGCGACTGAAAAACCAACTGCGCCATCGGCAATGTGACGGCTGAATTACCGTTTCCACTCAATACAACCAATGGCAGCAGCAAGTCATTCCATGAGGCTAAGGCCGTCAGAATAGCGACCGTGGCGTGCATGGGCTTTAGCAATGGAAAAATAATTTTCCAGAAAATCTGCCAGCTGTTGGCGCCGTCCAGATAAGCAGCTTCGTCTAAGCTAACCGTGATATTTTTCAGGTAGCCGACATACAAGAGAACACTCATCGACATTTGGAAGACCAGATACATGAGTACCAGGCCGAATTTATTATCGATTCGCAGAAATGACAGCTGTTTGACCAAAGGCAGCATCAGCATGGAAAAGGGCACAAACATTGCACTCACAAGGTAATAATAAGTCCAGCGATAAAAGCGCTTATTCATGTTGCGGGCGATCGCGTAGGAAATGATCGACGTTAGCAGGACGACAACAACGACACTGCAGACCGTAATCACCAATGAATTGAAGGCCGTTTGAAAGAAATTAGTCGTGGTGATCGCGTCTATAAAATTAGCAAACTGTAAAATTTTCGGAAAACGGAAGAAGTTGGCTAGATTTGTGCCCATTTCCGATGGCTTTTTCAAAGATATAACAATCGCCATGTATAGTGGGATCAGAATCAGGACTGATAGGATCGTGACAAGAATCGTTGTTAGCCAATTAGTTTTATGAGCTGTCATAACTGTACCTCCCGTTTATTCAAAACTTTCAGCTGGAACACGGAAATCGCCACAATGATAATGAAGTAAATCACCGAATTGGCGCTTTGATAACCGAATTGATTGCCGCTGAGGCCGTTTTGATAAATCAGCATCGAGATTGAAGTCGTCGAAGAAGCCGGCCCGCCGCCAGTCAAGGACATGATTTGATCGAAGACCATCAGGAAATTTCTCATGCTGACAACCAAATTGATCGTAAAGAAAGGTGCCAACAGTGGGAATGTAATCGTCCAGAAAGTGTTCCAACTGCTGCTGCCGTCCATTTTAGCCGCTTCGTAAATATCCGTGGGAATCGTCTGCAGGCCGGAAATATAAATCAGAATGTTAAAAGCTACAGACTGCCAGGCAACCGTGATCACGATTCCGATCCAAGCGGTGCCCGCGTTTCCTAAAATACTGGAAGAAAGAAAGACCCAACCTAGTGCTTTGCCCACTGACGGCAGCATGAAAGTGAAAATGTAATTGAAAATATAACCCACGATCAAGCCGCCTAGGACATAAGGCAGAAAATAAATGCCTCTGAAGAAGGTCTTGAACTTCACATTTGAATTCAAGGCCAAGGCCAGTAGAATGCCAATCACGTTGACCACAACAGTCGTGACGACCGCAAATTTAAAGGTGAACCAGTATGAAGATAGGACCGATCCGTCCGTAAACAGACGGAAATAGTTGCTGAGGCCGATAAATCGAAATGTGCCAAAGCCTTTTGAATTCGTCAAACTGTAGACGAATCCTGTCAGCAGCGGCACCGTATCGAACAGAAAGAAAATCACGACCAGCGGCACTGTCATTAATAGAAATATTTTTTTGCGACTCATTATTCGCCATCCCCTTGTGGACCTAAAATATTCTTCAAACCACTGTTCATCTGATTAGTAAAGGTCTTGGCTTTCTCGTGATTCACCAGATAAGCCTGCAGCATGCTCGGTATTTGCAACTCAGTCGGGTACATATATTGCGGCGACATCGTGATGCGGCCTTCACGCAAATTCGGCACCACATCGCTGATTGAAGCTGGATAGGTGTTAGCCTTTTTCAGCGTTGACAAGGCAAATTGCTGCTTCAGATATTTTTCGTAAGGGCCATTCGCCAGCATATAGGTCAGCAATTTTCTCGTCGCGGCATAATGCCTCGTCTTTTTTGAAATGGAAAAGACAATATCGATCCCGGAAACACTCTTGCTAGGCTTGTTATTATTAGCAGGAAAAGTAAACATGCCAAGATTGATTTTTGGGTTAACCTGCTTGATTAACGGAATGGCCCAGTTTCCCTGCAGGTACATGTAGCTTTTGCCGTTAGCAAAGGCTGAAGTAGCGTCGTTATAGTTATAGGAAAAAACGTCTCCTTGCGAATATTGATCAAGCTGGCGCAGTTTTTGCAAAGGCCGATTATATTCGGCATCGTATTTTCCGATTGTCGCAGCCGTGATATTGAAGGCACGTGCTTTCATCAAATTACCAGCCAGAGGGTTAAAAGCCTGCTGGATCGTCCAGTCATCCTTATAGCCTAAATACAGCGGCGTTTTCCCTTCGGCTTTCAATCTTTTGCATAGAGCAATAAATTCAGGCCAAGTCTGCGGTATTTTCAATCCCGATTTTGCAAACAGCGTCTTGTTGTATAAAACACCTGAGACATTAGCTGCATATGGCACACCATGGATTTGGCTGCTTTTTTCCAAAAACTTCATATTTGCTACATATGAAGGGCTGAACTGCTTTAGAAGCGGGTCATGCGTCAGATTCCGGAAAACATCTGCTTTGGCGTAATCGACATAATACTGTTCACCGCCTAGGCCGATTAAATCCGGTACCCGGCCTTTGACCATGCGTGTTTTCAAAACTGTGTAGGCACCGCCTGGCGCAGAAAGCTCGACGTGGATATTGGGATTTTGTTTTTCAAAACCATTAATCAGGCTTTGAAATGTGGCAGTCGCTTCCGGCTTAAACACAAACAATTCAATGCTGACACCCTTCTTTTTCGGCATCCGGACAGCCCAGATCGAGAACAGAGCAACCAGAACTGCCGCAACAATGATCACCCATATGTAAATTTGACGACTTTTTTTCATGGTTACTCCTTTTTGGACGAGAACCAAATCGCTTCATAAGGCCGCAGCACAGCCTCTTTAAAACTGCCCTGCCGGCGATCCTGATAATTAGCGGCCAGAACAGCAGACTGATTAGCCAAAAATGGTGACTGCCAAGATAGGCTTTGATCGGAAAAATTCAAGATAACTGATAAATCAGCAGCAGCATCCGACCGCGTAAAGGCAAAAACGGCTTCCGGTGTATCAGGGATTTCTCGATAAACACCATCTTGTAAAACTGGATTGTCTTTTCGCAGTTGAATGATTTTTTTGTAATAGGCCAAAATAGAATCTTGATCCTGCTGGCTTTGGCTGACATTAATTTGGGAAAAGTTCGGATTGATTCCAATCCAGCTTTGGGCATCTGTAAAACCGGCACCAGCTTCTGACCCAGACCACTGGATTGGCGTCCGGGCGTTATCCCGGCTGTTCTGTCCGATACGTGCCACAATATCTTCTTGGCTGAATCCCTCAGCTGCCATCTTATTGGCATAATTCAGCGACTCGACATCGCGAAAATCCGACAAGGCCTGCCAAGGATAGTTGGTCATGCCGATTTCGTCACCTTGGAAAATATAAGGTGTACCCTGCAGAGAAAAAATCAGCGTCGCCAACAGTTTGGCACTTAAATCCCGGTATTGTGGGGAATCGTTGCCAAAACGCGAGACAATTCGTGGAAAATCGTGACTGCCTAGGAACTGTCCCGACCAGCCTTGACCATTGAGTTCAGTCTGCCAAAGGCCGATGACACGTTTAAAATCAGCCATCGTAATTGGCCGTTTGATCCAGTCACCATTACGCAAATGATCCAGATTCATTAATTGAAACTGAAAAACCATCGTCATTTCACCGGTCTGAGGGTTCGTATAACGTTTAGCCTCTTTAATATCCGCACCGCCTGTCTCGCCAACCGTCAGAATTTGCGGGTCTTTGCCATAACTGCGATTCTTTAATTCGGTCAGGTAACGGTGCGTCAAGTCGGAATCGTGAGTGATTTTCGTCTGCAGAATTTTGCCGATACCGTCAATGGCATCGAAACGAAAACCTTTGGCACCTTTAGCCATCCAAAAGTTGACCACCTCGGCCAGTTTTTCACGCACGAGCGGATTACGCCAATTCAAATCAGGCTGGCTTTTATCAAAAGAATGATAGTAATAACTTTGCCTGGCCTCATCAAACTGCCAGACCGAACCGCCAAAAGAAGCCTCGTCATCCGATCCCGAACCAGCTGCCATGTCCTTGGCATCGCGCCAAATATAAAAATCATCGTAAGGCTTAATCGAAGCACACGACTTGATGAACCAGTCATGCTGATCGGAAGTATGATTGAAAACCATGTCCAGCATGATGCCGATATGGCGGTCAGCCGCTTGAGCTGCCAAGGTTTCAAAATCGGACATTGTCCCGAACTCAGGATTGATGGCATAATAATCGGACACATCGTAACCGTTGTCGTGGTTAGGCGATTTGAAAATCGGTGTCAGCCAAATCATTGTGATGCCTAAATCGCGCAGATAATCCAATTTTTCCGTGATGCCGGGCAGATCGCCGATACCATCATGGTTGCTGTCTTTAAAACTTCGCGGATAAATCTGGTAAATCACCTGCTTATTGAGTTGCTCATTCATCGTTAAACTTCCCCCCAAAGAAAAGAATATTTGTTTTTGTAAGCGTTTTCTATTAGAATAACAACTAAAAGTATAACGATATTGATATGAATAAACTGACAAACACACTAAAAGATTTCACAAAACACGGCGGCCCGCTCACACCGCTCGTCATTTATGACCAAGATTATCCGCATGGCGGCCTGAATGTGCCCTACCATTGGCACGATGAATGGGAATGGATATGGGTCGAACAAGGCAACCTGAGTTTTACGATCGACGAGAAAAAGCTGATTGTACACGAAAATGACATCGTCCTGATTAACAGCCGTGTCCTGCATGAAATCCGTTCGATCAAAAATACGCCTTCACTGCATCACGCGATTGTCTTTTCTCCGGAAATTTTGAAAAGCAGTTATGAAGATCAAATGATGGTGGAATTGATCAAACCTTTTCTGACTGGCAAAATTGTCCTGGACACGCTGCTGCCGGCTGATCGCAATGCGAAATACCGTGCCTTAATGCAGCACATTATTACAGCACACGCTGCTGGCCAACAAGATTGGTATTTTCAGAGCAAAATTATGATTTTAGAACTGCTCGACCTTTTCTTTTCGGACCATCTCTTTCAGTCCCGTCCCGAAAAGGACCATGTCGATTTAAATGAACATTTCTTCCAAGCAGTCAGCTATATTCACGAAAATTACGCCAGAAAAATTACGATCCCTGAGTTGTCACAAATAACCGGCCTCTCTAGTGAATATTTTATTCGCAAATTCAAAAAAACTTATGACCAGACGCCGCTTGCTTACATCAATAATTTTCGGCTTTATAAAGCTGGTCAAATGCTAGCTGAAACGCACAATGACATTACTGAAATCTGTTTTGCCTGTGGATTCAACAGCGTCAGCTATTTCATTAAATTGTTCAAACATGAGCAGCATATGTCGCCTGGTAAATACCGCAAACTCTTGTCAAGGACTCAGCATATTTCAACTGAGACAGCCACTGCGAGCCGTTAGTCCATTGATGCCTATCAAAAAAGACCACAAATAGCGGTCTTTTTACTACGGAACTTTTTTAAATTTTAATTTAACGGGAAGTCAGTGCAACAATTAAACTATAAACAATACCAGCAACGACCACCAATACAACTAACCAAGAAATTAATTTTTGAGTAAAAGAATAGCCATTATGTTTTCTTGGACTCTCTTGTCGGTCGTAGCGCATCTCTTCCAGTTCGTGACTGATTTCTTGACGCAAAGGACTCGATGATTTGTCTTTTCTTTCTGCCAAGATTTTCTACTCCTTATTTATAGCCATCAATTTAGCATGTGACGATAGTCATCACTGGTTGACGTTGATAAATGATGTTTTTGCTGTGCTAAAGCTATCCTAAGTTTATCAGGATCTGCTGTGAGCGATTGTAGCTCTTTAATCATTGCGTCACCATTACCAGCATCATAGATTAAGTCAGGACTCACGTAGTCAGCAGCATGATAAGTGTTCTGAAAAGATAAGATCAGCTGCTGATGCAAGAAAGCTTTCCGTACAGCCGACAGAATTTCATTGCCATGATTAATGTCCAAATAAAAATCATTGTCAGCCCATAGCTTCGAAATAAGCGGGGCAGGAACGTTTGGATAGAGATCCACATTGTCAAAATCAGCGAAAGCCATTAATTTGCTGGACATTTCCGTCAAAGCAGCAATCGAAAAATGCATGCCGGGCAATGCTCGTACAAGTGTTTCTAATTGCTCGATCTGGTCAGAATTTGTCAAAATCAAAGCATTCGCTTTGCCTGTATTCTCACGGAGATATTGAAACAAGAAGCTGAGATAGTGAATTTTATTTAATCCTTCGCCCTGATAGCTGCTCATCATTTGTTCAAAGTCAGCCTGATTTTGAAAAATAATTTGTTTTGTACGCTGCTGATCATCATTTAAAATGACCTGCATATTGCCCGGGATCTGTTCGCCAAGCGCTTCATCCCAGAACAAAACGTCGTTGCCGGGTGTTTTTAGTGAATAAGAAAGCAGCATGGGTGTTGAAAGCGAGTTATAAAAAATGCGATCCAGCTTATAATGAGCTTCCTTTAAATAAAATAAGACAAAATCCGTCTTCGAAGGAAAAGAATAAACTTGAGCATGATAATTTAAGATAATATCACCGGTTTGATGATTTTCAATAATCGTCTCCGTGCCAGACAAACTAAAGTAGCTGGTCGCAAACCAATGGCCATTTTCGTCACAAGTTGTTTCGGCAAAGCGCCGGCCAAAACGATCATAGTGATCAATCGACTGTGTCTTGCCCTGCCGATTGAACCATGCCACCTCAGAAACAATGCGATGATTTGCCAGCGGCAGGTAATAAGTCATGTGGCCTCGTTTGACACCATCATCAAAGATATCAGCAGCATTACCATCTGCGCGAATTTCCCAAAACTTTGGTATCGGGATCTCATAGAAACTTTTCGGCTTACCCTGCAAGTCATGATTGCCAGTCGAAAAGAAGGCATAGGGAGACTGCACCTGGTCGGGCAGAAAGCCATTATCATTAATCACAATCGTCGGCTGATGAAAACCTGAAAGCTGCAAAGACGCATACAAATCCTGACTGGCTTGATTAAAATTGTCAAATAAATTAATCATGAATTGCCTCCAATAATTGCTGCCATTTCTTTTCTACTTTTGTTGTTAAAAAGTTTTCGGCAATATCATAGGATTGCTGTTGAAAAGCTTTTAAATCATCTTTCGTAAAGAGCTGGACTATCTTGTCGCTCATCTCATCAAGATTAAAGTGGAGTTCCTCGCTGCGGTCCGAAGGAATTAAGTAGCCATTTTGCTGATCTTTGATGAAGGTCTGGTTGCCATAACGGACATCAAAACCAATAATTGGCAGGCCGGACCCAATCGCTTCTAGCAAGGTTAGGCCAAAGCCTTCACTGGTTGAGGCCGATAAATAGGCTCCATAATGCTGATAAACATTAGTTAGATCCACATGGCCCTTTAAATGGATATAATCGCTTGCGCCTAATTTTTGAATCAGCTTGTTAATACGCTGCTCTTCGCCACCTTTGCCATATATATCGAAGGTCAGCTGCGGGATTTTTTCGTGTGCTTGGCTGACAGCAATCACAGCCCAATCGATATGTTTTTCTCCAGCAATACGAGAAGCTGTCATCAGGGAATAAGGCCGCCTCGCTTCTGTTGGATAAGACAAATGATCGATACTGCCAACCGGGATATCAGCAATACGGGGCTGAGTATGCATGTATTGATCAAATTGCTTGGCTAGCAATTTTTTCTGCTGGGCTGTGGCAGTAATGAAAAAATCAGTGTCAGCCGCATTTTCAAACTGGAATTCATAGAAATTATTCCATAGGACATAATCATCATTCGTACTGCCAGCATTAAAGTGGTCCGCATGAATCACAACGCCAACTTTAGCCGGCCCTTTGGCCTTCATGATGGATGGACCGATACCAGTCGAGCGGTCAATAATCAAGCTGTCATCTGCCGTCAAATGCAGACAGGAAACAAAATATTGAATCAATAATTCTTTAGAATCAATGATACGATCCGGGAAACGATAAAACGCTTGACCCTGATCATCGGTTACTTCTTCAAAAGCAACACTCCCGTTCTCATTCAGAAAACGCCGCAAATAGGCATGTGCGCGATTATCTTTAGGGGCATAATATTCCGTCAAAAAACGGCCATAACTATAATAATCTTTGCGAATCAGTTTCCCTCGAGAAACATATTCAACTCTTTCAACAAAAGACGAGCCCTGCTTTAGGTAGGCTGTGACGATTGTATTGTTGCTCTGGAATATGTAGCGGACTTGTTTCTCGCTTCTCTCCACGCTGCTAGCAGCGAATGGAAAACTAGCTTCTAATTGTGACAAGGGATAACTGCTAGGCGCAATTTCAAAATCCGAGAAGAAAGTATAAAGCCAAATAATTTCAGAATCCTGAAAACCAATGTTCTCTGTCAAATGCGCAATGTTTTCATTGAGAATCAAATCTGTAAAAATAAACTTAGCTGGTTGGTGCAACTTTCGAAAAATATTAGCTCGATAGGCCTGCGCATACTCAACACCACTGCTGGCCCAGCCAATACCGAGATTAAAACTATAAACTGTCATTTTTCTAAATGCTCCTGAACCATCAAGGCTTTGCCAATTGCGTCAATCAAACATTTTTTTGTAAAATAGCCCTTTCTCAAAAGCGGCGCAAAGTTTTCAACCTGTTTCACCATTTCTGCATATTGATTTTCAGTTAGCGCACTTACCATATCGTTCGCTTCATCTAACGAAGATGCCACCAGCCCAAGATGATTGTCTTCGATAATGCTCTGATTAGAGATACCGCGATTAACAATCACAGGAATACCAGCAGATAAATAAGCTGACAGCTTATAAGAAATATTGATCTTGGAGTAGTTCCTTTCAGCCTGATTACTGATATTTTCGCTCCATACAAGCCCGAATCCGCCCGAGAAATGCAGCAGCAGATCAGCACCGCTTTTCCAGCCGCTAAAGGAAACATGCTTGTTTTGCTCCGCATCAAAATCAGTCGGCGTATCTGCAAAAACTTCTAGTGGGCTGTCGTAGTGCCAATTCTTCACAAATGGAAAACGGTCCGGATTGCCGGCGAAATAGAATTTTTTTTCAAAATTTTTTTTAAACACATCCATGTCTTGAGGATGGTCCCACATATGCTGAATCACAGTCTGGGCAGTTAAGCCATTGTCAGCAAGCTGCTCGCGCATATTCTGACTGGGCAGAATGACGACATGGGCAAGGTTGCAGAGATCAATATAGCGTTTCATTAAATAAGCATTATTCTCAAACATCAGAGGAATAAAATCGTGCACAAAAACAACTAATTTCAATCCTTGATAGGCTCTTAATTTACGTGCCATAGCTTCCTCAAATTCAACGCCATTCCAGCTTGGAATCTGCATAACGACAAGATCGCCATAACTGACACTAGCCAGCATGCCGTCTATCCGTTTGCTCATTTCCTGCCCATGGTCACTTCGAATCGGGTATGAATAGATACCAATTTCTTTAAAACCCAATTGTTCAGCCTGTTTAGCCACCATATTTTGTGCTATTTGGGCCGTGCTGGCTTGTGATTGACCGTAAAGATTTGTAATATGAAACTTCATTATTCCCCCTTGTACCTGCTGTTTTTAATTATCTTTCTTCATAGCCATAAAATTAAGCAAAGTAAATTGAAACACTGCCATCTTTTTCTTTGACTAGGTCGCTTAACATAAAGTTTCTTAAAGCCGATAAACGAATAACTGATTTCATTTTCGCATAGGAAAGAGCTGCTTCACGCTGGTATTCAAAAATAGGATCTTTTTGTGAATATTGACGATTAACAACAGCAACTTTTAACTGCTGCAAATTATCAACTTGTTCGACCCAAGCAGTGTCGATCGCTTTCAAAATCGACATCCTCTCGAAGTGAACCAGCTGTTGGAAATCAACGAGGAACTTTTTCCGTTCCATTAATCTTTTTTTAACCAAGGGCAATAAAAGCGTGATCATCGCCTTCATGTCCTGGCTACGAAAGGCGTTGGGGCTATCTACGAAGTTGTAGTCCAAGTTGTCTAAGATAAAACGCACAATTTTCGTCTCTTGCAAGTTCTCTTTGTGAGCGAAAAAGTCTTTGAAAGCCATTTTGGCTATGAGAAGAATTTCTGCATCCAAAGATCCTTGAAAGAAAATAATTTTATTTCGAGTATCGTAAACCATGTCCCGCTGGATACGCAGATTCTCATCAAATTCTAAGGCTTGGATTCGCGTACGATGGGCCTGTTCATCTTCGTAACGCTGCGTTTTGTCTACCAAACTCCGGAACTTGTGCCTGCTGAGAATTTTTTTCGATTTCCTTCTAAAGTAATGGCGAACCCATTCAGGCCCTTGTTTGATCAGCAGATCGTCTTCTAAAGAAACAAAAAACTGGCTAAATCCTGGATCCCCTTGACGGCCAGCTCTTCCTCTGAGCTGATCGTCCACGCGCTTGCTTTTCATATGCTCAGTGGCGATCACAGCCAATCCGCCAAGCTGTGCCACACCCGGACCTAATTTAATATCAGTCCCGCGTCCTGCCATGGCGGTTGCCACCGTCACGGCACCAGCTTGCCCAGCCTCAGCGACAATTTGAGCTTCTTTAGGAATGTTATAAGCATTTAACACGTTATGAGCAATTCCCTTATCCAACAGAATGTTAGAATAAATTTCCGACATACCAACAGAACCAGTGCCCAGCAGGACCGGCTGGCCTTTTTTGTGCAAAACTTCAACTCTTTTCATTGAGTCAGCAATTTTCTCAGGCAAAGAAAGATACAAATGATCCGGCAAGTCTTGACGAATCGTGGGCTTGTTCGTTGCAATTGAAATAACCTTCATATTGTATGTTTCCAAAAATTCTTCTTGACTGATCTTAGCTGTACCCGTCATGCCAGAAATTTTTTTAAACATGCGGAACAAATTCTGGTAAGTGATTGAGGCCATAGCGCGAGTCTCAGGCGTCAATTCAACATGTTCCTTGGCTTCGATGGCTTGATGCTGGCCAGATTGCAATTTAGTACCCGGCATAACACGGCCGTCAATCGCATCTAATAATTGAACTTCTCCATGTTCAACAACATAATCCCGGTTCAGTTTCAGCAGCTCATGCGCTTTTAAAGCTAATTCGATGTGGCGGAACAAGTCTTGGTGCGGAACACTAAATAAATTATCGACATCAAAAAATCTTTCTGCCAGATCAATGCCGTGTTGGGTCAGCCAAACATTTTTTTCTTCATCATCAAGTTTAAAATCGGGGCCTTTTTTTAAAGTACGGATAAAATTGTCACTAACGGCAAATAAATTAGATTGCACTTTCGGCGCACCAGAAATAATCAAGGGTGTCTGGGCACTATCCAACAGCACAGAATCAACTTCATCAATCAAGACGTAATTAAAGGCCCGCATATATTTTTCGCTAGGAAAAGTCGACAAATTATCGATCAGATAATCAAAACCCAGCGCATAATTAGTCGTATAGACAATATCTGAGGCATAAATTTTCTTCTTGTCATCGACGGTCAGATCTTGTTCATCACTGCTGACGCCAACTGCCACAGAAAGGCCCAACCAGCGGTAAACGCGTCCCATGTCCTCTGCATCACGTTCAGCCAGATAGGCATTAGCTGTTACCAAAATCGCGCCCTGCCCGTCTAACGCATTCAGATACATGGGCATCGTAGCTGTCAAGGTCTTGCCTTCTCCAGTCTTCATCTCGGCAATATTGCCTTCGTGCAGGACAATCGCACCGAAAACTTGGACATCAAAGGGTTTCATGGATAAAACACGGTAGTCAGCTTCGCGAACAACTGCAAAAGCCTCTGGTAGAAGATCGTCCAGACTCTCTCCTTGACCCAAACGCTTTTTAAAAACAGCTGTCTGAGCTTTCAGCGCGTCATCGGATAAAGAGGCCATTTGATCCTGTAAATCGTTAATTTGTTTCAGCAGATGCTGCGGGCTGCGATGCTGGTGTTTAATTAGGCTAAAATTTCTCACAATAATAAGTCATTCGCTCCTATCCTGATTCAGTTCTGCATAAGGCAACTTTTGTAAACGCGCTTGCTTGAAAACAGTTTTTTGAATAAAACCGTCAACACCCTGCTCTAAATTAGCAAGTGACAAATAGCAGTGGCAATCTTGGTCTAAACGCAATTGATGATCTGAATCTGTCAAAATAGTCGATAGATGCTGCTGACGTTTTGATCCGATTCTTGTATATTGTTTTAAATCAGCTGGCTGAGATAAATAGTCAGCACTGATATAAGCTTGCGCATGAGCAAAAACATGGCGGTAATAAAGGGCTGCAAAGCTGGAAATGGGTCCATAAGCAATCAAATTCATCGCCGAGAGCTTGTGTTTCTGGCAAAAGTGCGAGATATATATCCGAAAATCTCGTTCATAATCACGCTGGTCTTCATCTGCGAGATAAAAGCCCGCATAAGGACGTTGATCATTAATGACTAATAGATTTTTTAAAAGGGGCAGCTGGTCGGGATCGATCTGTTGGAAAAAATTCTTAGAGGGCTCTGTAAAGAGCAGATTCAGTTGATGCAGTTGGGGATCGGCATGTGCAAAGGATGATGTCAGACGGCTGGATGATGGCATCAAAGCAGCCTCCACAGCGTCTGCTTGGGCATCTTGCACTTGTGTTTCACTAATTCTAATCTCATGAAATAATAATTCATGCAGGCCCGCCTTAATCAGTCTGACCTCATAAGAAAAAGCTTTTTCAGGATAGACAAAATCCTGCTGCTGGTCAGTAATAGTCAGCATCTCGATTTCTTCTTGCGCAATCGTATAAAAAAATATTTGCGTATACAGCGTCTTCTCCGGCCTGCTCTGAGCATCAATTTCAATATGATAGTGATGGCCTCTTTTCAATGGCGGCAGCTGCGGAACAGTTCGGTCATTCTGAAAATTAGTGATCGACTGCCAAGCGTGAATCTTAAAGCTGGCTGGCATTAATGGATTGACAAAGTCCACGCGATCAAGCGCTGAATAAGTCACGGAGCTGCCATATAGGTAATCATCGGAGTCGCCACTGGTCCAATAAATAATATGACTGATTGTGGCATTATCTGTTTTCATTCAGCGCCTCTCTGAAAATCGTGTCTTAAAATGTTGTGATACTGGCGCAAAAACCAATCATTGATAGCTGGACTATTATCATTATGGCGGCCAGGGATACCTTTGCTGATTAGTTGCGTATGCTGTTTTTGCAAAACTGATAGCAGATCATCATAAGCCGTTGAGTCATAATCATCATTCAGCATATAAGCAATCGCAATTTTCGTATGCTGAAAATCAGTCTCCAAAAATCGTCTCCAAAAACGATCGTTTAATTCCTGGCCTGCATCAAGACGTGTTTCCTTTGTTAAAGAACGCAGAATATCCAGAGAAGTCGGAAAACCGCCAGGACGAATCATTTTTTCGTTTGCAGCTATGCTGCCGATGTTGACAAGCGGTTTGCCTACGATAATCGCATCGGCATGCAGGCTGCTGCCATAATACAAAGCACCGAAGGAGCCCATTGATAGGCCGGATAAAATCAACTGCTGCTGATTAAAACCCAGTTTGGACAAGGCTGTATCAATTTGTTTCAGTACATTGCGTTCCAGTTCTCGAGAGCCTAAGTAAAAGGAGCCGCCTTCAATGCGAGGATCGGCAACCAATAGAAAAGGCGCTTTTAAGGCCTTCATCATACCGTAGCCTTCAAAACCTTCAGCACTGCGATAACCGGAGAAGTAAACATTCAAAGGCGGTTTTAAGTCACCAGGATTAAAATAAAACAAGAGTTCTTCCCTTTTGGTATCAGCATGACGCTGGCCGCCAACAACCAGCTGGCCATAACCATGACGAGACTTGCGATAATGCAAGGGCCCGATTTTAAGATGGCCGCGACCCTGAGCTTCGATAGAAAAGGCCAAAAAACTATCTTCACGATGAGACTGTAGCAGAAAAGGCTTTTGTAATTGTGCCTGGCCAATAACAACCTGTCGTTGAATATGCGAACCGCCTTTTGCTATCATGCTCACGCGCAGCTTAATCTGTACACCGCCATCCACCGCAAATGCCGGCCACAGTTCATAGTCGCTATCAGGCCCAAGCGGAATATCATAACGCCAAGTTAAAATTTGGGAGAAACGGCTGCCAAAATCTCCGGACAATTCGATGCCTAAATGTCCGTCATAATGAATCAACCCTGTATAACTATCAGCGATATCCAAACGATCAACAGACATTTTCGCACCCAATTGGCCGCCCGTAAAGTCGCGATTCAAAAGTTGATAAACCTTAATCGGATCAGACATATCAATTGCATAGGCTTCTCTTGAAAGTAATAATCGTTGTTCTTCCTTTGAAAGCGCTAAAGCGGCATCATATAAAACGTAATAAGGCGCAATACGATGAAAAAGTGTTTTTAACAGCTTTAAACTGGACATACTCGTGAATAAGTAAATGCCGAATTTTTCGTCCAGAATCGAGAGATCTACCGCCTGAGCGTCGCAAAAAAAGAACTGAATTTTTTCGCTTTTCTCGTCAAGCAGTAGAGATCGCCAATCCTCATCGCCAATCTGCAAGACTTTAACTAATTTGTTTCTTTTATTCACCCAATGCCTCCAACCAATGATTCAGCAAATTAAAATCCGTGTATTTTTCCATTTGTTTGACTGAATAAACCAGTGCTTCATTCCAATGCTGCAGACCAATAAAATAATAATCAATCGCTGCACTGAGATCTGATAGTTTTTTTAAGATCAAACCATTTTTATGGTCAGTCACATATTGAGACGCTTGCAAATTAATTTGTGGAATACCGGCACTAATGGCGGCAATTTGAGTAAACAAATCAGCCTCGGCAGCCAAATCAATTACCAATCTAACCGGTCTCAGACTCGCAATAACGGCACGCTCAGACTGAACCTTTGCCACGGAAACACGTGACAAAAATACTTGAGCCTCAGTTAGTGCCGGATCCACTGGCTGAACATCTGCCAACTGATTTTCTCCCTGCTGAAAATCCGATGCATCAGGATTAGCGTCCTGATCAGGAAAAACAATCTGAAAAATATCAGCGATTCTTTTTTTGATCCAATCGTTCAGCTCGGCCAGCTGATCATCGTCAGTTACGGCCAAAAACAGGCCTATTTGCGGATTATCCAGCATCTTGGCAAACAGCAGATCGACAATTTTGCCCGCAGAAGCGAGCGGCATCTGTTTGACCGGCATATAAATGGTCAGCATTTTCTCACGCTGGCTCTGTCCTAACTGTAATCGCGTATCGTAAGGTGTTAGTTCATATAGTTTAGCTAACTGAGCAGCTTGTTCGAGCCTCGGGAAAAAGTCCTTTATTTGTTGTTCCAGTCGCTTTAAATTGTGATTCTCATCAGCAATCAGGCCAGCCGATAATGTCATTTCTTTTTTTAGTTGTTCATCTGTTGCATCAGTCATGCGATAACGGTTGGCAAAAAAAGATAGAATCACTTTTTCAGAAGTTCTCGCTTGCCAGATCAGCTGATCTTGTTCGGGGTCGGCTGCCAGTATGATCGTATCTGCATCAGTATGCCGCTGCGAGAGGTGTTTTTTCGTAAATTCGATCACAACTTGATCTAAATTGTCATAATTCAATCGTTGGAAATCATCAGCAAAACTCGGATTAACCGTGATACTTTGTTGACCATTCGACAAAGATTCGCGAATACGCCAATTACCAGATAGGTCTAAATAATCGTGATAAACTGCTTGACCCTGTCCATCGTAGTGAAGAATACTGGAAACAAAGCCACGGCTGTCAATCAGTAGTCTTTCAACAATCAAGTCACCTTTAAAACGAACTATTTCAGAAAGTTGTCCTTCATCATTAAAAGCGACCTGGCCAATCCGACCGCGCTGATCCTGCACAACGATATTAAAAGGTGTGTAGATTTTTTCAATCTGCTCAGGCCAACTAAAATCATCAAAGGTTAGGGCACGATAAGAGTCAAAATGAGTCGCTTGAATGTCATCAAAAACAGACCAGTGCGGAATTTCAAGCAAATTCTGCGTATGCAGACTAGTAGATAGGTTAGGCGCATATTGAATCATCATCAATTCAATTGCCACATCACCCTTGCTAAAAATCTGGCACTGATGGACCGTATCGTCAAAATCAGTTGGACGAAATCCACTGTGCAGCCAAGCAGGCACGAAATAAATCATGGACGTTTCCTCCTCACCTCTGCCTCAGGAAGCGGCAGTAAAGCACTGTAATTGTATTTTTCCGTCAAAGCTTTCACCTGATCAATCACGGTCAACAACATGCTGACTAATGTAATCAGCATACCCACGTATAAACCATAGCCAGTAAAACTGGGATCACGAATACCGATCGCCAGTGGCACAGCTGATACTAAATCAATATACAAAGTGCCTACTAGAGACATTCTAATCAAATGGCGGCTAATATATTTGCGCGTTGGCCTGCCCGGTCGAATATTCCAAATATAATCACCACTCTTTTGCAGTTTTTCTGCAATATCACTAGGATTAATATTCAAAAAAGCGAAAGCATAGGACAATAAGCTCAATACGAGCAAATAAAGAATAATGCCATTAGGTTGATCTAAATTCGTATTTTTCAGCAAGGATACGATCCAAGCGGGTTCTGAGGAAAAAGAAGCCGCAAATAACAGCAAATAGCGTGCAAAAGCATAGAAAGAAATAGCAAACATAAATGGCATCGCACCTGCGGGCACCAATTTTATTGGAATATAGGTATCAGCAGAAAGCGAACTGTCAATCGTAATGTGTGCAACCGGCAACCGCAGTTCAGCTTGATACATAAAAACCATCATCATCAAAATAAACAGCATGGTGCAGGCCAACACAAAGACCAAAATAATTGAATTGAAATTAAAATTCTCAAATAAATAGTCCTCTAGGAAGTTTCTAATCTGTACAAACCAACCGCTAATCATGCCAGCAACAATCAAAGCACTTGGGCCGCCGATGCCTAGTTCGGCATTCATATCAGACAGCCAGGAAAGAAAAACAGCCCCCGTCGTCAAAAGCAGTGTGATCATGAGCGTTGCAGCAAGTGGATTTGACCAATAAAGAAACGGTGCAGGTGAAGTCTTAACCTGTTGGGCAATTACAAAGCCTTGGATCAAAGCGACCAAGATCGTAATCAACATTTTAAGCAGATGGTCACCACGCTCTGAGATGCGATCCAAGTGAAAAGCCTTAATTGAGCTCAAGGCCTGCCAAACAATCAAAGCTGACATATAGGGACCGAGCCCGATAGCCAGTAAAGAAAAACGATGTAAATTGCCACCAGTGACACTAGCCGCTAAATTCAAGGCATACTGGCTGCCGATTAATCTCGCGAGGCTGCCCCGGTCAATACCAGGAATCAAAATATTCTGGCCAATTTCAAAGACGATCAGAATTAACGCCGTCCATAGAAAACGCGATCGGAAGTCTTTGTGAAACATAATTGTTTTAAATGCTTTAATCATCAAGATAGTTAGGATAGAAAACAAAAGCCATCTAATTCAGTTAGATGACTTTTACTTTGAATAAGAGACTTTTTAATCAGCCGAATTTTTCCGGTTGCGGCGTTTTTTGCCAGCGACTAATCCAAGAGAAGCGAGTAAACCAAGATCAGCCAAAGTGGTCAGATCATTGATACTCTTACCAGTCACCGGAAGCATACCGGAAGTTTTCTTATGAGTGGCCGCTGCTGTTGGACCGTTTGAATTGGATTCTGACTGAGACTCAGGAACTGGTTCCGACGTAGATTCCGAACTAGACGTACTTGCTGACTGGGAAGCACTCGTCGATTC